>JADFJG010000147.1 GCA_022566265.1 Pseudomonadota bacterium | reverse complement strand
CGGCAAATTCTTCGATATGATTCCGGTGGTCCTCCCTGAACTCCAAGGGCAACAGCATTTCGAGAGCCTCGCCCAGAACCTCTTCGGCCCTGTAACCGAAGGCCATTTCCGCACCATGGTTGAAAAGCGTGATACGGTGCGAATCGTCGATCGAAATCACCGCATCGTTGGCAATGTCGAGGATGCCGGCGAGACGTTCCTGAGATGCCCGTAGCGCCTCTTCCACCTGCTTGCGCTCGGTGATGTCGGTGCCGATCGCCGCGATCCCGGCGACGCCGCCTCGTCCGTCGGGGATCGGGAACTTCACCGTCAAATAGGTGCGTACTTCGTCCCCGACAGTGAACTGCTCCACCTGTTCGGCCATCTCGCCGCTTTCCACCACCTGACGGTCGTGGGCGGTGAAGGCGTCGGCGATCTCCTTGGGGAAGATGTCGTAGCTGGTCTTGCCCCGCGCCTCTTCGTCGGTGAAGCCGAACAGCTTCTCCGCCAACGGGTTGACCAGGGTATAGCGGCCTTCGGCGTCCTTGATATGGATCTTGGTGGGCGAGTTGTCGACGAGCGCCCGGAACCTGGCTTCGCTCTCGCGCAAAGCCTCCTCGGCCCGCTTGATTTCGGTTATGTCGGTGAAGGTGGTCACAAAACCGCCATTGGGCATGGTGTCGCGGCTGACGACGACTTCGGTCCCGTCCTGCCCGATGAGCTCCCGCCGCGCCGGATCGCCCCGCCGCCTTATCCGCGCACGCTCGCGCACCATCGCCTCGATGTCGGTGGGCGGGCCATAATCGCCCCGTTCGGCCCTGAATCGGACGATCTCCTCGAACGAAGTTCCCAGGTGAAGGAAGCCGGGCGGAAAGCCGCAGAGATCCTCGAATTTCTGGTTGAAGGCGATGACCTTGAGGTCCCTGTCGTAAACGACGATACCCTGGCCCATGCTCTGGAACGTCGTCTCGAGAAGCGCGGATTTCTCGGCCAGCGCCGAACGGAGGGAGTGCGAGATCAGTTGCAGCAGATTATTGAAACTCTCGACGACGTCGCCGAATTCGTCATTGCGTTTGAGGTCAAGGGTATAACGTTCGGGGTTGTCGGGGTCCTTGCTGGCGGCGATCAGGCTGGCCCTCAGTCGCAACAGCGGCACCAGGATCATTTTCCTCAGCACCAGCATGGTGGCGCCGGAAACGAACAGCGAGATGATGAGGACCAAGCCGCTGATCCGTAGCACGAATTTAACCAGTTCACCACCGATCCAGGAAGAATCGAGGCGGCCGATGACGGTGAAGGGAAGTCCGGTCTGTTGCGGACGCCAGATCACGTCGAGACGCGCGCCGTCCCCCTGACGCCAGGTCGTGATGCTTTTTGACTCCGCAAGGCCCGGGGTCAGGCGGGGCCGTTCGCCGAAGCGGGCAAAGAGACCTCCGTCCGGTCGGTAAAGCGCGCCGCCCCTTAAATAAGAGTCGTTCGTGAGCAACCTGCCCATGAGCGGCAGGTCCCGTTGCGAGTCATCGCCATATTTTTTGAACCCCGAGGTGACCGTCGCCCGGCCGCTTTCGCGCAGCTTGCTCAAGAGGTCGCGTTCGTATCCTTTGTAGGACGGAACGAGGATGACCGCTTCGACGAGGATGATACTGACCATCACCGCGAATGCGATTTTCCAGCAAAGGCGGCATTGGAAGATGCTCCGGAAGCGCGGCCAGCTCGAACGGGCGCTAGACCAGTGCTGCCGGAACTTCCCCCGAGACCTGCCCGTATCCGAGATCGGTCCGCCGTGCATCCTACAACCGATAAAATCCCTGATATTCCTGGGGGCTTCACTATGACGGGCCAGGGTTAACGAATAGGAAAAACATCGGGAAAGGCGCGTATCCTCGGGCGAAATGGCCCGGATTCCGCCGTCCCTGGGCGTTTTCGGGCGATCAATTTTTGGTCAACTGGGACGAAGCCTGCCCATGAGAGGCACACGGCGAGGTTGACGCCGACGGCATGGCGGGCCGGGCAAGCGGCGCCTTCGGGCGGCACGGCCTGATTGCACGGACGCTTTGGCCGGTCTCGGCCGGGTTCAGGCTCCGCCGCCGCCCGCGGCGAAGGGCTTAAGGGCGGCGTAGATAACGCGGTTGACCGGCGTCGCGACGCCGAGCCCGGCGCCGAACCTGACGACGGCGCCGCTCAACCAGTCGAGCTCGAGCCGGTTCTGGCGCATCAGGTCGTGATACATCGAGGCGGCCATGTCATAGGGCAGCCCGTCGATGAAACGGAGCCTTTCCTCGGCGAAGCCGGCGTCGAGACCGATCCCCTTGGCGCGGCCGACCGCCACCGCCTCCGCCATCACCGAAAGCAGGAACGCCCGGCCGTCCCCGTCCTCGCGGATCGGGCCGACGGGCTGGCGCCTCAACGCCGTGGTTCCGCTGAGACCGACGAGGAAGACGAACTTTTCCCAGATGACGCGTTCGATATCGTCGCTGGTGGCGCTCTCGATCCCGGCCTCGGCGCAGGCGTCATGGAATGCCGCGACGCGATCCGACGTTCCGCCATCGAGCTCGCCGATGACGATGCGCCCCATGGTGCCGAGGTGCGAGATCACGCCGGGCGCCTCGATGGTGGCGGCGATTTGGGCGATGCCGCCGATCAGGCGTCCGCCGCCGACGATCGGGCCCAGGATATCGTTGCATTCGACCCCGTTCTGAAGGGAGACGACCGTGGTCCCGGGCCCGATCATGGGAAGCGCGGCGCGCCCGGCCGCCTCGGTATCCCAGAGCTTGACGGCGATGACGATGGTATCGACCGCGCCGACGGCGGCGGTGTCGTCGGTGGCGTCGGTGGGCTGGATGTGGACGTCCCCGAGGCCGCTCTTGACCTTGAGCCCGTTCTCGCGCATCGCCGCGAGATGCGCCCCGCGGGCGATGAAGGTCACGGCCTCGCCGGCGGCCGCGAGCCGCGCCCCGAAATAACCACCGACGCCGCCGCTTCCCAACATCGCAATCTTCATGGTCTTTCCAGCTTAGCGTTTTCAGACCGGCGGCGCGAGACGCTTCGGGGCGCGCCGTCGCCTGGCGGGCCGGTTTCTGGTAGCCTTGCCGGGCAAGGGGAAAGGAAGTCATGGCGGCGCACCGCATCACGCTCATCCATGCCACGACGGTTTCGATGGCGCCCACCGCCGGCGCCTTCACGGAATTGTGGCCGGAGGCGGAGACGGCCAATCTGCTCGACGATTCGCTGAGTACCGACCTTGCCGCCGCCGGTGAAACGACACCGGCGATCGCCGGTCGTATCAAAGCCCTTGCCCGCTATGGCGCCGAGGCCGGCGCCGACGCCATCCTCTTCACCTGCTCGGCCTTCGGCGCCGCCATCGACGCGGCGAGGCGCGAACTCACGATCCCGGTGCTCAAGCCCAACGAGGCGATGATCGACGACGCCCTCGATGCCGGCCCCCGGATCGTGCTGCTGGCGACCTTCGCGCCGACCATCGATTCGATGGTCGCGGAGTTCGAAGAGGCGGCGGCGGAACGCGGCGTTTCGTTCGACCTCACCCCCCGCCATGTTCCGGGTGCCATGGCGGCGCTCGGCGACGGGCGGGCGGATGCGCATGACCATCTGATCGCCACGGCGGCGGCCGAATACGGCGCTTGCGATGCGCTGGTGCTTGCCCAGTTCTCCATGGCCAGGGCGCGCGGTATGATCGCCGACGCCCCCGGCCGTCGAGTCGTCACCAGCCCGGAGTCCGCGGTCCTCAGGATGAAGTCCCTGCTCGGGGCGTGAAGCGCGGTTTGAAGGGAGTGATGCGATGATGATTCGTCCCCTGGTCCTCGGCCTCGCATTGGTGATGGCGTCAACGGGTTCGGCGCCGGCGGCGGAACGGACCGGCGCCAGGAGCTTTGCCTTCGGGCCGCCCCATCAGCCGTTGGTGAGGGCGGACGAGGGCCGGGCCAGGAGCTATTACACCGATCTTGCCGGCGCCATCCGTGGGCTCGAGCGAAAGCTCGGGTCTTCGCGTGGCCGGGTGCGCGCCAAGGCGCGCCTCAGGATGCTCAAGCGCGAACGCGCCCGGATGCGCCGAAAGCTCGGCTCGCGCGGGCGCTAGAGCCGGCGCCGGATCGCTGGCCGTGCCGTTCAAAAAAGGTCGGAGACGCCGTCGTAGAGCAACCGGAGGCCGACGAGGAAGAGGATGACGTAGCAGATCCGGTAGAACAGCTCGTTATCGATGCGTTTATGCAGCCACAGCCCCAATCCCACGCCCACCGGCGCCAGGGGGATCAGCACCAGGGAGGTCGCCAGGTTGCCGGCGTGAAGCTGGCCGAGCCAGGCGTAGGGGACCAGCTTGACGTAATTGACGATGATGAAGAACACCACCTTGGTGCCGACGAAGAGCGTCATGTCCATGCGCTGGGGCAACAGATAGACGTTGACCGGCGGTCCGCCGGCATGGGCGAGGAAACTGGTGAAGCCTGAAACCGCGCTCCAGAAGCTCCCCTTGATCCGGCTTCTGCCGCGCGCCTCGGCCGCGCCCTTGCCGCCGAGCCAGTAATTCAATGTGAAGATGACGGCGATGAGCCCGATGAGGATGCGAATCATCGCCTGGTCCATGTAACCGAAAGTGAGAGCGCCGAAGCCGATACCGAGGATCGCCGCCGGCACCATGATGCGAAGGTTGGCCAGATCGAAGCTTCGCCGGTAGGCCCAGACGCCGATCAGGTCCATGACGCAGAGGATGGGAAGCATCACCGCCGCCGCCGTCCGCGGGGCGACGACGATCGCCATCATCGGCACCGCCAGGACGCCGAGGCCGCCGCCGAACCCGACCTTGGAAATGCCGACGAGGAGGATGGCGGGGACGGCGAGGACGTAAAACCAGGGATCGACGATCAAGGGAGGAACCCGGACCTGACAGCACCTTTACAGATCATCGTCCTCTCCGGCGCCGGCGACGATCGCCGCCAGGGCGGCGGCGGCGAGCCGGGCCTCCGGCGGATCGGCGCGCGAGGTGAGGATGATGGGGACGCTCGCGCCCAGCACCAGGCCGGCGGCGGTGGCGCTCATGAAATAGACCATGGCCTTGACCAGGGCGTTGCCGGTTTCGATGTTGGGGACGACCAGGATGTCGGCCTTACCGGCGACGGCGCTCTCGAACCCCTTGATCGCCGCCGCCGCCGGCGATACCGCGAGATCGAAGGCAAGCGGCCCTTCGACGACGACGCCGGGCACTTCCTCGGCCGCGCGCCTGGCGGTCTCCCGCGCCTCGAGGCTGCTCGGCAGCGCCTTACTCGGGACCTCCGAGGCGGACAGCAACGCGACCTTGGCCTCGCCTTTATCGAGGGCGTTGAACAGGGTCGCGGCGTTGCGGATGATGTCGAGCCTGGTGTCGACGTCGGGGCTGACGTTGATGGCGGCGTCGGTGATGCAGATCGCGCCGTCGCGCTCCGGCGCCGTCATGTAAAAGACGTGGCTGATCCGCCGCCCGGTGCGCAAGCCATGGTCCCGGTCGATGACCGCGCGCATCAAGGGCGCGGTGTGGATATGTCCCTTCATCACCGCCGCCACCTCGCCCGCCCGCGCCAGCGCGGTCGCCGCCCGGGCGGCGCCGGCCTCGTCATTGGCGGCGATGACGCGAAGGCCCGAGATGTCCCAGCCGATGTCGGCGGCGGTGGCGGCGATGGTATCGGGATCGCCGATGAGGCAGGGTTCCATCAGCCCGGCCTCGGCGGCAAGCCGGGCGCTTTCGAGCGCGACTGGGCCCTCGGCGCCGGCGACGGCGGTCGGCATCGGCGGGTGCCGCCGGGCTTTTTCCAGGAGGTCCGGCGGGCAGACGAAGGGGGCGCTGCTAAGCATCGAAATTTCCACTCATCCGGCCGGAGTGTGCTTTAGAGCGGTTCTCGGTAGATAGGAACCATTTGACCGGGATTATTTTGCGTCCTGGCTAGGCGCGGAATGCGCAGTGATGCTGGCGCATCACAAGCGTTTCGCAACGACGCCAGGGCGCAAAAGAACCCGGCCTCCGGTGGGGCAAATCGGCCCCTCGGCGTCGTTGCGACGCTTGCCCGATGCGTTGCATCGCGCCGCGCGCCGCGCCTAGCCGAGG
>JADFJG010000047.1 GCA_022566265.1 Pseudomonadota bacterium | reverse complement strand
GAATATCCGTTCTATTTAAGGTTAGACTGCGCCGAAACACGCATAAAATAAACGCCGGAGCACCTACAACCACGCGAACGCGCCCGGCGAAGAAGCGCCCGCCAGCCAAGGCGGCGCACACGGGGGGAAGCGATGAAATCCAGGATAATCATCCCGGCGTTGTTGGCGTGCTTTAGCCTCGCCCTTTCGGGATGCGCGTTGTTTGAAGACGCAATACAGGAATTTGCGGTCGATCCCGTAGTAAAAGTGGAACCAGGCGAAGACGGGAAGATAGCAGTCATAGATCTGGCTACCTATCCTCCATGGGAAAAGCCAGCTTATTATACAGATCCAAGGGCCTCCAAGGAGACAAGAAATAAGTTGCAAGAAGCCATTATCGCCCGGTCGGTAGTGGCGTGCTCTGATTTTCGAAAGCGCCTTTACGCCCTGCATGGAACGAGAAAAATCCTCTTCCAGGGTGCAAGCCTTCTGCTATCCGGTACCGCCGCCGTGGTCGGCGGCGGCGCGGCGCAGGCCCTCGCCGCCGCATCGGCCGGGGCGTTGGGAATCGACGAGACCATCGATGCCAACGCCCTGCAAAACGCGGCCATAACCGCAGTCCTGAATACGATTGCGACGGGGCGTGCACAGGCGCTAACGGCCATGCGCAAGAAGCAAAATCGAACGATCAAGAAATACTCCATGCAGGCCGCGGTCGGAGATGCGATCCGCTATAACAAACTCTGCTCACTGACCGAGGCGATATCTGCCATGAGCAACGCGCTACAGAAGAAAAATTCCAATGCGTCCGTCATCAAGAGAATCAAGACTACCAATGCGAAGATATTGTTGGGAAAGGCCGAAGACGAGTTAATTCAGCTTTCCACGGCTTCACTCAAGTCCCCTGTGGCGATAACTGCCGCTGAGGCACGTGTGGAGAGGCTGAAAAATGAATTGAAAGTTCTCCTGAACGCCACGACCGAGGAGGTTGTCGAGGGTATCGCTACGCCTGTGGAGAATCGCTAGGGCTACAACGATGGTCGAACAATGCACCGTGTGGAGTTCGCACGGAGATAGCTTCACGCCGATTCGGGTGTACCCGCGATGTATTCTGGCTGTCCCTTAGGTATTTGTAGCGAATATAAGAAAGGCTGAATTAGATGTAGAGAACACACGGTAGGGGAGGATAGCCTGATGTCAAAAAATATTATTCTTTTCTCCGACGGCACCGGCAACAAAGGTGGTCACGGTGCCGATACGAATGTTTTCCTGCTATTTAACGCGGTAAATATTCACGATGCTGACGAGCCGCAAATTAGCTTCTATGATGACGGCGTTGGTACGAGTAAGAACAGGTATTTACGCGCCATCTCAGGAGCTTTCGGTTTCGGATTCATGGCCAACGTCAGGGATCTCTACGAGTACCTTGCTAGATATTATGAACCTGGGGACGACAATAAACCTGGGGACAAAGTCTTTCTATTCGGATTCAGTCGCGGTGCCGCCACGATTCGGGCCTTCGCCGGTATGATCCAGGAATGTGGCCTATTGGATATCAAGAATCCTGCTTGCCAAAAGGACGGAAAGTTCGACGAGGTAAAATTTCAACAACAGATCGATTTGGAGATGGAAGCATATAAAAAAATAAAAACCAACAAATCTCTTGCATCTACATTCAGGGCAAGGTCGGTAAAACATTCACAAAGTGCCCCGGACGGCGCCTTGAAAATCGAGATGATTGGCGTTTGGGATACTGTTTCGGCCCTTGGGTTCCCCAAGGATTGGAGTTTGGCGTTTGATTGGATTTTCAAGGCTTTGGATAAATTAACCGACTCCCTCTTTCCCCACAATTTTTACAACTATCAGTTAAATAAGAATGTAGAGTACGTTTATCACGCCCTGGCAATCGATGACGAGCGGAGGACGTTCCGGCCCAGGGTGTGGAACGAAGATGATGACGATCGGCCCAAGAGGATCGAGCAGGTCTGGTTTGCCGGCGTTCATTCCAACGTGGGAGGCGGTTATCCACGGGCGGGAATATCGATGGTGGCGCTCGATTGGATGATGGAGCGAGCGGTCGAACGTGGCGTTCGCCTTAATAAGGGTGTCCACGATGAGGTCCGTGCCTCAGCAAATGTCGATGGAAGGCTTTACGATTCCCGCTCCGGCGCCGCCATTTACTACAGGTACGGACCGCGGGATATCACGAAACTGTGCAAGCATATTCCTGACCCGGTCAAGATTCACGACAGTGTCATCGACCGGATCACCAAAGGCACATCTCGGTATGCGCCAAGAAGCATTCCCTACGAGATTGAGATCGTCCATACGAAGATTGACGGCGACTCGCAACCTATTAAGGCCGCAGAAACCAAAAAAGAATATGACAGGAACCGTCGGGAGATATGGAAGTGGATTGCCTGGCGAAAACGGTTGCATCGTGTCTTCATAGAATCGACACTGTTGCTGCTTGTGGGGGCCGCGTATTTGTGGATAACCATGTCGCTGCCGAAGTGCGCGAGTGATGGAACCTGCGGACATGTGGCGGAAATCATGTTTTACTTTCTGCCCAAATTCTTCGACGGCTTCACCACCTATTTCGCGATCATGCACCCCTATTATCTGCTGGCGATCGTGGCGTACTTTGGAATGCTGAGAATTTTGCGCAAACTATGGCGGGGTAAGACTCACGTCGCCTGTGAACGGGCCCGCCAATCCTTACTGAAGCAAATTTCCCGAGACGACGCGAGAGCGAGTGATGGCAGTGCGAGTTAACGATCGACCTGGGTACGGATTGACCCGCACATTGTTTCGCCGATATGGATTTAAAATAATCCTACGGCTTGCGATGTTGATCGGGAGCGTCGTCAGTCGGCACGGCGCGCCCCCCTACGCCGCCGGGGCCGCCGCCTCGGGCATTCGCACGATCTTGTCGTAGTCCTCGATCAGGCGCCGGGTGATCGGGCCGACCTGGTAGTGGTGCTCGTCGATCTCGCCGACCGGCGTCAGTTCGGCGGCGGTGCCGGTGAGGAATACCTCGTCGGCCTGGCCCAACTCGTCGGGCATGATCACCCGCTCGACCACCTTGATGCCGCGCCCGCGCGCCAGCTCGATGACCGTGCGCCGGGTGATGCCGTCGAGGAAACAGTCGGGGATCGGCGTGTGCAGCTCGCCGCCCTGGGCCATGAAGAAGTTGGCGCCGGTCGCTTCCGCCACCCGGCCCCGCCAATCCAGCATCAGGGCGTCGGCGTAACCCTTGGCCTCGGCGGCGTGCTTGGAAAGGGTGCAGATCATGTAAAGGCCGGCGGATTTACTGTCGGTCGGCGCCGTGTCGGGCGCCGGGCGCCGCCATTGGGAGATGGCGAGCCTGATGCCCTTGAGCCGCGCCGCCGGATCGAAATAGGACGGCCACTCCCAGGCGGCGATGGCGACGTGGATGGTGGTCTGCTGGGCCGAGATCGCCATCATCTCCGAGCCGCGCCACGCCACCGGGCGGACATAGCCGTCGACGATGTTCTGGGCGGCGACGATGTCGTGGCAGGCCTGGTCGATGTCGGCGACGGAATAGGGCAACTCGAAGCCCAGCACCTCGGCCGAATGGGCCAGGCGTTGGCTATGCTCGGTGAGCTTGAAAATCCGCCGGCCATAGACCCGCTCGCCCTCGAACACGCAGCTGGCGTAATGGAGGCCATGGCTCAGCACATGCACCTTGGCGTCGCGCCAGGGCACCATGTTGCCGTCGAACCAGATGACGCCATCGCGGTCGTCGAAGGGCATCAGCGACATGAAGCAATGCTTTCAAAGACTTAAGGCGCAATTAAATGTCGTTGCGTTGACTAACATTTGCCATCATATATGTCAACGTGGCTGACTTAAAACCAGGATTCAATCCCCTGTTCCTGCGCGAGGAGGAGTTGCGCCAGGGCATGGAGCTGTTGTTTTACGCCTACCGCGATTTCGCCGAGGAGGCCGACGCGATACTGGCGAAATACCAGCTCGGCCGGGCCCATCACCGCACCCTCTACTTCGTCGGCCGCCATCCCGCCATCACCGTCTCCGAGCTGCTTTCGATCCTGCGCATTACCAAGCAGAGCCTGTCGAGGGTGTTGGGCGACCTGGTGAAGGAGGACTTCATCACCCAGCGCCCGGGGCTCAGGGACCGGCGCCGGCGCCACCTCGAACTGACGCCCAAGGGGGTCGAGATCGAGCGCATGCTGTCGCAAAAGCAACGCGCCTGCATCGCCCGGGCCTACCGCAGCGCCGGGGCGGAAGCGGTGGAGGGATTCCGCAAGGTGTTGCTCGGTATCGTCAATGACCGCGACCGGCGCCAGATCGAGGGACCCCTGGCGCCACGGCCGTGACGGCTGGCAAACCATGACGATCGGGCTTTATAATGCGCCCATGATGACCGACACGCCCCACGTGCTCGTCGTCGACGACGATCTCCGCCTGCGCGAGCTTCTGCAGAAGTACCTTTCGGAAAACGGCTTTCGCGTGACCACGGCGTCCGACGCCGCCCACGCCCGCGCCAAGCTGGAAGGCCTCGCCTTCGACCTGATCGTGCTCGACGTCATGATGCCGGGCGAAAGCGGCCTCGATCTGACGGCCGCGCTTCGCCGGCGCACGACCGTCCCGATCCTGCTGCTCACCGCCATGGGCGAGGCCGAGGACCGCATCCGGGGGCTGGAGCGGGGCGCCGACGATTATCTGCCCAAGCCGTTCGAGCCGCGTGAGCTCGTGCTTCGCATCCGCACCATCCTGGGCCGGGTCCCCCCGCCCGCCGAGATGCCGGCGACGGTCAGGCTCGGGGCGTGCTCGTTCGATACCGCGCGCCAGGAACTGACGCGCGCCGGCGACGTGGTCAGGCTGACCTCCTCGGAGGCGAGCCTGCTCAAGATCCTGGCGCAAAACGCCGGTGCGCCGCTGAGCCGCGAGGAAATCAGGCGCCACGGCACGGATTGCGCCAACAACCGAAGCGTCGATGTCCAGGTCACGCGTTTGCGCCGCAAGATCGAACCGGACCCGAAACTGCCGCGATACCTTCAGACCGTCCGCGGCAGAGGCTACGTCCTGAGGCCGGACTGAGGGAAAGGACCCGATCCGGGGAAAGGACCCGATCGGGGGAAAGGAAAGGAGTGTCGCCGTGCTGAAACGGTTCTTGCCACGGACGCTCTTGGGACGATCGCTGCTGATCATCGTTTCGCCGCTCATTCTGTTGCAGGTGATCTCCACCTACGTGTTTTTCGAGAACCACTGGAACACGGTGGCGCGCCGTCTCGCCGGCGGACTGGCCGGTGATATCGCCGCCGTCGTCGCTTCGCTCGGGGAATTTCCCGGGCCCGAGAACCGCGCCACCGTGCTGGCGATGGCGCACAGCCATATGCAATTGAAGGCCACCTTCAAGGAAGGGGAAATCCTGCCCAACACCCTGCCGCCGCGAAGCAACGATCGCCTCGAGCGGATGCTATCGCGCGCGCTCACGGCGCGGGTCCGCCGCCCTTTCCATATCGACGCGGTCTCCCATCCGCGCTCGGTGGAGATCGACCTGCAACTCCAGGACGGGGTCCTCACGATCATCGCCTCGCGCAAGCGGCTGTTCTCCTCGACCACCTATGTCTTCGTCATGTGGATGGTCGGCTCCTCGATGATCCTGTTCGCCGTCGCCACGATCTTCATGCGCAACCAGGTGCGGCCGATCCGCCGCCTGGCGGCGGCGGCGGACAGTTTCGGCAAGGGCCGGGACGTGCCGGATTTCAAGCCCACCGGCGCCATCGAGGTGCGCCAGGCGGCCAGCGCCTTCAACAACATGCGCCAACGTATCCAACGTCAAATCACCCAGCGCACGGAAATGCTGGCGGGCGTGTCCCATGATCTGCGCACGCCGCTGACGCGCATGAAGCTGCAGCTCGCCATGCTCGAGGATACGCCGGAGACGGCGGAGCTCAAGGCCGACGTCGTGGAAATGGAAAAAATGGTCGAGGGCTATCTCGAATTCGCCCGCGGCGAGGAGACCGAAGCCGTGGTGCCGACCGACCTCCATGCCCTGCTGAGCGAGGTGGTCAATGGCGCCAGGCGGGCGGGCGGAAAGATCGAACTGAATGCCGACGGCGCCATGAACGTGCCGCTGAGACCGGCCGCCTTCAAGCGCTGCGTCGCCAACGTCGTCGCCAACGCCGTGCGCTACGCCGATCACGTCGTCGTCGGCGTGGCCAAGAAGGACAACGGCGTCGAGATCACCATCGACGACGACGGACCCGGCATCCCCGAGGACCAACGCCAGGAAGTGTTCCGCCCCTTCCACCGCCTCGAAAGCTCGCGCAACGTCGCCACCGGCGGGGTCGGGCTCGGTCTCACCATCGCCCGCGACGTGCTGCACGGTCACGGCGGCTCCATCACGCTCGACCGATCCCCGACCGGCGGTCTCAGGGCCTGCCTGCGCCTGCCCTTGTAGGGCCGCGAATTCTTAAAAGGATGACAGCGGGCATTTGGCCGCCTGGGCGTCTCAGACCAACCGCCGGTCCGGCGCCCGCGTTTCAGCCCGCTTCGGCCCCGGCGGGCGCCCCGCTCCGGCGGCGGCGGCACCGAAGCGCGATGACGCAGTTTTCCGCCTGGCGCAGGCGCTTGTCCAGATGGGCCATGGTCTTCGCCATGTCGGGACTGTCGTCCCGGAGCCAGACCACCAGCGCCGAAAGATAGATCATCGAGAGGCCCTTGATGCGCAGAAGGCCAAGCGGCCCTTGGGTGCCGATACCGGCCCCTTCCAGCATCCAGGCCATGGATTGGCCGAGCGGCGCCAGGCCCGAGAACGCGGCGATGGGGTCGGCGCAACTGTCCCCGAGGATATTGGCGATGGCGCCTTTATGAGGGTTGAGGGCATCGAAGCGCTTCATCAGCGCGTCGAACAGGCGCTCGCGCACCGGCGCCTCGGCGGCATCGGCGTCGAGCGCGGCCAACATATCGGCGTCGAGTTGGCGCGAAAAGGCGGCGAGAATCGCCGTCTTCGACGTGAATACGCCGTAGACCCCGCTCAGCGGCAGCTTCGCCGCCCGGGCGATATGGTTGAGCGAAATCTCCCCCCAGCGGCGCTCCGCCGCGAGGGTGAGCGCGGTGTCGATGATGTGCTTCGGGATGTCCGCTTTCCTGACCATGGCCCGGCGTCCCTCGACCGTTCACGACCGCCGCGCCGAGGGCGCCCCTTAACGGGGTTCTAACCGAAACCAAGCGGCTGCCAACGGGCGGTGAGCGGCCGGTGATCTCGAACATACCCCAAAACCGCGGGTTAATCCAGTTGCCGGCCCGCCCGTGCGGCCGACCCTGGCTCCGCCGGAGGCTTCGCCGAGGCGAGAGCCGCTTCGCCCGCCTCCCGACCCGTCGCCCGTAGGCTTTGGGCCGCAGGGCGAAGTCGTACGGAGGGCAGGGCGTGGCGAAGGCCCGCCGGGGCCGCGGTTCTTTTCGACCATCGGGGCGGTTCAGCTCGCCAGTTCGCGTGCGCGCCGGGTGGCGGCCTCGACCGCCCGGACCATGAGGGGCTTGAGACCATCCGGTGCCATCAGCACCTCGAGCGCCGCCGCCGTGGTGCCGCCGGGGCTGGTGACGTTCTGGCGCAGGGCGCCGGCGGGCTCCTCGGACAGGCGGGCGAGCTCGCCGGCGCCGGCCACCGTCGCGCGCGCCAGGCGCGAGCTGAGATCCTCGGGCAGGCCCGCCGCGATCCCGGCCTCGGCCAGACATTCGATGAGCAGGAACACATAGGCCGGTCCGCTGCCCGAAACGGCGGTCACCGGATCGAGAAGCCTTTCGTCATCGACCCAGGCGACCTCGCCGACGGCCTCGAGCAGGGCCTGACATTGGGCCCGTTGATCATCGCCGACGTTGGCGTTGGCGAAGGCGACGGCGATGCCGCGGCGCACCGCGGCCGGCGTGTTGGGCATGGCGCGCACCACCGCCGCCGTTTCGCCCAGGTGGCGCTCGAAACCGGCCACCGTCTTGCCGGCGGCGATGGTCAGGAACACGGTCCCCGCCCCGGCGAAGGCGCGATAGGCCGGCGCCACCTGGTCGACGGTCTGGGGCTTGACGGCGAACAGCACGACGGCGGGAGAGAAGCCCCGGGCGAGATCGCCAGGCGCTGTATGGACGGTGACGCCGTGACGCGCCGCGATCCCGGCGGCGAGGCCATCGCCGGGCTCGATGACGGTGATGTCCCCGGGCGTCATGCCCCGGTCCAGCCAACCGCCGAGCAACGCGCCGCCCATCTTTCCGCAGCCGACCAGCAGCAGCGGCCCGGCCATGGCGTCAGGCCTCTCCGGCGGGGCTGATCATGGCGGCGGCGAGGGCGTCGGCCGGCGCCTTGCCGCTCCAGATGACGAACTGGAAGGCGGGGTAGAAACGATCGCACTCATTGAGCGCCACCGAGACCAGGTCTTCGAGCTGTTCGGCGCTGGCGCCCTCCGAGCCCCGCAACAGGACCGCGTGCCGGAACATCGGCAAACCGTCATCCGACCACAGATCGAAATGGCCGATCCACATCTTCTCGTTGACCAGGGCGAGAAGCTGATGCACCGGGGCGAGGCGCTTTTCCGGCACCCGCATATCGAAGGCGCAGGAGAAATGGAGCGCGTGGTAATCGTCGCGCCAAGAGAAATAGAGCCGGTAATTGCACCACTGCCCGGCCACCTCCACCGTCAACTCGTTGTCGCCGGCGCGGTCGAAGGTCCAGTCGTTGGAACTGACGATCTCCTCGACGACATCGATGGGGTTGGCGGGACGGGGACCACTCTCCATGGACGCTACGGGCATGAACGCGAACTCCGATGACGGGAAACTCGGCGCCGGGGGTCGTTAGATGAAAAAAGAACGGCCCTCGTACTCCGACATATTGTGGCTCGAGGCTCCCCACCTACTATGTACGGTAGGTTGCCAAATTGCCGGGCCCGACGCAAGAGAGGATTCGACGCCGGATCAAGGTTTCTGTGGATAACATTGCTGCCCCGGCGGGACGCCTTGGCCCGGAGGGCGCGGCGAGACCCGATGACGCGGGCGCCGGGGTGATCGGAAGGAAATGAACGGCGTCAGTAGACCCGGGAGATCCGGTAGCCCTGCTGTTCGAGGAGATAAAGAATGCCCTTGTCGCCGGGAAGGTGCGCCGCGCCGACGGCGATGAAGGCGTTGCCTTCGGCAAGCCGCGGCGCCATGCGCGCCACCATCACCACGTTCCTCCGGTCGAGGAGCCGTTCCATGAAGGCGCGTAGGAAATCGGGCCCCATGTGCTTGGCCGGTGCTATCCAGAAGCGGAAAATCGCCGCTATGTCCCGCGCCAGATAGAACCGCATCATCTCCTCCGACGAATTGCTCGCCTCGCCGGCGTAGGCGATGGTGCTCTCGAGCAGGGCGACCTGATCGCGCTCCGCCATCGAATTGAAGACGGCGAACTGCTCTTCCAGGGTTTCCAGAGCATGAACCGGCTTGCCCCGGCGCCGCGCCTCGTTTCCGAGCCACATGTCGAGGGCGACGGCGCTTGGCCGCTTCTGGCGGGTGCGCCGGAGATCGCCGGGCGGGGTGGAGAACAGCGTATAGATCACCCACGGCTTGAAGCGCCTGAGTTGCCGCGCCGTCAAGCCGTAGGGCCTGAGCGCCCTCACCGTCTCGGCGAACAACTCAGGCCCGAGAATGTCATCGAGCGAGCGGCCGGGCGCGAGCATCATCCCCTGGGCGACCCTCTGGGCGAAGACTTTGACCGATTCTCCGTCGGGTGGGGCGATCTCCAGGGTCACGCTGTCGGCGCCGTAAAAGGCGCGCTTCACCGGCGCCGCCAGGTCGAGGACGCGTCGGTCCGACGAATGTATGGTGCCGAAGAGGTAGCTGGCCTCGGCCTTGCCGTCCTCGACCTTCCACAGCACGCCCTTGCCGAAACGCACGATCCGGCGCGATAGAAGCTCGCGATAGGCCGCGTCGAGGCGGTCCAGAAGGCCGCTGGTGGCTTCGCCATCCTCGATCAGGCCCTGATCGCGTTGAAAGGCGCGCGCCGCTTCCGCCGTCGCCGCGCCGGCGAGCCCGTCGACCCCACCCGGGTCGTAGCCGAGAACATCGAGCAATTTTTGAATGTTGGCGATCAGCGCCCGCGCCGGGATGGCGCGGGCCTCGGCGGAACCGGCGTCGGTGACGCTTCGCCTCGACTCCCTCAACAGCCGCCGGGCGGCGCCGATCTGGGCGGCGCCCAGACGCTTGGCTACGGCGTCGAGGCGCGTCCTGGCTCCCTCATGCCCCTGGGACGCGGCCAGGGAGAAATAGGCGTAGGCCAGGACCAGGTCCCGCGGCACGCCTTCCTTGTTGGCGTATTTGACGCCCAGCATGAGCTGGGCGTCGGCATTGCCCTGGGCCGCCGCGCGCTGGTACCACTCGACGGCCTGATCGATGTCGCGCTCGACACCCCGGCCGAGATCGTAGAGGACGGCGAGATTGTATTGGGCTTCGGCGTCGCCGCGCCCGGCCGGACCCTTGAACTCCCGATAGGCGGTGGCGTAATCGCCGCGCTGATAAGCGGCGAAGCCGGCATCGAAGCCGGCGGTTTGCGCCGCGCCCGCGCCCGCCCAGCCAACGAGGAGCGCAAGCGCAAGGGCAAGCGCCAAGGAAAGGCGTCCGATCGCCTGCCTAACGATCACCGTAACGCGCCGTCCCTTGCCCATCGGCCGGCGCCGATCACTCGCTTGATGGGGAGGTCTTGGGGGTGGCGGCCCTTTTCCGGCGGCCCTTCGCCGCCGTGACCGCCGGCGCCGTCCCTTGCGCCGCCTCGAGCCGCGCCAGCTTTTCGGCCAGCCGCTCCTGTTCGGCGCGGGCCTTGGCGGCCATCGCCTTGACGGCCTCGAATTCCTCGCGGCCGACCAGGTCCATGTCGGTCAGGATACGCTCGAAGCGCTGGCGCAAAAGCGCCTCGACCTCGCCCTTGACGCCGGCGGCGACGCCGAGCGCGCCGCTCGCCACCCGCGCCAGGTCGTCGAGCAAGCGGTTGTTGATCTGCATGATACGGGCTCCGTGCCAAAGGTGCGCCCATTATGCGGGGCGCCGGCGTCCCATGCAACCAGGCGTGGTCCGGGGGGAGTGTCCCGGCATTCCTGCCGCCGAGCCTGAGCGGCCAAGATCGTGGGTTTTACGGATCGCCCTATCTGTCGAGACGATGCATCTGCGAGCGCGGGAGGAAAAAGCCCTTGGCAAGGATGAGCAGTCCTTCATCGTCGCTCGCCAGGCAAACCCGGTACAGATCGAGCAATATGTGCCCGGCGACGGTCTCACCCCAGAACCAGTCGGCCAAGACATCGCTCGGCGGTGAACCGGGGCGCGCCGTCGCCGCCTCGAGATACCATGCCTTGATGTCCTCAAAAGTTAATTTCAGCGCCTCCGCCAAGCTGACGCCCGGCGGCGGGTTGTCGCGCTTACCCGCCAAAAATCCGGCGATGAAATCAGCCGCTTTTTGGATGTCCATGCCACTGGCGCCAACCGTCGTGCGCCCGCGGGTGCGAACCGCCAGGTCGTACCACGGGGCGAGGGCGCCCATTTCGGCGGCGAGCGCCGCTCCGAGTTGGCTTTGTTCCCTTGGCGGTGGCGCCAGATTTACCGGGCAGGCCCAAGCCGCGCCTTCTTCGCTCGTTACCGGGGCATCTTCAGGAAAATCCACCAGCAGTACGGGACCGTCCTCGGATTCCAACAAGGCCAGCGCCGCGCGCAACACCCGCATCTGGAACTCGGGATCATCGGGTGCGCCAAAAGGTCGGCCGAGCTCGAAGGGAACCCAAAGGAACCGGGGCGGACGAAATCCCTCGGTATGTTCCCGGACGAGACTGATCCCCGTTGTCGGAATGCCTTCTTCCTCGAGGTAATGCCCCAACGCGCTCACGGCGGTCGTGCAGTTCGGTCAAACCGGACACAGCAGAACGGCGTTAACCCGGTCCTCCTTCAACAGTCCCGCCACCTCCCGCGCGCCGGGCTCAAAATCCTCGGCCCGCGCGCCGGCACTCATGAAGGCGTAATGGAACCGCGCCAACGAACCGATTTCGCCAGCCGCCTCAAGCTCCCGCAGCCGGTCGATCGGGAACACGACATTTACATCCTGCTGGAATCCGCTTCGGTCGAAATTGACCGAGGTGTGCGACATCAACAAGTCGCCTCCATCGGTGTCGCCGGGGATCACCCGGTAACTGGCGTCGATAAGGTTGAAGGTTCGTTCGCCACGAGAATGAACACCCGCCGTCGTCACCACGGAAAGGCGGCGTTCCTTGAGCGGCGGTCCTCGGACCCAAGGTTGGGTCTTGAAGGGTGGACAACGCTTCGCCAGCAAATGGCTCGCTTCATAGTCTGGCAGATCGCTCAAGCGTACCATGGAAGCCTCCGATCGGACCGTCGGCAACAACCAAACCCTGTTATCGGCCCAGGGAGTTCCACGGCGATCGATCACCACCATATTCGTATCATCCGACGTTCACCGGGTAAATGAGTAGGTATTCCCTGTCAGTGCCACACGCCGAAAACTCGCCTTCGAGTCTGCTCCTGGCACTACCCGGACTCAATCACCGCGACCTTGCGGCGGCGGGGCGTCTTGCCCCGGAAGATGGCCGATCCTATAAAGGGGCGCTATGGGGGTGGTTGGTTCATGATCTTGATAACCGGCGGCGGCGGTTTCATCGGCTCGAACCTGGCGGCGGCGCTCGAGGACCGGGGCGCCGGCGATCTGGTGATCTGCGACTCGCTCGGCGCCGGCGGCAAATGGCGCAACCTCGCCAAGCGCGAGATCGCCGCCTTCATCCAGCCCGAAAAGCTGTTCGATTTCCTCGACGCCAATGCCGGGGACATCGACGCCATCTTCCACATGGGCGCCATATCGTCGACCACCGAGACCGACGCCGACCGCTTGATCCGCTCCAACTTCACCCTGTCCCTCGATCTCTGGGAGTGGTGCGCCAAACATGGCTCGCGCCTGATCTACGCCTCCTCGGCGGCGACCTACGGCGACGGCGGCGCCGGCTTCGACGACGAATTCTCGACCGCGGCATTGGCCCGGCTCAAGCCGATGAACGCCTATGGCTGGTCCAAGCACCTGTTCGACCGCCGCGTCGCCCGCGCCATCGAGAACGGCGCGCCGGCGCCGCGCCAATGGGTCGGGCTGAAGTTCTTCAACGTCTATGGACCCAACGAATATCACAAGGGTTCCCAGCAAAGCGTCGTCGCCCAGATCTATCCCGCCGCCAAGCGGGACGGGACGGCGAGGCTGTTCAAGTCCCACGACCCGGACTATCCGGACGGCGGACAGTTGCGCGATTTCGTCTGGGTCGGGGACTGCGCCGATGTCATGGGGTGGCTGTTCGACCACCCCGAGGTGAGCGGCCTGTTCAACATGGGGACCGGCAAGGCCAGGAGCTTCGCCGATCTGGCGCGGGCGGTGTTCGCGGCGCTCGGCAAGGAGGCGAACATCCACTACGTCGATACCCCCGACGAAATCCGCGAGAAGTACCAGTATTTCACCGAGGCGAAGATGGACCGCCTGAGAAGCGCCGGCTTCGAGAAACCTTTCACCGCCATCGAGGAAGGCGTCGGCCGCTATGTCCGCGACTATCTCGACACCGACGATCCCTACAGATGAACTCCAGCGCGATGATGAGCCGGCGGCGTGGCGGGCATTCATGCCCTTGACCCTCCCCTTCCCCTCGATCGATCCGGTGCTGGTGGAATTCGGCCCGCTGGTGATCCGCTGGTACGCGCTGGCCTACGTCGCCGGGCTTTTGCTCGGTTGGCGGTATATGCTGCGCCTCGCCGAGGGCGAGCCCAAGGTCATGGAGCGGCGCGACGTCGACGACTTCCTGTTGTGGGCGACCCTTGGGATCATCCTTGGCGGCAGGCTCGGTTACGTGGTGTTCTATAACGCCGAATATTTCCTCTTCCGGCCGCTCGAGATCTTCGCCATGTGGCGGGGCGGCATGTCGTTTCACGGCGGCCTCCTCGGCGTGGCGGTGGCGATCGTGCTGTTCAGCCGCAAACGCGGTCTCAATCTGCTCGGCGTCTGCGACCTCATCGCCCTGGTGGCGCCCATCGGCCTGTTCTTCGGGCGCGTCGCCAACTTCATCAACGGCGAGCTGTTCGGCCGGGCGACGGACGTGCCCTGGGCCATGGTGTTCCCCAGCGGCGGCCCGGCGCCGCGCCATCCGAGCCAGCTTTACGAAGCGGCGCTCGAGGGGCTGGTGCTGTTCCTCATCCTGCTGGCGGTCGACAGGCTGACCGGCGCGCGGGCGCGGCACGGGCTTCTCATCGGCATATTCCTTACCGGTTACGGCGCCTTTCGCTTCTTCATCGAGTTCTTCCGCGAGCCCGACGCCCATCTGGGATTCCTCCTCGCCGGCGCCACCATGGGCCAGCTCCTGTCCCTTCCGTTGCTGGCATTCGGTCTTTACCTCATCGTCGCCGCCGTCCGCCGGCCATGAACGCGCTCGCCCGTATCTTGCGCCGGCGCATCGAGCGCCAGGGACCGATCACCGTCGCCGATTACATGGCGGCGGCGCTCGGCCATCCGAAATACGGCTATTACATGGGGAAGGACCCTTTCGGGGTCCGGGGCGACTTCATCACCGCGCCCGAGATCAGCCAGATGTTCGGCGAACTGATCGGCCTTTGGTGCGTCATCTGTTGGCGGCAGATGGGACGCCCGAAGGTGGTGCATCTGGTCGAGCTCGGTCCCGGCCGCGGCACCCTGATGGGCGACGCGCTGCGCGCCGCGCGCGCGGCGCCTGACTTCATCGACGCCCTCCGCCTTCATCTCGTCGAGACCAGCCCGGCGCTGCGCGCCCGGCAAGGCGAAATGCTTGGCGATTACGCGCCCCGCTGGCACGCCCGCCTCGATTCCGTGCCGGACGGGCGGATGATCCTGATCGCCAACGAGTTCTTCGACGCCCTGCCGGTCCAACAGTTCGAGCGCACCGGGGAGGGCTGGGTCGAACGGCTCGTCCGTTTCGATGCCGTCGCCGGTGAGTTCCGCTTCACCCTTGCCACCGGGGCGGCGGAAGGGGAAGCGCCCCTGCCCGCCCCCCTCTTGAACGCCCCTTCGCAAACCGTGCCCATCGGCGCCATCGGCGAGGTCTCGCCCGAGGGCCGGGCGCTGGCCGCGGAGATCGGCGGGCGCCTGGCGCGCGCCGGCGGCGTCGCGCTGATCGTCGACTACGGGCATGGGCGAAGCACGCCGGGCGAGACGCTGCAGGCGGTCAAGGGACACAAATTCCATGACGTGCTTGCCGATCCCGGCGGGGCGGACCTGACGGCGCATGTCGATTTCGAGGCCCTGGCCGCGGCCGGTGCCGGGGCCGGCGCCGCCACCTTTGGCCCGGTGTCCCAAGGCGCGTTTCTCGGCAGCCTCGGCATCGACGCCAGGACCGAAACCCTTCTCGAAAGCGCATCGCCGGCGCAAGTCAAGGACATCCGCTCTGCTCTCAAGCGACTGGTGGCGTCAAGCGAAATGGGCGTCCTCTTCAAGGCGCTGTGCCTCGCCCATCCCGGCCAGCCGGCGCCACCCGGTTTCGAGACGCCGCCCGGTTTCGAGACGCCGCAATGATCACCGTTGCGCCGCTCGACGAGATCGCCGCCGTCAGGCACGCCTTCTTCACCCGCGAGGGCGGGGTGAGCGACGGCGTCTTCACCTCCCTCAACACCGGCTTCGGCTCGGGAGACGACCGCGACAAGGTCGCCGCCAACCGGGCGCGCGCCATGGCGCGGCTCGATCTGGCGCCGGACGCGCTCCTCACCGCCAGACAGGTGCATAGCGCCAAGGTCGAAGTGGTCGAACGCGCCTTCGCCCAGGAAGCGAGGCCGACCGCCGATGGCTTGGTCACGCGGACGCCGGGGATCGCCCTTGGCATATTGAGCGCCGACTGCGCGCCCGTATTGTTCGCCGACGCAGAAGCCGGCGTCATCGGCGCCGCCCATGCCGGCTGGCGCGGGGCGCTCGGCGGCGTTCTCGAGGCCACCATCGAAGCCATGGCCGGGCTCGGCGCCGAGGCGGCAAACACCGTCGCCGCCATCGGCCCCTGTATCGGCGAGGACTCCTACGAGGTGGGTCCGGAGTTCCCCGCGCCCTTCCTCGCCGAAGCGCCCGCCAACGGGCGTTTCTTCGCCGACGCGGCGGGCGGCCACTATCGCTTCGATTTCGCCGGCTACATCGCATCCAGGCTCACCGCGTTGGGCTTGGGCGAGGTGGTGGCCAGCGGCCATGATACCTGTGCCGAGGAGGACCGTTTCTTCAGCTACCGTCGCAGCGTCCTTCGCGGCGAGGAAGGTTACGGCCGCGGCCTTTCGGCGATCGCCTTGGCGCCCTGACCGGCGGCGAAGGGAAGGCGCCGTGGCGAGGCGGCAGAGACATGATCGCGGCCCGAACAACGCCCTTGCAAGCGGGCGCCGCAAGCGCAAAACTGTAGCGATAAGGGAAGTCCAAGCGGCGGAGCCCGGCACATGCCGCGCGCGCCGGGGCAATGAAGGCTTATCGGCGGACGCAGGGAATGCCGTATCTCATCATATTCATCATCGTGCTCGTCCTCGGCCTGATGGTGAGTTGTGTCTTTTAGGCAAACGCCTGGACTGGCGCTTTTGCTGTGCTTCGCGGGCATCGGGGCCGCCTGCCAGCCCCTGCCGCAGCCGTTCCAGCCGGCGGACAAGGACGCCAACGCCTTGCTTTGGCCCGGCGCGCGTACCGGCATCGTCGTCAAGGAAATCACCGGCGCGCCGGCGCCGCGCGCCCTTGCCGGCGAAATGGCCCGGGCGCTGCGCGAGGCCGAAATCGTGGCGAGCGCCACCGCCGGCAACCGGCAAAGTTTTCTGCTTTTCGCCAGCGCCACGGTCGCGCCTCTCGACGCCATGCGCGATGAAATTCGGATTTCCTGGCGGCTGAACGACAGCCGTGGGCGCCCCGTCGGCGAATTCAAGCAGACCGCCCAAGCGCTCAACCCCGCCTGGAAGCTGGGCGCCGCGCCCCTTTTGCGGGCGCTGGCGAAGAAGGCGGCGCCCGAAATCGCCCGGCTTCTCGCCGAGGAGGACGCCCGGCTCGCCCCCACCGCCACCGGGCCCAGCGTCGTCATCCTGCCGGTCGACGACGCCCCCGGGGACGGCCGGGACTCGCTGGTGCGCGCCATGGCCTTTCACCTTCGCAAGGCGGGCGTCAGGTTGAGCGAGGAGATTACCGATGACAGCCTCGTGCTGCTGGGAAGCGTACGGTTGAGCGCCGCGCCTTCGGGGACGCAAAGGGTGGCCATCACCTGGACGGCGATCGATGCCGAGGGCGCCGAGGTCGGCACCATCACCCAGAACGCCCGCGTGCCGGCGGGGGCGCTCGACGGCCCCTGGGGCGAATGGGCCCACGCCGCCGCCAAGGCCGCCGCATCGGGGGTGGCGGAACTTATCGAGCGCCAGGCGAGGCGCCGTCCGGCGGGCGCCGTCGGAGGGCGATAAATGCCGGAATATATGGGGAATATGCGGCTTTGGCGGTTTGTTTCGGGGCGCCGACGGGGCCATTTACAGGAACCCGGCGCACTGGTACATTCCGCCCTCTCTCGGTCTTCCGAGCGTCGGCCTGGGCCGGCGCAAATCGCCTCCCGATGCGCCACGAAGAGACCTTTGCATGAAAGTCCTCGCCGGTAACAGCAATCGGCTCCTGGCCGAAGCGATGTCGGATTACCTGGATCTCGAACTCACCAAGGCCAGTATCCGCCGCTTTTCCGACATGGAAGTATTCGTGGAAATCGAGGAGAACATCCGCGGCGAGGACGTTTTCGTCATCCAGTCGACGTCATTTCCGGCCAACGACACGCTGATGGAACTGCTGGTCACCCTGGACGCCTTGAAGCGGGGCTCGGCCCGGAGCATCACCGCCGTCATCCCCTATTTCGGCTATGCCCGCCAGGACCGCAAGACGACGCCGCGTTCGCCGATATCGGCCAAGCTGGTGGCAAATCTGATCACCACCGCGGGCGCCAACAGGGTCCTGACCATGGACCTCCACGCCGGCCAGATCCAAGGCTTCTTCGACATCCCCGTGGACAACCTCTATGCCGAACCGGTGTTCGCCAAGGACATCAGGGAAAAGTTCGACAACGGCGAACTGACCATCGTCTCGCCCGACATCGGCGGCGTCGTCAGGGCGCGGGGCATGGCCAAGCGGCTGGACACCAATATCGCCATCATCGACAAGCGCCGCGATCGCGCCGGCGTGTCCGAGGTGATGAACGTCATCGGCGACGTTTCCGACCGGCGTTGCATTCTGATCGACGACATCGTCGATTCGGCGGGAACACTGTGTAATGCCGCCGATGCGCTGATGGAATCGGGCGCCAAGTCGGTCGCCGCCTATGTCACCCACGGCGTGTTCTCGGGCGAAGCCGTGGCGCGGGTGTCGTCGTCCCAACTGGAAAAACTGGTGGTCACCGATTCCATCATGGAGACCGAGGCCGTTCGCGGATCAAACACTATTGACAAACTGACCATCGCCCCGCTAATGGCGGAGGCGGTGCGCCGTATCAGTGACGGGAGTTCGGTGTCGAGCCTGTTCGATTAAGGCCATTTCCCTTGAAAACTGGGTCTCATCCGTCGCCCGCTGCCGGTCCCGCCGTTCCGCCAGGGGATTGGACGCTGGACTCTTCGACGCCGGGGAAATATCGTTAGTACGTAATTTCAGGAGCTTAGCGACATGAGTGACGTCGTCGACCTTCCCGCCAATGCCCGCGAAAATGCCGGCAAGGGCGCCGCGCGCGCGGTCCGGCGCGCGGGCTATGTCCCCGCCGTGATCTACGGCAACAAGCAAGAGCCTCTGATGGTCTCGGTGGACCCCAAGACCTTGCTCATGGAACTGACGAAGACCGGGTTCTTCACCAAGCTGGTCGATATCAGGGTCAACGGCGAGACCCACAGGGTGCTGCCCAGGGACGTGCAGTTCCATCCCGTCACCGACGAGCCGATCCATGTCGACTTCCTGCGCGTGCTCGCGGGGACGGAGATAACGGTCGCGGTGCCCGTCATCTTCATCAATGAAGGGGAATCGCCGGGGATCAAGCGCGGCGGCGTTTTGAATGTCGTGCGCCACGAAATCGATCTCGTCTGTACGGCGGAGAACATCCCCCAAGCCATCACCATCGACCTCACCGGCCTCGAGATCGGTGACAGCCTGCATATCGGCGAGGTCCCTTTGCCTGAAGGCGTCAAGCCGGCGGTCGCCGACCGCGATTTCACCATCGCCACGGTCGCCGCGCCGACGGTGAAGGCCGAGGAAGACACCGCCGCCCAAGCGGCCCTGGCCGAAGAGGTCGAGGAAGAACTCGAGGAAGGCGCCGAGGCCGTGGTGGAGGGCGAAGCGCCCGCCGAGGAAGGCAAAGAGGAAGCGGCGGCGGACAAGGAAAAGAAGGAACCGAAATCCTAGGAGCCTGTTTCGGGACCCCCGGTGGCGGCGGGCGTGGTACTACCGCCATCGAGGCGAGGCAACGCCTAGGCGCCTCGATTCCCCGAGCGCTCTAGCGGGTAAGATTCCATGCTGCTGCTCGTCGGCCTCGGCAACCCCGGGGCGGAACACACCAACAATCGGCACAACATCGGTTTCATGGCGGTGGATGAGATCATCCGCCGCCATTCCTTTGGCCCCCGCCGCGAACGGTTCAACGGTCGGGCGGCGGAAGGAAGGATCGGCAACACCAAGATTTTGGCGCTCAAGCCGGCGACCTATATGAACGAATCGGGCCTCGCGGTCGGCAACGCGGCGAGGTTCTACAAGTTGGAGCCCGACGACATCATCGTTCTCCACGACGACATCGACCTGGTGCCCGGCAAGGTCCGGGTCAAGCGCGGCGGTGGCGCCGCCGGCCATAACGGCCTCAGAAGCATCGACAGCCATATCGGCAAGGATTATCTCAGGGTGCGCATCGGCGTCGGCCATCCGGGCGACAAGGACGAAGTCGAGCGATACGTGCTCAGGAACTTCCCGCGCGAGGATATGCGGTGGGTGGAAGCCCTGACGGGCGCCATCGCCGAGTGCCTGCCTTTGCTTCTTGGCGACGACGGCGCCGGCTTCATGAGCAAGGTCGCCCTGCTGACCGCCCCGCCCAAGCCGCCCAAGCCCAAGGGACCCCCCAAGGAATCCACGGAAGAGGCAACGGAACCTTGCGGGCCGGCGGAAAAACCCTAAATGGGCCTTAATTGAATGGGCTTCACCTGCGGCATCGTCGGCCTGCCCAACGTCGGCAAATCGACGCTGTTCAACGCGCTGGTCGCGCGCGCGGCGGCCGAGGCCCAGAACTATCCCTTCACCACCATCGAGCCCAATAGCGGGCGCGTGCCGGTGCCCGATCCCAGGCTCTCCGCCGTCGCCCGGATCGCCGGATCGGCCAAGGCGACCCCGACCTATCTCGAATTCACCGACATCGCCGGCCTGGTCAGGGGCGCGAGCCGGGGCGAGGGGCTGGGCAACCAGTTTCTTGGCCACATCCGCGAGGTCGACGCCATCGTTCACGTGCTGCGCTGTTTCGCCGACGACGACGTCGCCCATGTCGAGGGCCGTATCGATCCGATCGCCGACGCCGAGACAGTCGAGACCGAGTTGATGCTGGCCGATCTGGAGAATTTGGAGAAGCGTTTCGATGGGCTGACCAAGAAGCTTCGCGGCGGCGATAGGGAGGCCGCGGCGTTGCACGGGCTGACGGAGCGGGCGCTGGAAGCCCTACGCCAGGGCCGCCCGGCCCGGGACCTCGAATTGAGTGAGGAGGACGCCCGGCTCATGGACGAGCTCCGGCTGCTGACCGCCAAGCCGGTGCTTTACGTCTGCAACGTCGAGGAAGAGGCGGCGGCGGGCGGCAACGCCTCCTCGATAAGCGTCATGGCGAAGGCCAAGGCGGAAGGCGCCGGGGCCATCGTCATCGCCGCCGGAATCGAGGCCGAGGTCGCCGGGCTCGAGGACGCGGCGGAAAGAGAGGAATATCTCATCGCGCTGGGGCTCGAGGAGCCCGGCCTGGCCAGGCTGGTTCACGCCGGTTACGCGCTTCTCGGCCTGATCACCTTCTTCACCGCCAATCCCAACGAGGCCCGCGCCTCGACCGCCGTCGAAGGCACCCTGGCGCCGGCCTCGGCCGGCATCATCCACTCCGACATGATGCGAGGTTTCATCGCCGCCGAGACCATCGCCTATGAGGACTTCATCGCTTGCGGCGGCGAGCACGGCGCCAGGGACGCCGGCAAGATGCGAAGCGAGGGCAAGGACTACGTCGTCAAGGACGGCGACGTCATCCGTTTCCGCTTCAATGTTTGACCGCCGGGCGATTTGCCATGACCCGCCGGAACATTCTAAAATCCGCCGATCGAGAGCGGGCCTTCGGTCCTTAAGCCAAGAACATTCAACCGATCAGGGAGAAAGCAGCCATGGGCAATACCATCCGACTGACCGCCGGCGACGGCCACCAGCTCGACGCCTACCAGGCCGATCCCGACGGCGCGCCGAAAGGGGCGATCGTCATCATCCAGGAGATCTTCGGGGTCAACAGTCATATCAGGTCGGTCTGCGACGGTTACGCCGCCGACGGCTATGTCGCCATCGCGCCGGCGCTGTTCGACCGCGTCGAGCGCGGCATCGAGCTCGGCTACGTCGAACCGGACATGGGGCGGGGCCGCGAGACCCGCGGCAAGCTCAGCTGGGATGGGGCGCTCGCCGACGTGAGTGCGGCGGCGGCGGCGGTCAAATCCGCCGGCAAGGTGGCCGTCGTCGGTTATTGCTACGGCGGCTCGGTGGCCTGGCTGGCGGCGACGCGGCTCGATTTCGCCGCCGTGGTGTCCTATTACGGCGGCAACGTCGCCGAGTTCGCCGAAGAGCAACCGAAGTGCCCGGTGATCCTGCATATCGGCGATCAGGACAAAGCGATCGACGCCGGCAAGATCGAGACCATCAAGAACGCCCAGCCGGACATCCCCGTCTACATCTACCAAGGGGCGGGCCATGGCTTCAACTGCGAGCAGCGCGGCAGTTTTCACCAGGAAGCGACGAAAGTGGCGCGCGGCCGCACCCTGGAGTTCCTGGCCGAGCATATCGGCTGAGCGGGCCTTCGCCACGCAGAAGCGGCTAGGTCTTTCGCGGTTTCCGTGGTTTGCGGGGTTTTGCCGGCGCCGACGCGCGGCCCGCCTCCCGACCCGTCGCCCGAAGGCTATGGGCCGCAGGGCGAAGTCGTACGGAGGGCAGGCCCGCCTCCCGAAGTCGTACGGAGGGCAGGCCGTAGCCCTCGAATTTCTTCAAGACCCGCGCCATTTCCTTGGCCGGCAAAATCCTCGGCTTGCCGATCTGCAGGACGCGCCAGTACTGGGCCGCCAGGGTCTCGACCTCGCACGCCAGATCCAGCGCCTCCGCCAGGCCGGTTCCCAGCGCGATGATGCCGTGATTGGCCAACAGGCACGCCTTGCGATCCGCCAGCGCCCGAAGAGCGTTCACGGAAAGCTTTCTGGTGCCGAAGGTGGCGTAGGGCGCGCAGCGAATGTCGCGGCCCCCGGCGACGGCGACCATGTAATGGAAGGCGGGGATCGGGCGCCCCGTACAGGCCAGCGTGGTGGCGAACATCGGGTGCGCGTGCACCACCGCGCCGGCCTCGTCCCTGGCGGCATAGATGTCGAGGTGGATGCGCCATTCGCTCGACGGCGCGCGGCGGCCGGTGACGGCGCCATCGGCCTTCATCTCGACGATGTCGGACGGGCGCATGGCGTCATAGGCCATGCCGCTCGGCGTGATCAGGAAACCGCCGGCGACGCGCACGCTCAAATTCCCCGCTCGCCCCTGATTGAGCCCCAGCGCATTCATGCGAAGCGCGGTCTCGATCAAGCTCGCGCGAAGTTCCCGGTGTTTCATTAGCTTAGGTCCCGTCGCTCGGGATAGAGGGACAAGAGGCCTTCCGCCGACGCCTCGCACACCCCGCGCTCGGTGATCAACGCGGTGATCAGGCGCGCCGGCGTTATGTCGAAGCCGTAATTGGCGGCGGCGCTGCCATCGGGCATCAGATCGACGCGCGTCACCGAGCCATCCTCGGCGCGCCCCGCGATCCCCGACACTTCCGCCGGATCGCGCTCCTCGATCGGGATGTCGGCGCCGTCGCTTATCGTCCAGTCGATGGTCGGCCCCGGCAGGGCGACGTAGAACGGCACGCCGTTGTCCTTGGCCGCCAGCGCCTTCAAGTAGGTGCCGATCTTGTTGCAGACATCGCCCGCCCGGGTCGTGCGGTCGGTGCCGGTGATGCAGAGATCGACCCTTCCCCGCTGCATCAGATGCCCGCCGGCGTTATCGACGATCACCGTGTGGGGCACGCCGTGGCCGGCAAGCTCCCATGCCGTGAGGCTGGCGCCCTGATTGCGCGGCCGGGTCTCGTCGACCCAGACATGCACCGCGATCCCGGCGTCATGGGCCATGTAGATGGGCGCCAGCGCGGTGCCGTAATCCACCGTCGCCAGCCATCCGGCGTTGCAATGGGTGAGGATGTTGACCGGCCCGTTATCCGCTTTCAGCTTCGCTACGGCACGGATCAGCGACAGCCCGTTGCCGCCGATGGCGCGGCAAATGGCGACGTCTTCCTCCGCGATCGCCGCCGCGCGGGCGTAGGCGGCGTCGGCGCGGGCGCCTTCGGGAAGGTTTCTGACCGCCGCCGCCATCTCGTCCAGCGCCCAACCAAGGTTCACCGCCGTCGGCCGGGTCGCCATCAGGGTCTCGCAGGCGCGATCGAGGGCATCGCCGGAAGCATCGGCGCGCAACGCCAGGCACACCCCGTAGGCCGCCGTCGCGCCGATCAACGGCGCGCCGCGCACCTGCATCGCCGTGATCGCCCGCGCCGCGTCCTCCAGGGTCCGGAGACGCACGGTCTCGAAGGCGAAGGGCAGCTTGGTCTGGTCGATGATCTCGACCGACCAGCCGTCATCGCCAAGCCCGATGGTGCGAAGGTGTTTGCCCGCGACCTTCATCGGCGCACCCCCGCGATCTCAAGCCTTATACCAAAGGTCCTTGATAATGACCCCTAGAGACGGCTTCCCAAGGTTTTCGGCTAGGAGCGCGTGGCGCGGCGATGTGAAACATCGCAAGCCACGCGGGACGCCGTCCGAAAGCCTTGGGAAGCCGCCGTTCCGGTCGGGCATGCGAACCGCCGGCGGGCGTCGGAAAGCCTTGACGATGCGCTGCATCGCCGGCGGCTTCCCTCCTACCCGGCGGATCGCCTGCCCGATCTCTAGGGGCCATTATCAAGGACCTTTGGTATCACATCGCGCCGCGCGCCGCTCCTACCCGAGAGACCGTTTTGCCCCATCAAATCGCTTCCAGCTGGTCGGATAGCGCTCTAGGTCGGCCGCGTCGTCGGCCGTGCCGTCCTTATTCCCTGACCGCCCGTTCGCCGCCCCCCACCATGCGTGATATGCTTGACGCCGAGGCACTATCCGGCCGGATGGAAGCGATTTTACGCGCTGTCATGGGCTCTCCGGATAACGGGCAAGGCGGTGGCGAACCCAGGAGGTGGAGATGGAATTGAGCTTGGGGACCATTCAGCAGAGGATCGGCGGCGAGATCACGGGCGATCCGGGCGCGGTGATGACGGGCGTCAACGGGCTCGGGGAGGCGGCGGTTGGGGACATCAGCTTCGCCGCGAAGGCGCGCTATATCGACCGGGCCCGCGCCTCCGCCGCCGGTGCCATAGTGGTCGGCGAGGATTTTCCGGATCTGCCGGGCAGGAACCTTCTGCGCATCCCTGAACCGCGCGTCGCCTTCATCCGGGTGATGTCGCTGTTTTACCGGGAAGAGGACCACCCGGCGGGCGTCCATCCGAGCGCCGTGGTGGCCGCCGGCGCCGAATTGGGCGAAGGGGTGTCTATCGGCGCCTGTGCCGTAATCGGCGAGGGCACGCGGATCGGGCGCGGGTCCGTGGTAAGCGCCGGCGCCCATATCGGACGGGGCGCGCAGATCGGCGAGGACTGCCGGATCGGTCCCAACGCCGCCTTGATGCCAGGCGTCAGGCTCGGCGATCGGGTGCGGGTCCACGGCTGCGCCGTCATCGGCGGCGATGGCTTCGGCTATGTTTGGGCCGACGGCCAACATCTGAAGATACCCCAGATGGGCACGGTCGAGATCGAAGATGATGTCGAAATCGGCTGCAATTCCTGCGTCGACCGCGCCACCCTTGCCGTCACCCGCGTCAGGCGCGGGACCAAGATCGACAACCAGGTGCAGATCGGGCACAACTGCGAAATCGGCGAGGACGTGATCATCGTCGCCCAGGTCGGGCTTTCCGGCAATGTCAGGGTCGGCGACCGGGCGATGCTCGGCGGCCAGGCCGGCGTCGCGGACCATATAACCATCGGTGAAGATGCGCGCATCGGCGCCGCCAGCGCCGTGACCAAGGACGTTCAGGCCGGTGAAACCATTTGGGGTTTCCCGTCGCGTCCGATGGCGAGGGTCTTGCGCGAAATGGCGTCCGTCGCGCGTTTGCCCCGTCTCCTCGGACGGTTCAGGGATTTTGCCTCCCGGCTCGCGGGCCTGGAAGAGCGCGTGTCGTCCCTCGAGGGCGGCGGCGGGAAAAGCGCGCCGTCGACCTGAACGATGCCTTGCCTCGGCCCCTAGAGCGCTATCCGACCAGATGGAAGCGATTTGATGGCGGCAAAACGGTCCCTCGGGTAGGAGCGGCGCGCAGCGCGATGTAGGACATCGGGCAAGCATCGCGACGCATCCGAGGGGCCGTTTTGCCCCACCGAAGGCCGGGTTCTTTTGCGCCGTGGCGTCGTTGCGCACCTTTGCCGATGCGCAAGCATCGCCATGCGGCACGCGCCTAGGTCCTGTACTCATAAAGGGGATTCCTTTTTACGGTAGAATGTGATTCAAGCTTCCAAACTGTGGGAGCTTGAAAATGGCGCGATTTGATCTTTCGGATTTTGAATGGGTGCTGATTGAGCCCTTGTTGCCGAACAAGCCGCGGGGTGTCCCGCGTGTCGACGACCGCCGTGTTATCAACGGCATCTTTTATATCCTGCGAACCGGCTCGCCATGGCGCGACCTGCCGGAGCGCTACGGGCCGTACACGACGGTCTACAACCGCTATAACCGCTGGGCCAAGGCCGGTGTCTGGCTTCGGGTTTTCGAGGCCCTGAGCGAGCAATCTCCGGACTCCCTTCATCTCATCGACTCCTCGATCGTACGCGCCCACCAGCACGCGGCCGGCGGTAAAAAGGGGGCCCGGATCACGCCATCGGCCGTTCTCGTGGGGGACTGAGCACCAAGATCCACGCCGTGGTCGATGCTCGCGGCCTGCCGGTCAGGTTCGTGCTCACGCCGGGCCAGGCCTCCGACAAGGCCGCCGTGCCGGCGTTGATCGAGGGGCTCAGGCCGGCTCGCGACGTCGTCGCCGATCGGGGCTACGACGCCCGCGCCATCCTCGAACTGCTCGCCGAACATGGGTCGCGACCGCACATCCCCACCCAGCGAAACCGCAAGGTCCAGCGTTCCGTCGATCCAGCGATCTATCGCCAACGCAACCTCGTCGAACGTTTCTTCAACAAACTCAAACACTTCCGCCGTATCGCCACCCGCTACGACAAGCTCGCAAGAAACTTCCTCGCCGCCATCGCGCTGGTTTCCACAAGGCTCTGGATCAGGCATTATGAGTCCACGACCT
>JADFJG010000046.1 GCA_022566265.1 Pseudomonadota bacterium | reverse complement strand
AAATGGCGGAAGCTGGATGGATCAAACCAACTCGCCGAACTCATCGAAGGAGTGCCGTTCAAGGACGGGATCAAGCAAATCAAACACGCCGCCTGATGTCCCCGTCACCAACTTTCGGGCATAGCTCTTATTTCGGTACTATTGTTGGGAGAGCGATTAACGACGGCTGGATTGTTCGCTGTAGCGTTCATAAGTCTAGGACTTATTGCTTTGGCAATAATTGAAAAGGGGTCAGGTCTTAATTGAAAAGGGGTCGAGTCTTAAAAGGGGTCAAGTCTTGATCCCTTCAGATGAGTTGGGTTACGCGGATTGGAAGGAGCATGAACCCTGACCACGACATCCCAATTTTAAAGGGGTTAGGTCTCCTTGTCGGCCTTGCCGCCGCCGAGACAGGGTGGGGAAGCGACGGTCTCGCCGCCCTTTTTTTGCCATTCCTCCGCGGTCAGGGTGCGCAGAGAGAGCGCGTGCAAGCCACCGTTGAGCTCTGCCGCCAGGATGGAGTTGACCCTCTGGTGGCGGCGAATGAGCGGCTCGCCGGCGAACATCCCGGAAACGATGATCAGCTTGAAGTGGGACTCCGCGCCCGGCGGCACGGAGTGCATATGGCTCTCGTCGATCACCTCGAGGTGCTCCGGTGAAAGCTCGGCGACGATCTTGGTCTCGATGTTCTGGCGCATGCTCATCTCATCGCTCCCTTGCGGTTTGGCGAAAGTCCGGGTCCGGCGGCTCGATCGCTCGCCCGGCCGCGGTTAAGCGCCGCAACCTTTGATCTGGTGATGCCAACTCTGATATTCACCCTCTTTATCACCCCATCCGGTCGGTGCCGGGCGCCCTATCGCGCGGTCTCCATGATCTCGAGGTTCTTCTTGGCGATATCGTTCCCCCGTTCGGCGGCGCGGCGGAACCATTTCATCGCTTCCGCCTTGCTTTCCGGCACGCCCCTTCCCTTGGCGTACATGTCGGCGAGGTTGTTCTGGGCGAAGGCGTCGCCCCGCATCGCCGCCTGGCGGTACCAATTCACCGCCAGCCCATCGTCATTGGGCACGCCGACGCCTTCGGCATAGAGCAACCCGAGATTGTACTGGGCCTTGGTGTGACCCTGCTGGGCGGCCTTGAAATACCACTCGGCGGCGTCTTCCGGGTCCTTGGAGACGCCCCGGCCCCGGGCATACATGACCGCTAGATTGTACTGGGCCTGGGCCAGGCCCTGCTCGGCGGCCTCGCGGTACCACCTGGCGGCGTCGCCGTCATCCTTGTCGACGCCGCGGCCCTGGGCGTACATGACGCCGAGGTTATACTGGGCCTTGGCGTAGTCGTTGTCGGCGGACTTTTCGAACCAGTTGACCGCCTCCTCGTCGTCCTTCGCCACGCCCAGCCCCTTGGCGTAGGCCCTGCCGAGCTGGTACTGGGCCAGCGCGTCGCCCTGCCCGGCGGCCTTCCGGTACCACTTGACGGCCTCGGCCTCGTCCTTGGCGATGCCCTCGCCCGTGGCGTACATGTGGCCGAGGTTGAACTGGGCCACCGGGTTGTCTTCCTCGGCCGCCACCTTGAATTCCTCGAACGCGGTCGCGTAGTCGCCACGCAGATAGGCCCAAAGGCCGGTCTTGAAATCGGCCCCCGCCTCGGTCGCCAAGGCGGCGAGCAGCGCCAGCGCGATCACAAGGCGTTTCACGGCTTGAAATCTCCTTCCTCAGGCGTGGAGCACTATCTTGTCGGCGCCCGCGTCTGTGCTTGGCGGAGGCAAAACCACCCGCGGCGCCGGGCCGGGGGTGACTTTCTCTTGTCCCTGGCCGGCTTCCGGCCCGGTGCATGCAAGATAAGCGCGTATCCGCGCCGCCATTCGTGACGGGTGCGGTCGCGCCTGCTTGGCGTAGCTTTGCCGGCCGAGGAGATGGGCCGCCTCGTCGACGCCGATCTGGAAGAAGCTCGCCACCGCCCGCCAGTCGGTCTTGCCCTGATATACCGGCCGGCATTGCTTGAGGTCGTCCTTGTCGGCGAGGCGCACGCCCTGGGCCTTGAACCATGGGTCGAGCGCGGCGGCCAGACCGACGGCGCAGCCGATGCCGTCGCCATACCATCGCGTCAAGCTAAGCTTCTCCGGCGCCAGCCGGTCGAGGAATTCCGCCAAGTGGCTCAGCCGCTCGCGGCCGCTGGCGAGGGTAGTGGGTATTTCACGCGGTACCCTGTACTCCATGGTTCTCCCCAATCCTATCGAATCAGCAACGAAACACCGGCCTCGACCGACCTCCCGGCGGCTAAACCGACGGCATTTCCAGTCTAGCAAGTCCGCCGTCGAATGTCTGCCGCGAGCGGTTAAAAATCGGCCCGGCCGGGAGGGTTCCGGGTGAGAAGCCCTCCAAGGCCGTCGGATGTGTCGCCCTTCCATGAAAGTAAGGACTGGATCGCCCAGGCAGTGGTAGGATCGGGCCGTGAGAGGGGCTCTGCCCGAGCGCCCCGGAAGTCCCTGAACCGGCCGGGGAGAAACCGCCATGACGACCGTCAGCGAAATCACCCTTCATCTGGTGAAGCTGCCGCTGGTCACGCCCTATCGCGTCTCCTATCGGGTCTATGAGGACTTCGATCCCATCATCGTCGAGGCGCGCGATACGGACGGGGGCATCGGCTGGGGCGAAGGGCACATTTCTCCGGGATACAGCTTCGAGACCATCGAGGGCGGCTGGGCGTTCTGCCGCGCCCAGGCGGGGAACGTCATCGGCCGGGAGGTGGCGGAGGCGATCGCCGGGGTGAGCATGCATATCGATAGAAGCCCGGTGGCGGCGAGCGGATTGCTCAACGCGCTGGAGATGCTCGCCGGCAGCCCCATCCTCGCGCTCGCCGAGGACACCCGGGTGCCCTTGCTGACGCCGATGCACGTGATGGACCCGGACGGAATCGCCGCCGAGGTCGAGGCCAGGCTGGCGGACGGGTTCACCACGCTCAAGGTCAAGGTCGGCAAGGATGTCGACGGCGACCTCGCGCGCGTCGCCGCCACCCGGCAGGCGGCGCGGGGCCGGGCGAGCATCCGTATCGACGCCAACCGGGGTTATAGCGAAGCGGACGGCCGCCGTTTCGCGGCGGCGCTCGACGCCGAAGGAATCGAGCTCTTCGAGCAACCTTGCGGCGCCGACGATTGGGCCGCCAACGCCGCCGTCGCCAAAGTTTCGGCGGTTCCGGTGATGCTCGATGAATCGATCTATGGCCTCGCCGATATCGAGCGGGCGGCGAAGATCGAGGGGATCGGTTTCATCAAGCTCAAGCTCAAGAAGCTCGGCCGGTTGGACCTCCTCGAGGCGGCGCTCAAGCGCATCCGCGATCTCGGCATGGAGCCGGTGCTGGGCGACGGCACCTCGGCCGAGATCTGCTGCTGGATGGAGGCCTGCGTCGCCCGCCTGGTGATCGACAATGCCGGCGAGATGAACGGCTATCTCAAGCCCAAGGCGCGGCTGTTCGCCGACCCGCTTGGTTTCGAACAGGGCGCGATGGTCCTGAAAGCGGGGTTCGTGCCGGAAATCGACCGCGAGACGCTGAGGCGCCACACCGTGAAGGCGGAACGAATCTCCCGGCCCGCCGCCGGTGTTCGCGCCGCCGCCGGATAGGGCTCCGATCGAATAACGCTCTGGGCGTTGTGGGCACGCGCGCCAAGGCCGCGGCCTTCACTTCCTTGGGAATGACCGGCCGGCCTCCCGTGGCAAGCGATTGCGCTGGCCGGGACGTTGGTCGAGTCGCGCCGTTCGAACGCCTGTATCGGGTACCGGATTGCCCGAGAGTCCGCCGTGACAAAGAAACCGCGTTTTTCCGGCGCCGGTCTAACTGGGTCGTGTCTGCGAGTACCGTGATGTTAGTCGGCGCTTGCCCGCGTCACAATAACCCGTCCCCTGCCACGCTTGAGAATATAACCACCGCGCGGGATCGAGAGATTTTTCTTCTTGATCAGGGCGACGAGCTCGCCGGCGATCGCCTCGGCCGTCTTGTCGGTATCCCCGTTCGCGCCCTTAGTCTGGGTCCTGAGCCATTGGGAGAATGCCTTGGTGCCGATATCCTCCCCCACGGATTTCCGCAAAGCAGTGAGTTTACGCAACTGCCCCTTGGTCAGGCCTTCCTGATCTAAATTTTGCGAAGACTTACGCGCCATTTTGATATCTCCCCAATTATTATCAATCTAATTTTGATATTATTTAATAAATCACAAATGCCGGTTTGTAAAGCCGCAATCCAACGAGGGGCCCAGTTAATTTTGGCCTCAAATGGTCCTGGCGCCGCTCGCTTCATCCGCGTTTGAAGCCGCGCTTCGTCCTCGGGTGATCCGACGGGCGAGGGCGCGGCGGCCTCGCCGGCCTCGCCGGCCATCATGATCGGCGTGGCCGGGGTGGAAGGGGCCGGACTTGCGCCCGTCGGCGGCCGGCGCGGGTTCGGCCGCACCATCGGCGGGATTGTCGAACTATTTGAATTTTCAGCAGTTTTAACGTTCATGAGGGCCGTTTGGCTTAAGGGACCCTTAAGGACTTAGGCTAATAATTGGCGCTCCGGGGTGAATTGGCGGGGTTCGCCGGGACCGGCGATCGTCATCCGGAAGATCGGAATTCGAGGCGGCCGGGCCAATGTCTTGTCCAACACCTGATCCGGTGATGAATATGGAGGAGCTGGGATGCTGCTAGGGGACCTTTTGGTAGCGAACGGCGTGGTGTCGAAGGAGGACATCCGCAAAGCGACCGAGAGACAAAAGACCGCGGGGGGTCTCTTGGGCGAGAATCTGATCGCCCTCGAGGTGGTCACGGCTGAAAAGTTACAAGAGGTTATCGCCACCTTTCCGGATCCGCCGAAGAACATTGCCGACACTGGGCTGAAGGCCTCTTTCATCGAAACCCTGGTGTTAAAGCTGATGTACGTGCACGGTTATGAGACCCCCACCGAAGTGGCGGAACCTCTCAAGCTGTCGACGACGATCACCAACGAGGTACTGGATGCGGCCCGCGATAAGGGTCTGTTGGAGGTTCGCGGTTCGAGCGGCGCGATGCTGGCGTCGGAGCTTCGCTTCGCGTTGACCGGCAAGGGAAGGGACTGGGCGACCGAGGCGCTGGATCAATGCCAGTATATCGGCGCCGCGCCGGTGCCGCTCTCGGCTTATTGCGACCAGATAGAACGCCAGGCGATGAGCACCGAACGGGTCAGCCATGAGGTCCTGACGCGGAATGTTTCCCATATGGTCCTGCCCGACGGGTTCATCGACCATCTCGGCCCGGCGGTGAACTCCGGCCGCGCCGTGCTGCTCTATGGCCCGCCGGGCAACGGCAAGTCGTCCATCGCCGAAGCGATCGGCGCGTCGTTCCAGGGTATCGTCTATATCCCCTATGCCATCGAGGTCGACGGTCAGGTCATCAAGGTCTTCGACCCGACGGTTCACGATATCGCCGGCGAGGAAGAAGCGTCGAAGGGTAGGGTCAGGGCCCTTATCGATGACGACGACGATGACGTGCCGCTGCGCAAGGAAGGCATCGATGCGCGCTGGGTGGGGTGCAAGCGGCCGGTGATGATCACCGGCGGTGAACTGACGCTCGATATGCTCGACTTCCGGTACGATACGACCTCCAAATTCTATGAGGCGCCGTTACAGGTCAAGGCGATGAACGGCGTCTTCATCATCGACGATTTCGGCCGCCAGACGGTGTCGCCGAAGGATCTCTTGAACCGGTGGATCATTCCCCTGGAAAAGCGCGTCGACTATCTGGTCCTGCACACCGGGAAAAAGTTTCTGATCCCGTTCGACGAGCTGGTGATATTTTCGACCAATCTTTCGCCGGCCGACTTGATGGACGAAGCCTTTCTCAGGCGCATTCCCTACAAGATCCCGATGGAAAGGCCCAGCGTCGAAGACTTCATCCAGATTTTCGTGCGGGTTTGCGAGGAAAAGAAGATCGAGCTTCCCGAGGACCTGATCGATTACGTCTTCGATTCCTTCTACAAGAAACAAGGCGAAAAGCTGGCGAGCCACCATCCCAGGTTCATCGTCGAACGGATCCTCGACAAGAGCCGTTACACCGGCGGCGAGCCCCAGCTGGATCACGCCTCGGTGGATTTCGCCTTGAAGAACCTCGCCATCCGGGGAGGCGAGGATAACGAACCCATCATCGTCAACACACTGGTGCAAATCTGACGCCCCGCGTCCCGGACCGGTGGAGACCCGCCGGCGTCCGGTCGGCGGCCTACCAGCGCCTGCAACGCTGGCGTATGCGCCGGTACTCGCCGGGGGTGTCGAGCGCCGCCTGATCCTTGCGCAGCGCGTCCATCATCTCCTGATAGACCGGTGTCAGCAGTTTTTGTGACAACCCCTCCATCCGCTGCTTCGCATCCGTCGGCGAGGAGACGACGACGGGTTCGAGGCCCGTCGGTATGAGATAGGAGGTCAGTGCCTTGCGGACCTTGGGGGCGTAAAGCTCGAGGCTCGCCCGCGCGACGCGGACGTGGTCTTCCTCGTGAAGCAGGATCTCATGATAGGGACAGGATCCGGGCCGGTACTCGCTGGCGACATAGATGTCCATGCTTGGGTAACGCAGGGTTACGTCGATCCCGGTGACGAAGAAGCAATAGGTCTTGCCCACCGGCACATAGGAATATCTGGCGGCGGTCCTGATCTCGAGGGGATAGCTGGTCAAGCCGAGGATTTGAGAACCCGGCCCGTGGGGCGCCAACCGGCCGAGCTGCCGGATGGAAAGACTGTGATTTATCGGTGCGCCCGGGACTTCGATCTTGACGTTCACGTCGTAGGGGGCCTTGGCGAAGATCGGGCATTTGCGGCCCGGGTTGATTCGCGGCACCGCCGCGATTCGCGTCGATAGGATCTCTTGCCGTGTGCCGGTCTCGGCTTCGCTTCCGCCGCCGGCCGCTCTTTTGCGCTTGGCCTCGAGTTCGCGCAGCCCGTGCCTGGCCTTGGCATCGCCCTTATCGGCGGCGGTGCGCAGCCAGGCTATGGCCATATCGGTGTTTCGCTTGACCCCCTTGCCCCTTGCCAGTAGATCGCCCAACTTGCGCTGCGCCTCCACATGGCCTTGCTCGGCGGCAAGCTCGTACCACCTGGCGGCCTTGGTGTAGTCCTTCTTCCCCCAGAAACCGGCGACGTACAGATCGGCGACCGCGTTCTGGGCATCGGCATCGCCGTTCTCGGCGGCGCGCACATACCACGTCACCGCCTGGGAGAGACCGCGCTCGACTCCGAGGCCGTGATCGTACAAAAGCCCCAAATTGTATTGGGCCAAGGCATCCCCGCGCTCGGCGAGCGGTTTCCAGATGCGGTGGGCGGCGGCGTAATCGCCGCGCTCGTAAGCGGCATAACCGTCATCCGTTTGGCTCCATCCCGGCGCCGTCAGGGTGAGGGAGAGCCCGAGTGCGAGCCCCGCGCGAAGGACCCCGCGACGAAGCCGCCGGGGCAATGCATCCCCGGCGTTACGCCCGGCTCGGCGCCGGGCACGATGAGGTCGGCAGGCAATCCGCATGGACTCGAAGGACCCCTTAAACGCCCGTTATTTTTACCACAAATTGATTTTACCACAGATCGGCGCCGGGGGGGCCCACCAAGCTCCATTTTTGCCTCCGGGGGGTCTCTTTAGGTGGGAACATAACAGGAACCTTTGGGCCGGATAGTGCTCTAGCATCGAAATCACCAATACGTTCCCTGGAATTTTAAATTGGTTCAATATCCAGGCCTGTGGCATGATCGCAGCCAACAATAAAAGCCGGTGCCAAGGACCGGAGCGCGGGGAGGGTCGATTTGGAGCCGCCATTCGACAATGGAGGCGAGGAGCCGGAAGGCGCCGGGGACGGTGGCGTTAGCGTCGCCGGCGCGCCGTCGCGGCGGTCCGAATTGCCGCCCGTGGGGCTCGAGACCATCACCTATCGCGGCGACGTCATCGCCGGCGCCATATGCCTGATCACCGCCCTTGCCGGTTATTTCATTGTCGTTCCGGCCTGGGTTTACGTTCCCGCCCAGTTCAAGGGGACCATCAACTCGCCGGCGCTGATGCCCCAGGCTTTGTTCATGCTGATGGGCCTCTTCAGCACCGTTTATCTGTTGCGCAGTATCGACAAGTACAGGCGATCGGACCGCCAAGGTCTGGCGCCTCTCTCGGATTGGGCCCTCGCCGCCGGCACGATCGGGATTTGCTTGGCTTATCTCGGCGCCATCTACGTCGTCGGGTTTCCGGTGGCGTCGGCGCTGTGTCTCGTCGCCGCCCAATACTTTTTCGGCGAACGCCGGTGGGGGGTCATCCTGGCCATAGCCATTTTGCTGCCGGGACTGCTGTGGCTGTTCTTCGTCAAGATCGCCCTCATCGTGCTGCCGACGCCGATGATCCCCTTCCTTGATTTCGCCGATCTCGTCGGTGCCTTGGAAGGCGTTTTCGAGACGGCGGCCTTCTTCTTTGAAGGGGGTTTCACGGCATGACGGCGGGGGCCCGGCATGGACATTGACGTCGTTCTCCAGAGTTTCGGGCTGATCAGCCGCTGGCAGGTCATGCTGGCCTGCCTGGTCGGTGTCATCTGGGGCATGTTCGTCGGTGTCACCCCTGGGCTCACCGGCATCATGGCCGTGGTCATCGCCCTGCCGTTCACCTTTTTCTTCGAACCCCAGACGGCGATCGCGCTGCTGCTCGGTATTTACGTCACCGCCATTTACGGCGGCTCGGTGACCGCCATCATGATCGCCACGCCGGGCACGCCCAACGCCGCCGCCACCCTGCTTGACGGCTACCCGATGGCGTGTCAGGGAAAGGCCCGCCAGGCGCTGGAAATGGCGCTTTACGCTTCGGTCACGGCGGGGGTGGTCTCCACCGTGGTGGCGATGACGATCTTTCCCATCGTCGCCACTTTCGCCCTCCGTTTCGGGGCGCCCGAGATATTCGCCCTGATCGTCTTCTCGATCACCATCATCGCCGGCGTCTCGGGTGATTCCCTGATCAAGGGGTTCATCGCCGCCGCCCTCGGCTTCCTGCTGGCGACGGTTGGCCAGGACCCGATCCACGGCTCCTCCCGGTTCACCTTCGGCCTGCACGAGCTCCAGGGCGGCATGCATATACTGACCGTGCTGGTCGGCCTCTTCACCATTCCCGAAATCATCGTCCGGGGCGTCGAAGCCTACCGGGCCAAGGTCAAGGTGACGGTGGGGGAGATGGGGCCAAGTCTGACATGGCGCCAATATTTCCGCTACTTTCCCACTTACATGCGTTCCTCGGCGGCGGGATCGCTGATTGGCGCGCTGCCTGGGCTCGGCGGCTCTCCGGCGGCGTTTCTCGGCTATTTCATAGCCCAGCGTTTCTCCAAGCACCCCGAGCGATTCGGCAAGGGGGAGCTGGAGGGTGTCGCCGGCGCCGAATCGGGGAACAACGCGGTCTGCGGCCCGGCGCTGGTGCCGATGATGAGCCTCGGCATTCCCGGCGATACGACGACGGCGGTGCTCATGGGGGCGTTGATCGTCCACGGGCTGTCGCCCGGGCCGATGCTGTTCACCAACAATCCGCAGTTCGTTTACAGCGTCTTCCTGCTGCTTTTCGTCTGTCTCGTGATGCTGCTCGTCATCGGCTACGGCGTCGTGCGCATGGCGCGCTGGGTGGTCGAGGTGCCGACCCAGATCCTGTTCCCCGTGGTCCTCATCTTCGCGACCTTCGGCACCTACGCCGTTCGCGGCTCCATGATCGACGTGATCTCGATGTTCGGCGTCGGTATATTGGGGTTCGCCATGCGCACCCAGGGCATTCCGGCGGCGCCCTTCGCCATCGCCTTCATCCTTGGCCCGCTGTTCGAAAACGAATTCCGCAAGTCGCTCATCATCTCCCAGGGATCGCTGGAGATTTTCGTCTCCAGCGCCATCTCCGTCACCTTTCTGCTCCTCGCCGTTGCCAGCGCCGTGGCCACGGTCTATCTCCACTGGCGGCTCAAGGGCACCGAGGGCGAGAAAATGATGCAAGCGTGAACACCAATGACCACGCGTGAAAAAGAACCGACCGACAACCAAACCATGGAGGAAAAAATGCTTAAATATTTTCGATTCGTAACGGTACTGGCGGGGGTGTCCCTTGCCATGGCGGCCGCCTTGCCGGCCGATGCCGGTGAGTACCCGGATAGGCCGATCAAGATCGTGGTGCCGTCCGGCGCCGGCGGCTCGACCGACACCGCCGCCCGGATCCTGGCGGTAAACATCTACGAGGCCATCGGCCAGCCCGTCGTGGTGTTCAACAAGAAGGGCGCGTCCGGGGGCATCGGCATCAACTACGGCATCAACGTGAAGCCCGACGGCTACATCCTCATGGAAGGCATGATCGGTGGCCATGTCCTGCATCCGGCGATGAACAAGGGGGCCGGCTATACGCCGAAGGACTACACGCCGATCGCCATGACCCAGATGAACCCCAACGTCCTGGTGGTGCGCGATGACAGCCCCTACAAGAGCGTCAAGGATCTGCTCGCGGCGATCAAGAAGAGCCCGGGCAAGCTCAAGTTCTCCCACGCCGGCGCCGGATCCATCCACTTCTTCGGCATCCATTTGTTGCTCAAGGTCGCGGGTCTGACGAAAGAACATGCCATCGCGGTGCCCTACAAGGGCGGCAAGAGATCGATGGCGGGGTTGCTGCGCGGCGAGGTCGACTTCCATCAGACCAATCTGGTCTCCGCCATCGACTTCATCCAGGCCGGCAAGGTGCGCGCCCTGGCGGTGACGACCAAGAAGCGGCTCAAGTTATTGCCCGATGTCCCGACCTACACCGAGGTGGGATATCCCGAGGTCGATATCTTCGGCTGGCGCGGTATCATCGGCCCCAAGGGCCTGCCCAAGGAGATCGTCGACAAGTGGGCGACGGCGATCCAGAAGACCATGAAGCGCAGGGGTTGGAAGAAGCTGGTCACGAGGGTCGGCGATATCCCCCGCTACATGGGACCGGCGGAGTTCACCAAGCTCATCGACGCCGATTTCAAGCGCTATCGGCAGATGGCCAAGGACCTCGGCATCCTGGTCGAGTAGACGGCTCGCCGGCCGATCGGCGGGCGGCCCGGCCGGGGGTGGCGATGCCGTCCCCGGCCGGGCCTCCGGCGCCGGGTCAAGGTTGTAGACTTCTCGACGGGTCCTTCGTTCGTGCAACAGGGGAGCCTTGGCGATGAAGATACCCGCCGACGGGCGCCATGAATATTTAGGCGCGCGGGAGCTTGGCACGGTCCGCGTGACGCCAGCGGGCGAGGTCGTCGTCGGCAGCCACGGGACTTTCACCGTCACCTGGCGGGCCGGTGAATACGGCGCCGATGTCGGCGGCGGCATCAAGGTCGGGTTGCGCCGCATGGCGGACTGGGGCACCCCCCAGTTCGACGACCCGGCGGCGCCCAACTACGTAAGCGTCGCCTGTTCGGCGCCTTCGCGCCTCGCGGTGCGTTACGATCCGCGCGGCCACATCCGGCCTTTCCGGGCGGTCACCATCATCGACATCGTCGAGCGTCCGATCTATCCGGGCGATGAGATTACCGTCGTCCTCGGCGACCGTTCGGGCGGATCGCCCGGCATCGAGGTGCAGTCGTTCCCCGAGACGGTGTGCGACATCGCCGTTTTCCTCGACCCGCTGAGCAGCGGCCAGTATGAGCGTGTGCCGCAGGTTTCCGGGCCCCTCCGGGTGATCAGCGGCCCGGCCGAGGCGCTCGAACTCCAGGCGCCCTCGACCGTCGTCGCCGGCCAAGCGTTCCGGGTCCTGGTCCGCGGCGCCGATCGCTTCGGGAATCCGACCCCGGCGGAAGCGGCGGATTTGACGATCGACGCCGATCCGCCGGTGAGGCTGGCGCTCGAGCCCGCCGACGGCAGGGCGAAGTGGATCGAAGGTGTCACCATCGCCAAGGCGGGCATAAGGCGCCTTCGGTTACTTTCGGGCGATGGGGCGGGCGATGGGGCGGGCGATGATGGGGTGCTGGCCCTGTCGAACCCGATCCGGGTGCGGCCGGACGGCGCCGATGCCGGTCTCTATTGGGGCGAGTTGCAGGGCCAGACCGCCTCGACCGTCGGTTCGGGCACGGTCGAGGAGTATTTCCGCTATGCCCGCGATTTCGCCGGTATCGATTTCTGTACCCACCAGGGCCACGACTTCATGATGTCCGACGCCGGTTGGCAAGAGGTCAAGCGCGAGACCCGCCGTTTCAACGAACCGGGGCGCTTCGCCACCATACTCGGCTATGAATGGTCGGGCGCCACGGGCGCCGGCGGTGACCGCAATGTGCTTTATCTGGGCGACGATGGCCCGTTGTTGCGCTGTAGCTCCTGGCAGCTCAACCAGTCCTTTCCCGAGAGCGAGGTGCCGACGGCGCAGGCGATGCATGAAGCACTGCGGCGCCATATCGCCGAGACCGGCGTGCGCGCGATGATGCTGCCCCATGTCGGGGGACGGCGCGCCGACATCGACGTCCACGACGCGGAACTGGAGCCGGTCATCGAGATCGCCTCCTGTCACGGTATTTTCGAATGGCGGTTCCGGGAAGCGCTGGAGCGCGGTTTGCGGATCGGCGTCGTGGCGTCGAGCGACGACAGCTCAACGCGCCCCGGCCTGGCGCCGCCGACGACGCCGGAAATGGCGATCCGAGGCGGGCTCGCCGCCGTTTATGCCGGCGAGCTGACGCGCGAGGCGATATTCGACGCGCTGGCGGCCAGGCGCTGTTACGCCACCACGGGCGCGCGTATCCTCCTCGATATCGCCGCCGGCACCCATCCCATGGGCGCCGCCTTCGCCACCACCAGCCCGCCCCATATCACCATTGAGGTGATCGGCACCGCGCCGCTTCACCTGGTCACGCTTCATGACGGCTTGGACGAGGTGTTGCGGCTGACCCCCAATCCGCCGCGGCGCGATCCCAGGCGCGTGCGTCTGACCTGGACCGGCGCCAGGGGGCCCGACCGCAACCGCGCCACCAACTGGGACGGCGGGCTCACCCTCGGCAATGGCGAGATCATCTCGGTGGAGCCTTTGAACATGTACGCGCCGAAGTGGGGCATCGTTGCCAACGACGCGGGCCGGGTCGACTGGCGGTCGATCACCGCCGGAAACGAGGTCGGTGTATTGTTGGAACTCGACGCCCCGGACGACGCGGTGATCGCTTTCGCCACCGGTCCCGCGAGCTTCGAGTTCCGCCTCGGCGAAGTCCGCGCGCGGGACCTGCGCATCGAGGCCGGCGGTCTCGAACAGGCGGTTGCGGCGACGACGCTGCATTGCGACGGCGATGTTACCGATGCCAGGATCGATTACACCGATCCCGACATCGCGCCTGGCGCCCACGCCTACTGGCTGCGCGTTGTCCAGTCGGACTTCCACCGCGCCTGGTCGAGCCCGATCTACGTCGATTTCACGCCAAAATGACCTGAAAGGAAGCGTAATGCCGAACGGAAGTCACCGGAAGTTGATATTCACCGCCAACGGGCGTGTCGATGACCTGACGGAGCGCGAGCTCGGCTCGGTGCGGGTGGCGCCGGACGATGACATCGTCGTCGGCACCTATGGGACCTGGACCATCACCTACACCGTCGGCGTCTATGGCATCGACGTCGGCGGCGGGCTCAAGGTCGGAACCCGGCGCATGGCCGACATCGGAACGCCCCAGTTCGACGACCCGGGCGCGCCCAACTATGTGAGCGTAAGCTCGAACGCGCCGGCGCGCTTCGCCATGCGGTTCGATGGGCGCGGCCACATCCGTCCGTTCCGCGCCGTCACCGTTATCGACGTCATCGAGCACCCGCTTTATCCCGGCGATGTGATCACGGTGGTGCTGGGCGATACCTCGGGCGGATCGCCGGGCATGATGGCGCAGTCCTTTCCCGAGACCGACTGCGAGTTCGCGGTCTTCATCGACCCGTTGTCGAGCGGCGAGTACGGGCGGGTGCCGCAGCTAACGCCGCCGATCCGCGTCGTCACCGGTCCGTCGGAGAAGCTCGAGGTGCTGGCGCCGTCGACGGCGGTGGCGGGCGAGGCGTTCCGGGTGCAGGTGCGCGGCGCCGATGTGTTCGGCAACCCGACGCCGGCGACGGCGGAGGGTCTCCGGCTCGATTGCGATCCGCCGCTCGATTTTTCCCTCGATGTCACCGACGGCCGGGCCAAATGGCTCGATGGCGTCAAGCTCGACACCCCTGGTGTCGTCCGCCTCGAACTCAGCGCTAACGGCAAGGTGATGGCCCGGTCCAACCCAATCTTGGTGCGTGCCGGTACCGATGATGAGGCGATCTACTGGGGCGAGACCCAGGGCCAGACCGATTCCACCGTCGGGGCGGGCAGCGTCGAGGAATATTTCCGTTACGCCCGCGATCTCGCCGGCATCGATTTCTGCACCCACCAGGGCAATGATTTCATGCTTCCCGACGAGGCCTTCGATGAGGTCCGGGTGGAGACCAAGAAGTTCCATGAGCCGGGCCGCTTCGTTTCCTTCCTGGGATACGAGTGGTCGGGCGCGACCGGCGCCGGTGGCGACCGCAACGTCTTGTATCTCGACGACGACGGCCCGGTCTACCGCTCGAGCACCTGGCAAATCGCCAACGCCGACCGCGATTGCGAACGGGCATCGGCGGCGGCGGCGCATGAGGCGTTCCACGAATACGTCAAGAAACAAGGCAAGAAGGTGTTGCTGATTCCCCATATCGGCGGCCGGCGCGCCGACGTCGATGTCCACGATCCCGAGCTCGAGCCCCTGTTCGAGATCTGCTCATGCCATGGAATCTTCGAATGGCGCCTGTTCGAAGCGTTGGAACGCGGCCAAAAGGTCGGCGTCATCGGCGCCAGCGACGATCATACCTGCCGGCCCGGCCTCGCCTTCCCGTCGACGCCGGAGATGGCGGTGAGGGGCGGGCTCGCGGCGGTGCTGGCCAAGGAGCTGACCCGCGAGGCCCTGTTCGAGGCGATGTTCGCCCGGCGCTGCTACGGCACCACCGGCCCGCGCATCGTCCTTCTGGTCGAGGCCGACGGTCATCCCATGGGCGCCGCGTTCAAGACCAATACCGCGCCGAGGATCACCGCCCGGGTGCTGGGCACCGCGCCGATCGATACCATCAGCGTCTTCAACCACGCCCGCGAAGTGCTGCGCCTCACCCCCAACCCGCGCATCAGGGACACCAAGCGGCTCCGCGTGCTGTGGTCGGGCGCCAGGACCAAGGACCGCAACCGCTACACCGTCTGGCATGGCGGTCTCGGCCTCAGCGAGGGCAAGATCCTCTCGGCGACGCCGCTCAACATGTACGCCGCCAAATACGGCATCGTCGAGCACAAGGCGGACCGTATCGCCTGGCGATCGATCACGGCGGGACAGGAGGAAGGCGTGTTGCTGACCCTCGACGCGCCCGACGATGCGCGGATCCGCTTCGACGCCGGCCCGGCGCGCTTCGATTTCTCCCTTGGCGAGGTTCGCGGCGAAGACATCCAAAGGGATTTCGGCGGCGTCGGCCAGATGGTGAGGGCGACGACCCTGCATTCGGACGGCGAGGTCGCCGATGCGACCGTCGATTTCGTCGAGGATGACCTCGGGCCCGGTGAACACGCCTATTTCATTCGCGTCGTCCAGGCCGATTTTCACCGCGCCTGGTCGAGCCCGATCTACGTCGAGCTCCTCGGGGACCGATGACAGGGGAGGAAACTGAAATTGGACACCACGGTCAAACCCAACATCCTTGTCGTCTTCGCCGATCAGCTGCGCGCCTGTTCCCTCGGCTATGAGGGCCAGGAGCCGGTCATCACCCCCAACCTCGATCGTTTCGCGGCCGAGAACGCCCGGTTTTCGACCGCTATCTCCCCGACCCCGGTATGCACGCCTTACCGGGGCTCGCTGATCACCGGGCGTTCGGCGCTGTCGCTCGGCCTGGTGATCAACGACATAACCTTGTCCACCGACGAGGTTTCCATCGCCCATGCCTGTAGCGACGCCGGCTATGACACCGCCTATATCGGCAAGTGGCACCTCGACGGCCGCGACCGGCCGGCCAGGGTGCCGCCAGGCCCCAGGCGCCAGGGGTTCGAGACCTGGGCGGCGGCGAATTTCGACCACAATTACGACCGCTCGATCTATTTCGAGGGCGACGACCCGGAGCCCAAACAGTGGCAGGGGTTCGACTGCGAGGCCGAGACGTCCCGCGCGATCGAGGTCCTCGAGGCCCGCGACGGCGCCAAGCCGTTCTGTCTGTTCCTGTCCTGGGGTCCGCCCCATCACCCCTACCGCACGGTGCCGGAGCGGTTCCTCGAGATGTACGACGCCCGGGCCATCCCCGCCCGGCCCAACTGTCCCCAGCCGCCGCGCCAGGACCTCTTGGGATATTACGCCCAGACCAGCTTTCTCGATGAGCAGTTCGGGCGCTTGATGCGCGCGCTCGACGATCTCGGGCTGAGCCGGGACACCATCGTCGTCTTCACTTCCGATCACGGCGACATGCATGGCTCTCAAGGGGTGTACAAGAAGCAATGGCCGTGGGACGAAGCCAACCGGGTGCCGTTCCTGCTCCGCTACCCGCGCCTAGTGCCGGCGCCGTCGCGCTTCGACTTCCCGATCGGCGCCGTCGACGTGATGCCGACGCTTCTGGGCCTTGCCGGCATCGCTATCCCCGAAAGCGTCGAAGGGGTCGACCTGGCGCCCTTCATCAGGGGGGAGCGGGACGATCCGCCGGCCTCGGTGTTGCTGATGAACCCCTGTCCCTTCGGCGTCGGCGATCCGCGCGGTCCGGACCAGGTTCCTGATTATCAGGGCATGCGCATGGAGTTTCGCGGCGTGCGCACGAAGCGCCACACCTATGTGCGCACCATCGATCGTCCCTGGCTTCTCTACGATAACCATGACGATCCCTACCAGTTGGCCAACCGCATAGACGACCCGGCGCTGGCTCAGCTGCGCCAAGAGCTCGAGGCCATGATGTGCGATCACATGGCGCGTATCAATGATGAGTTCCTGCCCAAGGAAATCTATTATGAGAGGTTCGGGCTCAAGATCGACGCCAGGGGCAAGCTGGTGGGGCTGGTCGAGAACCCCTACGACCGCCAGGGATAGGGGAACAGCCGCGCCGCGCTATATCGCCGCCGCTTTGGTCCCGCCCGCCCTGCCGCGAATAGTCGCGGCGCGCGTTTCCATGTTGGCCGCGTCATTGCCGCGTCCGGTCATGCGCAACAAGGCGGCATAGTTTTCCAGCGTCGTCGCCACGTCCGGGTGTTGCTCTCCCAGGGCCTTCTCCAGGACCCCGAGCGACAGCTTGTAGAGGGGTTCGGCGGCGGCGAGCTTGCCATGGGCGCGGTAGAGCTCGGCCAGGTTTTCCAGGCTTATCGCCACATGGGGGTGGTCCGGCCCCAGGGCCTCGGTGTAGATGTTGAGCGAGCGCTTGTACAGGCTTTCCGCCTCGTCGAAATTGCCCGCGTCGTCATGCATGCCGGCCAGATTGTTGAGGGAGGTGGCGACGTTGGGGTGCTCGGGCCCCAGGGATTTTTCCAATATGGCGACGGCGCGCCTCGATAGCGGTTCGGCATCCGCGAACCTTCCCTGGGCGTGGTAGACCTGCGCCAGGCTGTCGAGAGTCAGCGCCACCTGGGGATGGTCCGGGCCCGCCGCCTTCTCGCGGATTTCCAGGGCCCGCTCGTAGAGCGGCTGGGCGAAGGCGAATTTCCTCTGGGCGCGGTAGGTTTGGGCCAGTTCATTCAGGCGGTTGGCGATTTCCTCGTGATCCGGCCCGAAGGCCCTCTCATCGACCGCCAGAGAGCGTTTGTAGAGCCGTTCGGCGTCGGCGTAGTCCCCTCTGGCGCGGTGGACCTGGGCCCGGTTGGAAAGGCTCGTGGCCAAACGCGGGTCGTGCCGCCCGAAGCCTTCCGCCAGTTCCAAGGCGGCGTCGAGTTGGGTCTCGGCCTCCTCAAAGTTCTCCTGCTCGAAGGCCGCGGTTCCGGCGTCGGTGTAACTTCTCCAACGCTTGTTCTCCCGCGCCTCCTCGCGCGTACCCGACCGGCGGCGCGCCCTGATCACGACGCCGACGCCGACGCCGATCGCCAGAGACAGGACGCTGGCCGCCACGAGGAATTCGACGAGCCGCCAGGAAACGACGTAGCGGTAGATGTCGGTGACGATACCGCTCGTCGGCAGGACGTCCAGGACCTTTGGCGTTTTGGCGGCGGATGGCGATGGGTCCCCGCGCGGTGTCTGTCCGGAGGGCGCTTGCGCCAACGCCGCCGATGAGGCGCCGCCAGCGGCCGCACTGGCTATCAACAAAAGCACTGCACAGGCGGCCATAGCCGCTTTCGGTGCGCCCAACCCTGACATCTCCCCGATCAACGTCCCTGGCGGACCTTATTGTTGGTGTTGCGCGAGCCGTGATTGGTCCGACGCTAGCACAAATTCCCGCCCGGCGTAATACCCGGAGCTAACGCCAGGCCGCCAAGCCGATGACCACGCCCGAAAGCCGCCGGGCGGGGCCGGCGGTGGCTCAGGCCTTGGCGACGTAATCGCGAAGCGCGTTGGCCTCGCGCTCGATCTCATCCAAGCGGTCCTTCACCACGTCGCCGATGCTGATGATGCCACAAAGCTTGCCGTCCTCGGTGACCGGGATATGGCGGATTCGTTGCTTGGTCATGACCGCCATCAAATCCCCCGTGGTATCGTTCGGCGTGCAGGTCAACACCTCGGCCGTCATCAGCTCATCGGCCCGCCTTTCCAGCAGATCGAGACCGTGATCGGCGAGACCCCTTACGATATCCCGCTCGGAAATGATGCCGAGCACCTTGACGCCGTCGTCGCTGACGACCAGCGCGCCGATTTTTTCCTGCTTAAGTTTCGCCGCGATGTCGGTGATCGTCGCCTCCGGTGGCGCCGTCGCGACGGCCGACCCCTTGGCTCTCAGTATCGACGCTACATCCATGATCCCCTCCGTTTATCCCTTGATACGAGTGACTACCCCCTCAATGAAATGACGCAACCGACGAATGCAAATCCTATCGCGCGGGCGGCCTATCGCGGCGCCCAAGTTCCTATGTTCGCTCCGGCATCGTTACCGGGTTCAATCCTCCCCGCCCTGGCGCTCGCCCGGCGATGGCAGGAGGGCGCCGATGAGGTCGATAGGCAGAGGAAAGACGATGGTCGAGGTCCTCTCCCCGGCGATGTCGTGGAGCGCATTGAGATAGCGCAGCTGCATGGCCTGTGGGTTCGCCGACATGATATTGGCGGCGTCCAGCAGCTTCTCGGCGGCCTGAAGCTCGCCCGTGGCATTGATGATCTTGGCGCGGCGCATGCGCTCCGCCTCCGCCTGCTTGGCGATGGCGCGGATCATGCTCTCGTTTAAATCCACGTGCTTGATCTCGACGTTGAGCACCTTGATGCCCCAGGCGTCGGTCTGCTCATCCAGCAAGCGCTGAAGGTCCACATTCAGCTTGTCGCGTTCGGCCAGCATCTCGTCGAGTTCGTGCTGGCCCAGCACCGAGCGCAAGGTCGTCTGCGCGAGCTGGCTGGTGGCGTTGCGGAAATCCTCGACCTGGATGATGGCCCTCTGGGCATCGATGACCCGGTAGTAGACGACGGCGTTGACCTTGACCGAGACATTGTCCCGCGAAATCACGTCCTGGGTCGGCACGTCCAGCACCACGGTGCGCAGATCCACCCGCACCATCTGCTGGATGATGGGCACGACGATGATGAGGCCAGGCCCCTTGACCTTCCAGAAGCGGCCGAGCAGGAAGATGACGCCGCGCTCATATTCGCGCAAGACGCGCAGGGTATAGATAACGAGTGCGAAGACGATGACGGCGCCGCCGAGATAGGCGTAAAGTTCGATCGACATATCAGTCCTCCCTTTCTTGTCCCGCCGGTTCCACCAACAGGGTCAACCCTTCGATACCGGCGATGTGAACCCGCGCGCCCGGCTCGAAACCCGCCGCCGCGCTTGCCTGCCAGGCCTCGCCATGCACCCGGATGGTGCCCTTGCGGTCCGTCCAGTCGATCACCCGGCCGGTACTGCCGAGAAGTTCTTCCCGGCCGCTGACCACCGGGCGCTTTCGCGCCTTCAACGCCATGGCGACCACGAACATGAAGAAGGCGCCGCTGGTCGCCGCCGCGACGGCGATGAGGGGCCAGGAAATGCTGTAGTCCGGGACTTCAGTGTCGATAAGAAACACAGACCCGATGACGAAGGCAATAACGCCGCCGATGCCAAGGATGCCGAAGGACGGCAGGAACGCCTCGGCGGTCATCAAGGCGACGCCGAGCAGGATGAGGCCAAGACCGGCGTAATTGATCGGCAGGAGGTTGAGCGCATATAGAGCGAGCAGCAGGGAGATGGCGCCGACGACGCCCGGCACCACGGCGCCTGGATTCCAGAACTCGAGGATCAGGCCGTAGAAACCGATCATGAGCAGGATATAGGCCAGATTGGGATTGGTGATGACGGCCAGCAGTTCGTTGCGCCAGTCGGGCTCGATGGCGACCACTTTCGCCCCCTTGGTGGCGAGACGCCGTTCTTCCTTGAGCACGGTGACCTTGCGCCCGTCGATCACCTCGAGAAGCTCGGCGATGTCCCGCGCCACGACATCGATCACCCCCTTCTTCAACGCCTCTTCGGCGGGAAGGCTGGCCGCCTCGCTGACCGCCTTCTCGGCCCATTCGACGTTGCGCCCGCGCATCTGGGCGAGGCCGCGGATATAGGCGACGGCGTCGTTCAGCGCCTTGTCGGCGATGGTGGGATGGTCGCCACCCTCCGCCGCCGGAGACTTTTTGGCGTCCCCGTCCTTGGCCTTTTTCTCCTTATCGCCGTCCTCGTCCTTGCCCTTCTCTTTTTCCGGCTTTTTCTTGTCGCCTCCGGGCATGGGCAGGGGCGATCCGCCGCCGATCTGCACCGGCGTCGCGGCGCCGAGGTTGGTCCCCGGCGCCATGGCGGCGACGTGGCTGGCATAGAGGATGTAGGTCCCGGCGCTGGCGGCGCGGGCGCCGCTCGGCCCGACGTAAGTGACGACGGGGATGGGAGAGGCGAGGATGCTCTTGATGATCTCCCGCATCGAGGTGGAAAGCCCGCCGGGCGTGTCCATGCGCAGGAGGACGACGGAGGCGTTGCGCTCCCGCGCCTTGGCGAGGCCGCGCTCGATATAGTCGGCGGTGGCGGGACCGATGGCGCCCTTGATTTCGAGCAGGACGACAGGTCTCTCGGCCTCGGCGCCGATGACTGCGCCCGAAGCGAGGACGGTCAGGAGAACGACAAGAGGTCTTAGATCGACCATGCCGTGAATCCCGCGCGCGGCGGTAAACGCCGCCGGGCGGCTTTCAGTGGCTTTCATCCGCGCCCGCCACCTGCCGGCGGCGCCAGGCGCTACGCTGCGATCATAGGCCGGCCCGGGGGTTTTCTCAAGCGAACCGCCGAGGGCGCCGGCGGGCCTTCGCCACGCCCTGCCCTCCGTACAACTTCGGGAGGCGGGCGAAGCGGCGGCTGCTCCGGCCGCGCCGGCGGGAAGGGGGGGAAAGCGCCGGGGCGGGGCCCGACGCTTTCCGGTTCTAAGTCTTAGGCCGGTTCTAAGTCTTAGGCCGGTTCTAAGTCTTAGGCCGGTTCTAAGTCTTAGGCCGGTTCCATGCCTTAGGCGGCTTTGTTCTTATCGTCGTGGAACAGCTTCTTGCGCGCCGAGGTCGAAATTTCGATCCGGCGTGGTTTCATCTCTTCCGGCAACTCGCGGACGAGATCGATGTGCAAGAGGCCGTTTTCGAGATCGGCGCCGGCGACCTTGACATGGTCGGCAAGGCGGAACTGACGGGTGAAGCCGCGCCCGGCGATGCCGCGATGGAGATAGGCGGTATCCGCCACCTCCTCGCGCCTCTTGGCGCTGACGACGAGGGTGTTGGCGCGGGCTTCGACGTTGAGGTCTTCCTTGCCCAAACCGGCGACCGCCATGGTGACGCGGTAGCTGTCCTCGCCGGTTTTTTCGATGTTGTAGGGCGGGTAGCCGACGTCGGCGGTATCCCGCCTCAAGGCATCCTCGAAGTACAGGAACAGACGATCGAAGCCGACCGTGGAACGGAACAATGGAGAGAAATCGAGTGTAGTCATGGCTACATATCCTCCTTTTGAAGCAACATGCAGATTGTTGGCCCACCGCAATGGTCGGGCCGCTCTTAGCACTCATTCACATCGAGTGCTAACCCACATCATATGTGGGAATTCCGCCTGGCGCCGTCAAGATGGTCAGGCGTTGAGGTGTAGGTAAAAGCAGGGCCGTTTGATCCAGATCAAGGACGCCGCGGCCGCAATGGGGCAATCTCCGACCATCGGAATGGAAATGAAAACTTGCCCGGCGCCATACTTGGCGCGACACAAAGAACCAATCTATGTTAATATCATGGCCATGGAAGAGCCATTTGCAAAAGCCGGATCATCACGCCACCGGACACCTTAGGTCCATTCCGAACCGGCTTTACCCGGAGGCCTTCACGTCGATTCGTAAACTCATGGGGGTTGATATGAAATCGACAGAAATCGTGAAAAATTCCCTCGCCAAGACGGCCATGGTCCTGCTGGCCGGCGCGCTGGTATTCGCGGCGGGGACGGTGAGTGCGCCGCCGCCGGCGGCGGGCGAGGAAATCCAGTCATCCATCGCGCGCGGCGGCAAGCTTTATGACAAATGGTACAAGGTCATCAAGGCCAAGAAACCGAAACCCCACCCGTCCTATCCGGCCGACAAGAAGTACGCCAAGAAGGCCGACAGTAACCGCTGCAAGGAATGCCATGGCTGGGACTACAGGGGTAAGGACGGGGCCTATGCCAAGGGCAAGCATTACAGCGGCATCGAGGGTATCCGCGCTTCCGCCGGCGCCGATCCGGCCAAGATCGTCGCCATCTTGAAGGACAAGACCCACCGGTTCGGCGACAAGATGGATGCCGGCGATTTCCGCGATCTCGCCAACTTCGTCTCCAAGGGGCAGCTCGATCTGGACAAGTACATCGACCGCAAGACCAAGAAGCCGAAGGGCGACGCGGCCAAGGGCTCGGCCTACTTCAACACCATCTGCGCCGGCTGCCATGGCAAGGACGGCTTCAAGCCCAAGGAGATGAAGCCCATGGGCGCCCAGATGGGCAATCCCTGGGAGGTCATGCACAAGATCCTCAACGGCCAGCCTGGAGAGCAGATGCCGGCGTTGCGCGCGCTGGATCGCCAGATCGTCGTCGACATCATGTCCCACATGACGACATTGCCGAAGAAAAGGTAATCGCCGCCCCGGCACCCGGCTCAAGGGGCACTGGGGATGGCTGACCGCGCCGGCCTCGCACGCGGCCCCGGCAATGGCGTCGGGGCCGTCGGCATGGGATCGGATGGGGAGTGCTGAGGTGATCGCCGATTTGTGGAAATGGTTCTGGCGGCCGAGCGCCAGATACGGCTGGGGCGGGATCTTCATCGTCGGCGGCGTCGCCGGGATCGTCTTCTGGGGCGGCTTCAACACCTTCATGGAGTACACCAATACGCTCTCCTTCTGTATCTCTTGCCACGAGATGCGGGACAACGTCTATCGGGAGTACACCAAGACCATCCACTACACCAATCGCACCGGCGTCAGGGTGATCTGCTCCGACTGCCACGTGCCCAAGGAATGGACGCCCAAGCTGATCCGCAAGATCAGGGCCACCAACGAGCTCTTCCACAAGATCATCGGTTCGATCGACACGCCCGAGAAGTTCGAGGCCCAACGCCTGGAGATGGCGGAAAGAGTGTGGAGGTCCATGGAGGCGAATGACTCCCAGGAGTGCCGCAACTGTCATTCCTTCGAGGCGATGGACTTCAAGAAACAACAACGACGCCCGCGCGAGAAGCATCCCGAAGCGATGCGCGAGGGCAAGACCTGCATCGACTGCCACAAGGGCGTCGCCCACTCCCTGCCCGAGGATTACGAGAAGGATTGAGGCCGGGCGGTGACGTGAAGGGGTCAAGTCTTGACAATTATCATTTTAGCAGAGAGCGCGGAAGAGAGCCGGCTTAAAATGATAATTGTCAAGACTTGACCCCTTCAAACCTTCAGATCCGCCATGGTTAGCATGAGGTAATGTGAAAATGCCCCGCATCTGCTTTTTCCTTGTCATTCTGGCCTTGTCCGGAGCGTCTCCGCTATTCGCCGACTCCCGGGTCGATGTCGACGGCAACGCGCTCTATGGCTGGTGCCGGCCGACGCCCGGCGGCCTGCCCAATGAACCCGTCGGCGGCTATTGCGTGGGCTTCATCCACGGCGTCGCCGGCGTCCATGGCGAGCGGACCACGATCTACGGCCATCGGGCCTGCCTCCCCCTGTCGGTGACCGCCCGTCGGCTCCGCGAGATCGTGGTGAAATGGCTCGAAGATCACCCGGAAAAAAGGCATCTCATTGCCCACGGACTCGTCGGCGAAGCCCTGTCGAACGCCTACCCTTGCCGGTGACGCGCCCGATCCGACCCTGGGGGCCGGCCGCCGGCGATGGGACTCCCGGCGATTGGCCGTTTACAATAGAATGCAGCCAGGCGAGGCCGCCGCGCCCGGTGCCTTGACCAAAAATAGACGGCCGATCGCAGGGAGGATTTATGTTCGAAGGCTTCACCAAGACCCAAATCGAGACCAAGGGGGCGACCATCAACCTGGTCCATGGCGGCTCCGGGCCGCCGCTCCTGCTGCTTCACGGCAATCCCTTCAACTACGTCATGTGGCACAAGATCGCGCCCGAGCTTGCCCGCGACTTCACCGTGGTGGCGGCCGATCTCAGGGGTTACGGCGACAGCTCCAAGCCCGACGGCGGCGCCGACCATGCCGCCTATTCCTTCCGCGCCATGGCCGATGACCAGGTCGAGGTCATGGCCTCCCTCGGCTTCGATTCCTTCTTCCTCGCCGGTCATGACCGCGGCGCCCGGGTCAGCCACCGCCTGGCGCTGGATCATCCCGACAAGGTCGTCAAGCTGTCGCTCATCGATATCGTGCCGACCCACACGGCGCTGACCGAACTGCCGCTCGGCTGGGTCCGGGAATCCTATCACTGGTTCTTCCTCGCCCAGCCCTATGACTATCCCGAAAGGCTGATCTGCGCCGATCTCGAATATTACATGCGCAAGAAGCTCGACAAGAAGGGGGTGGGCCTGAGCCCCTTCACCGAAGAGGCCATGGCGGAGTACATCCGCTGCTGCACGCCGGAGCAGATCCACGGGGTGTGCGAGGATTACCGCGCCACCCTCGCCATCGACTTCCCCCTGGATTCCGCCGATTTCGGCACCAGGAAGATCGCCTGTCCGGTGCAGGCGCTGTGGGGGGAGTCGAGCCATGTCCAGCGCCACTTCAAGCCGATGGAGGCGTGGAGTGGCTGGGCCGACGATCTTCGCGGCAAGGCCTTGCCGTCGGGCCACTATCCGGCCGAACAGTGCCCGGAAGAGACCTATGACGAGCTCTACCGCTTCTTCTCGGGCCGGGAGGAGACATAGATGGCTTATAGACTGGGCGTTTTGTTGGGCGATGACATCGGCCCCGAGGTCGTGCCCGAGGCGGTCAGGGTATCGAAGGCGGCGCTTAAGGCCGCCGGCGTCGAGGTCGAATGGATCGACCTGCCCATCGGCTGGCAGGCTTACGAGACCCTCGGCAACACCATGCCCGACGGCACGCTCGAGAGGCTGTCGGAACTCGACGGCTGGATACTCGGCCCCATCGGCCATCAGGCCTACCCGAAGGAGCCGAATTCGCTCAACCCCCATCCGGTGATCCGCAAGCACTTCGATCTCTTCGCCAATCTGCGCCCGGCGCGCTCCTACGCCACCATCCCGACGCCCTTTCCGGGCGTCGACATGCTGATCGTGCGGGAGAACAACGAGGGCTTCCAGCCCGACCGCAACATGTTCGCCGGCTCGGGCGAGTTCATGCCCGACAGGGACATGGCGATATCGGTGCGCGTCATCACCCGCAAGGCTTGCGATCGCCTCGCCCGGGTGGCGTTCGAGAACGCCAGGAGGCGCAAGAGGCACGTCACCGCCGTGCACAAGGATACCGTCTTCAAGATGAGCTGCGGCCTGTTCGCCGAGGTCTGCCAGGGGGTGGCCAGGGAATACCCGGACGTCGCCTACGATGAGGTCCTGGTCGACACCTTCGGGCTCAAGATGGTGATGAACCCGCGCCAATTCGACGTCATCGCCATCACCAACATGTTCGGCGACATCATGTCCGACGTCGCCGGCGGGCTGGTCGGCGGCATGGGCCTGGCGCCGGCCTTGCAGATGGGGCCGGCTCACGCCATGGCCCAGGCGGCCCACGGCTCGGCGCCCGACATCGCCGGCAAGGGCATCGCCAATCCCTTTGCCGAGATCATGTCGATGAAGATGTTGCTCGCCTGGCTCGGCGAGACCCGCTCCGATACGGCGCTGGTCGCCGCCGCCAAGGCGATCGAAGGGGCGGTGGACGAGGCCATCGCCGATGGCGCGACGCTGACGCCCGATCTCGGCGGCAATGCCTCGACGCAGGAGATGGGCGCCGCCATCGCCGGCCTGGTGCCGGAGCACTTTGGGGCTTAAGCGGAGTGGGACCATGATCGAGCCCAAGGGCGTGTTGCATTTCGCCATTTCGGTCAAGGATCTGGAACGCGCCAAGGCGTTCTACCGCGATATCCTCGGCTGTACGTATTTGCGCCAGAACGACAACACCGCCTTCATGCGGGCGGGCGAGGATTATTTCGTCATCACCGAGATGAAGGACCACGTGCCGCCCAACCCGCCCGGCGGCACCCAGTTCCACCACGCCTTCATCGTCGCCGGCGACGCCTTCGATAGCGCCCTTGAATTCTTGAAAAGCCAAGGCGTCGAAATCCTGCTCTACGAGGACAAGGGGCACCGGACCTTTTCCGGCCGCCATGCCTACATCCAGGACCCCGACGGCAACGCCATCGAGATCATCGACTATCACGGGCCGGGCGATCAGGACGCGCCCGACTATCAGGGCCGCAAACGCCGCCGGCAGGCCGGCGAGGGTGAGGGGTGAGGGGGAGGCC
>JADFJG010000045.1 GCA_022566265.1 Pseudomonadota bacterium | reverse complement strand
ACATGTAAAGCCCGGTCAGCAATGAGGTGCGCGCCGGGCTGCACGGCGACCCCTGGGTATAGTGCTGGCGAAACAAAACGCCATCGGCGGCGAGACGGTCGAGGTTCGGGGTCTTGACGCAAGCGTGACCGACGGCGCCCAGGGTGTCGCTGCGCCACTGGTCGGCGGTGATGAACAGAACGTTCCTTACGGCCGGTTTCGCCACTGTCGATGCCTCCTGATATCGCTAACGAACTTCATTGACTCGATTCATCCGGATCGCAACGCGTAAGGTTGGCACCGCTCCCACGGCCGGGAAAGGGCGAAGACGAACCCATCGTCCTCCCCTTAAAAGCCGATGGGCTTCGTTACGTTATAGTTGTACGCGTAATCGTGCCATTCATCGAAATTGACTTCGCGGTTATGGATGATCAAGGGCACGGTCGATTCGTGGGTGCTGCCATGGGTGCGGAACCCTTCGGCCAGTTCCTCCGTGCCGGCGTTCTCAAGCGGACCGAAGACGGTGTCGATGTCGCCGGTCACCACCATATCACCGATGCGGTCGGGGCGCAGGTCGAAGGTGCCCGCGGCCGCGTAGCGGTCGTAGACGCCATCGACGCCATCGAGGCGGCGAATGATATCCGCCGCCCGGTTGAAGTCACCGGCGTCATTCAGGAATACATAGGCCGTGCCGCCGAAGGTGCGGTGGTGCTTGATGTAGGGGTCGCGCTCCGCCGACATGGCGAAGAAGATATCGCAGCCTTTCTCCGGCATGATCTTGTTCAAATCGTGGCAGCGCGATTTGAAGTTCATGCCGTGATCGGCCGTCATGTAGACCTCGAGATCGGGATGGTCGTTCAGGCTCTGGCCCAAAAGGCCGTCGAACTCGCTGAGATGGAACTGCGACATCTCACCGGTGGCGGGCTCCATGTGCATGGGATAATCGGTGGTGTGGTAATAGGTGATGTCCGTATCCGTCTCGTTGAGCACGATCTGCACCGCCTTGAACAACCAATGATTGATTTCCGCCGAATAAATGTCCGGCGGCGGCCCGAGCCTCGCGACCCAGTCGATGTCGCTGCCTTCGGCGTCCTGGGGCTTCTCGGCGGCGAGAAGGATGTCGGCCCCGGCCCTGAGCAGGGTCTGGGTCTTGGCCTTGGCCGTCAGCAGCGCGGACCTCATGCCGACCGACTTGCCGCGCTCGAAGATGGTCGGCGCCAGGAGCATGCTGGCCTTGTCCATGTATTGCTCCTGCTTGGTGGCGAGATCGAAATAGGAGTTGGCGGTGATGCCATGGACCTTCGCAGCGGTTCCCGTGCAGATGCCGGTGTTGTTGACGTTGGTCACGGTCGGCATCATGGCCTTGACGGTTTTATAGAATCCTCCGGCGATCATGCCCTTGGTGTTAGGCATGTCGCTGGCCTGCAGATAACTCGGATCGAACCCGTCCATCATGACGATCAGTATTTTGCGTTTCTTGCCCAAAACAGGTTTCCTTTCTCAACTAATATTGATTGTCAATATTACTAATGGACCCATCATTATTTCTTGTGCTCCACCGGACTCCTTAACTTAGCAAAATCCACTCCGCGTAGCCAGGATGGCCCTGTGCCCGGCCCGGACGTTTCGACCGACCATTCACGCTTGATTACGGGCGTTCTGGTTCCATCAAAATATCGTGTACTTGCCATTTTCTATGAGTACTTTACCATCCACTTCCACGGTCGTTCCAACCGCGACCACGTCGGTGTGTTGCTTTCCCTTCAAGCCCGCCCTTCCCAGACCTATGTTGACGCAACCCATCACCTTTTCCGCTTCGCTGGAAAAAGCGGGCGGGGACGGCTGCGCCAAGGAGGCCTTGGGGTTGAATCCCAACGTCAAGTGGTCGAAACAATACATGCTCCGGTCCTCGAAAGAGGCGAGGAACCGGGAGTATTCCTCGGCCTCCGGGCCGCCCTCGATGGCGACGACCCAGCCCTTTTTGAAAGTGAGCTTTACCGTCTCCTTGAGTTCATTGACCGGGGGAATGATGACGCCATTCACCACCAAGACCCCATTGATAGAATCGACGATGGTAGGGACCTTGACCTTGCCGTTGGGAATCGTCTCATAGTCGCCTTTCCCGCGGGCCATGCCGTGACCGAGATACACCTCATTAGCGGAGTCGAAGCGCAACTCGAGGTCGGTGCCGATCGGAGAAGTGATGCGGCATTGCCTAGCCGACCCGAGCACGCCCGCCAGCTTCTCGCCCCTTTTCCTCATGGCGTCGTAATCGACCCCGATGAAAGCGCGAACCAGGGCGCCGTAGGAGGCCGGATGCAGGTTGAGGAATCTCGTTCCCCCCGCCCTCGCTTCCTTCTCCAACTCGGTGTGTGACAGATAGATGTCCAGAGTGACCACGACATCGGCCGCCTTTACCGCGCTCGGCAGGGGCTTGGGAGGATGGGTGTAGGCGGCGCGCTTGTCGTAGATCGCCAACGAGACGTCATCACCGGCGGCAGCGCGGGCGGCGGTGAGGAAAGCCCTTTTCATACCCTCGGAGGTTTCCGTTTCGGCCAGGATGAGGATGCTTTCACCCGCCTTGACTCCGGCGAATTTCTTGAGCGCCAACTCCGCGATATCCAACATCTTTGTTCCCATAACGTCCCCTTGAGGTGCCGGCAAACCGTGCCGGCGGACGGCCGAGCTCGGATAGGCTCCTAACGGAACATATCGGCCATGTTCCTGCCGATCAGCTTGCTTGCCGTGAAGACGAGAATCAGGGTCAGGGCGATGGCGACGGTCCCGATGGTCGCGGCGCCCAGAATATCCTCGTTCGTGAGCTGCTCGAAGATGGCGATGGAGAGTGTCTTCCACTCGACCGAATAGATGATGATGGTGACGCTGATCTCGGTGATCAGGGTCGAGAACACCAGGATTCCACCGGCCATGATGCCGGGCGCGATCAGCGGCACCGTCACCTTGCGCATGGTCCGGCCCCAGGTGGCGCCACAGATCGTCGAGGCCTCCTCGATCTTTTCGTCGACCTGGGTGACCGAGGCCGTCACCGAGCGGAAGATATAAGCGATCCTGCGGATGAAGTAAGCGAGGATGATGATTGTTCCGGTGCCCGTGAGCACGATGAGGCCGGAGTTGAACGTCGTCAGATAGGCGACGCCGGTGACGATCCCCGGCAACACAAAGGGCAGCATGATCGTCATATCCAGCGCCCACTTGCCCTTGAAACGCTTTCGCACCGCCGCATAGGCGGCAAGTGTGCCGAACACCACGCACATCAACGTCGCCGAGCCGCCTAGCACGAGGCTGTTGAAAATGGGCTCGCCAAGTGTTTCCTGCAGGCGCACATAGTTATCGAAGCCGTAGGCCGTGGGGAACAGGCTCGCCGCCCACTGCTTGGCAAAGGAAGAAAGGACAATGATGATCTGGGGTAAAAGCGCGGCCAACAAGAGAGTCCAAATATAAACGTTGGCCGCGATCCTGGCGCCGAGGCCGGTGTGTTGCTTGGACCGCCTCGCCGTGCTGGTGACAGTGACGAAGCGGCGCTTGCGGTTGACGCGGGCCAGCAACAGGATCGCGATCAGGGTGATCAGCACGTTCACCAGGGCGATGGCGGAGGCGCCGTTGAGATTGAAATAACCGTTTATCTGGTAATAGATCAGGGTCGGCAGCACGTAGTACCCGCCACCCAGGATCGCCGGCACGCCGAAATTCCCCAGCGTCTTGACCAGGACGATCAGGGCGCCGGCGAAAATCGTCGGCAGCACCAGCGGGAAGGTGATGGTCCGGAGAATCCGCAAGCGCGACGCCCCCATGACATCGGCGCTTTCCTCTATATAGGGGTCGGAGGCGGCGAGCGCGCCCTGGACGAACAGGAAGATATAGGGGAAGTAATGGAGCGACAGCGCCAGCACGATGCCGAACAACCCGTAAACCGACGGCAATTGGATGCCGAACCAGCTGTCGAGGTAATGGGTGATGATGCCGGTTCTGCCAAGCAGGATGATCCATGAATAGGCGCCGATGAAAGGCGGCGCGATGATCGGAATGATGAAGAGGGCGAGGACGAAATTGCGGAAACGAATGGGAACGCGCGCCATGGCGTAGGCCGCGGGCAGCGCCAGCATGGTCGACACGATGGTGGTCAGCACGCCGACCTCGATGGAGTGCCAAAGCGCGTTTTGGTAAGTGGACGCCTCCACGAAACGTCGAAAATTGACCAGGGTCAGATTGGCGAACGCCAGCTCGTCGCCGCTTTTGACGAAGCTGAACATGACGGTCTTGACGATGGGGTAGAGCAGGAAGGCGACGAGGACGAAGATGGTCAGGGCGCCGATGGCATAGGGCAGCCAATCGATCCTCCGCCTGAGCCGGGCGACCGCCGGCCCGGCGGGCGCGGCGGTGGTCATCAAGCGCGCCCCTTGTGGTAGAGGATCGAGTCCGCCGGCGCCATGGCGATGGCGGCCTCGCTTCCTTCCTCGAGGCCCCCGACGAGCCTGGTCGTATCGACGATGACTTCGCCCGAGGCGTCGGCGCACTCGGCGTGATAGCGGATGATGTTGCCGAGGAACTGGATGCGGCGCACCCGGCAGGAGAGGCCGTCGCCGCCCGCCCGGCCGATCACGAGGTGCTCCGGGCGCACCATGACCGTGGCGTCGAAACCATCGGCGATCTCCGCCTCCTCATCCGGCTCGAGGGCGTTGAGCCGCTCCAGCGCCAGCTCCGCGCCGCTCGTCAGCGCCACCTTGGCGCCGGAATTGTCGCTTCTGGTGATCCGCGCCGGGAAGAAGTTGGCCTTGCCGATGAAGTCGGCGACGAACAGCGAGGTCGGGTTGGAATAGACCTCGTGCGGCGGACCCGCCTGCATCATCCGCCCGAGGTTGAACACCGCCACCCGATCGGAGATCGACATCGCCTCCTCCTGGTCGTGGGTGACGTAGATCGTCATGATGCCGAGTTCCTTCTGGATGCGGCGGATCTCCTCGCGCATCTCGACCCGCAGCTTGGCGTCGAGATTGGCCAGCGGCTCGTCGAGCAGAAGCATCCCCGGGTCGTACACCAGGGCGCGGCCGATGGAGACGCGCTGCTGCTGGCCGCCGGAAAGGTCCGCCGGATAGCGCTTGGCCAGATCGCCGAGCCCCAGCAAGCCGAGGATGCGCCCGACCTTGCCGCCGACCTCGGCCGCCGCCATGCCGCGCACGCGCAGCCCGTAGGCGATGTTCTCGAACACCGTCATGTGGGGAAACAGGGCGTAGGACTGGAACACCATGCCGATGTTGCGCTGGAAGGACGAGAAGCCGGAAAAATCCTCGCCGTCGAAGAAGATGCTGCCGGCGGTCATGGTCTCGAGCCCCGCCACCATCCTCAGCGTCGTCGTCTTGCCGCAGCCCGACGGCCCCAGCATGGTAAAAAACTCATCGCCCGAAAGCTCGAAGCTGATGCCGTCGACGGCCAGGACCTGGCCCTGGTCGGTGTCGAAGACCTTCCTCAGCTCCTTCACCGTAAGAACGTGTGCCGCCATGCTTCCGTCTCTCCCAAGCGCACCGCTTCGCCGCCGAGGAGCGCGGCCCGATCGGAGACAGCCGGGCCCGTGCCGGACAGGTTTTGACCGTCCGGCACGGACGCCGATGATTGGCTGAGGTTACGACTATTTCTTATTGGCGAGGAGCTCGTCGAACTTTTTGAGGTACGCGTTGCGATTCTTTCCCGCCGCCTTGGCATCGTAATCGAACAGCTTGATCGACGACAGGGGCGGCGTGCCCTTGAAGAGTTCCACGTCGGCGCGGGGCACGCGCCGCTTCCTCACCTTCACATTGGTCTGCTGACCCTCTTTAGAGTTCATGTAATCGGCGAACAGTCTGGCGTTAGCCGGATTGGGCCCCCCCTTGATAAGGGCGACACCTTCGATGCGCATTCCGGTGCCATCGCTCGGATAGACCGCCCCGACCGGAAACCCCTTGGCCTGCATGTTATAGACCTTGCTCTCTTCGGTGAGGCCGATCGGGTACTCACCCTTGCCGACATAGAGGTACACCAGCTTCGACTTGGGAACGAAGACCGAATTGTCGATCACCTTTTTGACCAGACCCCAGCCATAGAGCTGAATCATCTCGGCAAGTTGCGCATAAGCGTTGCCGGACAAGGCCGGATTGGCCATCACGATCTTGCCCTTGAATTTGGGATCACCAAGATCTGTCCAGGTTTGCGGCGCGTCTTTCAGGCTCATCATTTTGGTATTGATGATGAAGAGCTGCAGCGATGTCTGGAAGCCGTAATACAGGTTGTTAGGCCCAATCGCGTTGGCCGGGAAGGCGTCATGCTCCTTCGACTTATAGGGCTCGAACAGCTCGGGGGCCGATGCATAGGCCTCCATCGTAAGCTGCGAGACATCGCCGCGCGGCTTGGCTTTTTCCGCTTTGATTCGCGTGAGTTGTTCGCCGGTTCCGGCGGTGATCGTTATGACCTTGATGTTGGGATACTTTTTGTTGAACCCCTTGGCCAACGCCTCGGCCAGCTTGGTGCTGGTGTTGTTGTAAAACACCACCTTGCCGCTCTGGGCCATGGCTGCCTGGCCGCTTGCCAGCAACAACGAAAACATGACGGTCAAAATACTGTAGCGTTTCATGGTTTCCTCCCTGTTCAGTTTTTTCGGGCAGCCCTGGGCCCAAAACCATTACCGCCGGTTCTTAGGCTGACAGGGTTGATCCCCTGCACGAGAATTGGCCCACTACATCACGAGCCCAATAATTCCTAATAATGCTACAGCGCTCGTCCATGTCAAATTGTGAAATTTTTCGGCCTGATTAAATTTTTTTGCAACAGCCCGGCTACCGGCTACGATCTCCTTGAGGATTGAAACAGGGAGGATTGAAACAGGGCGCGCACTTTCCCAGCTGCCCTGACCGTAATGCGTAAGGCTGGCCACCGGCGCGGCCGACCCGTGAACACATGGCGCGGCGGCAACAACATTTCCCCTGCCAGAGGGACGTCCAAAAAAAATCGATGCCATAAATTTGCCTAGATTTTCCTGGATTGAGATAAGAAAATTAAATAGACTGAGGGTTATCGGATTCTCGGTGGTGAGAAATCCGCAACGGAGAGGGGGACGATCCGCCAGGCGATTGGCTTATCCGTATCCCATCGCTAACTGCCAGGGAGGGCGGCGATGAACTTCACGCAGCTTAAGTCGTTTCATGCCGTCGCGACGGCCGGCGGTTTCACCAAGGCGGGCAAACTCCTTGGGTTGAGCCAGCCCGCCATTACCATTCAGGTGCGGGCGCTTGAGGAGGCCTATGGCGTCAGCCTGTTTCATCGTAACAGCCAGGAGGTGACCCTCACCGATCTCGGCCACAAGCTGCATGGCGTCACCAGCCGAATTTTCGGCCTGATCAACGAAGCCGAAGACATCGTGGCGGCGGAAGCGGCGCTGACCGACGGTCACCTCAAGGTCGGCGCCGATGGTCCCTATTTCGTCATGGATCTGCTGGCGGCCTTCACCGCGCGATATCCCGGCGTCCGCGTGACGGCGGACATGGGCAATACCGAGACCGTGCTGGAGCAGCTGTCGGATTACCGCACCGACGTGGCGATGCTGACCGCCGTCGGTCTCGACCCGGCGCATTACGCCATTCCCTACAGCTACCAGACCGCGGTCGTCTTCGTCCATCGCGACCATGAGTGGGCGGGACGTAAAAGCATCAATCTCGGCGATCTCGACAAGCAGCCGATGATATTGCGCGAGGCTCCTTCGATCACGCGCCGGGTCCTCGAAAGTGCGCTGGACGGCACCGGTATCACCCCGCGCGTAGTGATGGAACTGGGCTCGCGCGAGGCGGTCCGCGAGGCGGTTGCCGCCGGGCTGGGGATTGGCGTCGTGTTCGAGGCCGAGTTGGGCCATGACGACCGGCTGTGTTCTCTCGCCGTCGCCGACGGGGATCTCGGTTGCTGGGAATACGCAATCTGTCTGAAGGAGCGGCGAAACCTGAGGATGGTCCAGGCTTTTCTCGACCTGGCGGTGGAAATGTCGCCGGCGATGGCCGATGAGGCGGCGAAAACAGCCAGGCGCGCCACCGGCCGGGCCGGACGGAAGCCCTAGGAATTCGGTTTGGAACCCGCATTTTGACCGCTTTATTCGGTGTTGACGAAGCGGTGGCGGTGCGGGAAAGTACTTCGATCCGGGATGTGAGGCGGCGGATCGGGACGCCCAGCTCCTGATAGAGTGGCGGATTGGCCGCGCATCCCCGTTAGCAACAGCATTGTCATGAGTTCAACAGGGAGACGGGAGGATTGTGATGCGAGTAAGAGAGTACTGCCAAAAATCGGCGCTGTTCGTCGCCGCGGCGGCCGTCGGGCTATTTGCCCTGGGACTTGGTGGGGGCGCCGCCCTTGCCAAGACCCAGTTGCTGGTCTACACGGCGATCGAGGCCGACGAGCTCGCCATGTTCAAGCGGGAGTTCGAGAAGGACTACCCGGACGTCAATATCAAGTGGGTGCGCGATTCCACCGGCATCGTCACCGCCAAGCTGCTGGCCGAAAAGAATAACCCGAAGGCGGACATCGTCTGGGGCCTGGCGGCGACCAGCCTGGTGATGCTGGCCAATGAAGGCTACTTCCAGGGTTACGCGCCCAAGGGCGTCGAAAAGCTGGATCCGGCCTATGTGGATTCCCAGAACAACCCGCCGCTTTGGGTGGGGCAGCGGGCCTGGATCGCTTCGGTCTGTTTCAACACGGTAGAGGGGAAGAAGAAGGGTCTGCCCGTGCCGAGCACGTGGCAGGACCTGACCAAGCCGGTCTACAAGGGCCACGTGGTGATGCCCAATCCCAACTCCTCGGGCACCGGGTTCCTCGATGTCTCGAGCTGGCTCCAAATTTGGGGCGAGGAAAAGGGTTGGGCGTTCATGGACGGGCTCCACAAGAACATCGCCTGGTACACCCATTCCGGGTCCAAGCCCTGCAAGCAGGCCGCCTCGGGTGAGATACCCATTGGTATTTCCTTCGCCTATCGCGGCGCCAAGTCGAAGAACAAGGGCGCGCCGCTGGAGATCGTGGCGCCCACGGAAGGGCTTGGCTGGGACATCGAGGCTTTCGGTATCGTCCGCAACACCAAGAATCTGGCGGCGGCGCGTAACCTCGCCGACTGGTCGGTGACGCTTAAGGCCAACAAGATCTACAACAAGGAGTATGCGGTCGTGGCCATGCCGGGAGTGGCGAAGCCGGTCAAGAACTTCCCCAAGGACATCACCAAGAAGATGATCAAGAACGACTTCGCCTGGGCGGCCGCGAACCGGATGCGGATCCTCAAGAAGTGGCAGACGCGCTACGGCGCCAAGTCCTTGCCGAAGAAGAAGTAAGCGAAGGACACATCCGCGCTCATCGGCGGACTTTGCAATTGTTCGGCCTCCGGCTATCCTGTCCGTTTCAGGATAGCCGGTTTTTTTGGCCAATGAACGGGACATAGGATGGTCACTCAGGAGACCCCGGCGGGGAGCGGAGACCAACGGACGCGCTACCTGAAAATCGAGAACATCACCAAGAAATTCGGTGAGTTCGTGGCGCTCCAGGATATTTCCCTCGATATTTATAAGGGTGAGTTCATTTGCTTTCTCGGCCCTTCGGGATGCGGCAAGACGACGTTGCTGCGCGCCATCGCCGGGCTCGACATCCAGACGCGCGGACGGATCGAGCAGGACGGCAAGGACATTTCCAATCTGCCGGCGGCGGAGCGTAACTTCGGCATCGTGTTCCAGTCCTATGCCCTGTTTCCCAACCTTACGGTATCGAAGAACGTCGGTTACGGGTTGGTGAACCAGCGCATGGGCAAGGCCGCGATCGGGGAACGGGTCGCCGAGCTCCTCGATCTCGTCGGCCTCGGCGACCAGGGAAGCAAGTATCCGGCCCAGCTTTCCGGCGGCGAGCAGCAGCGCGTGGCGCTGGCCCGCGCCTTGGCCACCTCGCCCGGCTTGCTGCTCCTCGATGAGCCGTTGTCGGCGCTTGACGCCAAGGTCCGCGTCTTTCTCCGCCAGGAGATCAAGTCGCTTCACCGCCGGCTCGGCGTTACCACCATCATGGTCACACACGACCAGGAAGAGGCGCTGACCATGGCCGACCGCATCGTCGTCATGAACCAGGGCACCATCGAGCAGGTCGGTACGCCGATCGAGATCTACCGCAACCCGATGAGCCCGTTCGTCGGCAATTTCGTCGGTACCATGAACTTCCTTTCGGGCGTCGTCACCGGCGCCGCATCGGTACGCCTTGGCGCCATGGAATTCGACTGCGCCAATGGCGTCGGCGGGCTGACCGAAGGCCAGGCGGTGACGGTGTGCCTGCGGCCCGAGGAAATCGCCGTCCGCGGGGTCGCGTCGGGCGGCGCCAACAGTTTCGAGGTGCGCATTTCCGGGCTCGAGTTCCTGGGCTCGTTCTACCGCGCGACGCTGCAGGCCGCGCGCCTCGGCGATATGGAGATCATCGCCGATTTCTCCATCAACGAGGTGCGTGATATGACCCTGGATGAGGGTGCGACCATTCAGATCGCCCTGCCCGGCGAGTACATCCGCATCTTCGCCGAGGACTGAGGGCCGATGACCGAGGGCGTCACCACACTCTCCGCCGTGGCCCCCAAGGCCCGCCCGATCCTCGGCCGCGATGACTGGATCATGCGCTGGGGTCTCCTCGTTCTCGGCGTGTGGCTGTCGGTCGCGGTCGTCCTGCCGCTTTACACCCTGCTTTCCAAGTCACTGGAGGACCATGGGGGGCGTTTCATCGGCTTGGCCAACTTCGCCGAATTTTTCGCCACCCCGGTGTTGTTCCATTCGATCTACAACAGCCTGACGATCGCCATCATCAGCACCGCCATCACCATCACCCTGGCCTTCATTTACGCCTATGCGCTGACCCGAAGCTGCATGCCGGGCAAGGCTATCTTCAAGGGCATCGCCATGGTGCCGATCCTGGCGCCCTCATTGCTGCCGGCCATCTCGCTGGTTTATCTGTTCGGCAACCAGGGCATGATCAAGGGCGTGCTGATGGGCGAGACCATTTACGGTCCCATCGGCATCGTCATGGGCGAGGTTTTCTGGACCTTCCCCCACGCGCTGATCATCATCATCACCGCCCTTTCGATGGCCGACGCGCGGCTTTACGAGGTGGCCGAATCGCTTGGCACATCCAAGCTCAGAACCTTCTTCACCGTGACCTTGCCCGGCGCCAGGTACGGCGTGATTAGCGCCTGTTTCGTGGTTTTCACCCTGGTCATCACCGACTTCGGCGTGCCCAAGGTGATCGGCGGCCAGTACAACGTGCTGGCGACCGATGTCTATAAGCAGGTCATCGGCCAGCAGAACTTCCAGATGGGCGCGGTGGTCGGCATGGTGTTGCTGGTTCCCGCCGTGCTCGCCTTCATCGCCGACCGCATCATACAGCGCAAGCAGGTGGCGTTGATTTCGGCCCGGGCGGTGCCCTATCATCCCAAGCCGAAGACCCGCTTCGACATGGCCATGATGGGCTTTTGCTGTGTCGTCGGCTTCATGATTCTCGGCATCATCGCCGTCGACGCCTTCGCATCCTTCATCCAGCTATGGCCGTACAACCTGACGCTGACGCTCTACAACTACGACTTCGACCTGCGCGACGGCGGCGGCTGGGCGTCGTACCGCAACAGCATCGTCATGGCGAGCTACACCGCCGTCATCGGCACCGTGATCATTTTCGCCGGCGCCTATCTGGTGGAGAAGATCAGGGGTTTCACCGTCATTCGCTCGCTCGTTCAGTTCATGTGCATCATTCCGCTGGCGGTGCCGGGGCTGGTGCTGGGGCTGGCCTATATCTTCTTCTTCAACCATCCGGCCAACCCGTTGGAATTCGTTTACGGCACCATGGCGATCCTGGTGATCTGCACCGTCACCCACTTCTACACGGTGAGCCACCTGACCGCGACCACCGCGCTCAAGCAGATGGACCCGGAGTTCGAGGCCGTCTCGATGTCGCTCAAGGTGCCGTTCTACAAGACCTTCTGGCGGGTCACGGTGCCGGTGTGCGTGCCGGCGATCCTCGATATCAGCATCTATCTCTTCGTCAACGCCATGACCACGGTCTCGGCGGTCGTCTTCATCTATTCGGCCGACACGACGCTGGCCTCGGTCGCGGTGCTGAATATGGATGACGCCGGGGAAGTCGCCTCCGCCGCCGCCATGGGGATGATGATCGTTGTCACCTCGGCGGGGGTGCGGGCGCTGCACGCGCTCCTGACCCGCGGCATCGCCCGCACGAGCCAAGCCTGGCGCGTACGTTAAGGCTTGGTTGGACCCTGCTGGACCCGGGCGAGCTTGCCGGCGATCTCGAAGAAGGCGCTGACCATGCGGAGCTTGCGGCGCTCGGCGAGACAGACCAAGTACTCGGTCATCAATAGCTTCGCGCCGTTCAGGCCGAGCGCCTTGAGCCGATTGTCCGCCACGTACTCCGCCTCCGAAACGACGCCGAGACCAAGCCCCGCCGCCACCGCTTCGCGCACCGCTTCGCGCCCGTCCATCTCCATCACCGCGCCCGCCTCGACGCCCGATCGGTGAAGGGCGTCTTCGAAGATACGCCGGGTCGCCGATCCCACTTCGCGCATGACCATCGGTTGGCCGTCGAGCTCCGCGAGGTCGACGCTCGTTTGCCTTGCCAGCGGATGGCCCTTGGCGACGAAGATCATCAGCGAATCACGCCTGAACGGCAGGGCGAATAGACGCGGGTCCTCTTGCAGGTTGGCGAGCACCGCGACGTCGCAGGCGTAATCCAGGAGATCGCGCAGCACTTCCTCCGAATTCCCCACCTTCAGCGATATATCGAGGCCCGGATAACGCTGGTTGAACGCGGCCAGCGCCGGGATCACGTGGTAGGGGCCGTCGGCGCCGACGCGTAGCGAGCCGTGCCCGAGATCGCGGGCGGCCGTCAGCATGTCGCGGGCCTGATCCTCGAGATCGAATATGCGCCGGGCGAGGTCAAGGAGTTCCTCGCCCAGAGGAGTGGTCTCGACCCGGCGTCCGCGCCGCTCGAACAGACGCACGCCATAGGTCTCCTCGAGCGCCTTGACCTGGCCCGATATGGTCGGCTGGGTGAGGTTGACGACGCGCGCGGCGGCGGTGAATCCGCCCTCCCGGGCGACCGCGTAAAAGGCGCGAAGTTGGGCGTGGTTCATAGATAGAACCTATAGTATAAATAGCTAATAACGATTTGACCTATGGTAATCCGTGGCCAAATATTGTGCAAGTGACGACTTGGATAGGGAAGGAGGCCAGCCATGAACCGGGCCGATAAGGACCCCTGGCTGCTGACGCCGGGGCCGCTGACAACCTCGGCGGAGGTCAAGCAGGCGATGGCGCGCGATTTGGGTTCGCGCGATGACCAGTTCATCGCCGTCAACCGCCGGCTGCGCGACCGTCTGGTGGCGATCGCCGGCGGCGAGGGGACCCACGTCTGCGTGCCGCTCCAAGGCAGCGGCACCTTCGTCGTCGAGGCGATGCTGGGCAATTTCGTGCCGCCGGACGGCAAGGTGCTGATCCTCGTCAACGGCGCCTATGGCAAGCGCATGGCGAAAATCTGCGATTATTACGCCAGGCGGTACATGACCCTGGAAACGCCCGAGGACACGCCCAACGACCTGGCGGCGCTCGATGAGGCGCTTGGCGCCGACGCCGCGATCAGCCACGTCGCGGCGATCCATTGCGAGACCACATCGGGCATCCTCAACCCGATCGCCGAAATCGCCGAAATCGTCGCCAGGCATGGCCGGCGCCTCCTGATCGACGCCATGAGCGCGTTTGGCGCCATCCCCCTCGATGCCCGCGCGGTTCCCTTCGACGCCGCCGTCGCCTCGGCGAACAAGTGCCTGCAGGGGGTGCCGGGGATGGGGTTTTGCATCGCCAAGAGGGACGCGCTCGAGGCGACGAAAGGTAATTCGCCCTCGCTCAGCCTCGATCTTCATGATCAGTGGACGGTGATGGAGGGGAACGGCCAGTGGCGCTTCACGCCGCCGACCCACTGCATCCTCGCCTTGGATGCGGCGCTCGACGAATTCGACGCCGAGGGCGGCGTCGCCGGCCGGGGCGCGCGCTATGGCGAGAATTGCCGCATCCTGGTCGCCGGCATGCGCGAGCTTGGCTTCCAGACCCTGCTCCCCGATGCGCTCCAGGCGCCGATCATCGTCACCTTCCACATGCCGGGCGATGCCAATTTCGACTTCGGGGTGTTCTACGACCGGCTGCGTGAGAAGGGCTACGTCATCTATCCCGGCAAGCTCACCGTCGCCCCCAGTTTCCGCATCGGCTGCATCGGTGACCTCGGCGAAGCCGAGATGAAAGGCGCGCTCGACGCCATATCCGAGGTCATCCGGGAGATGGGGGTGCGGACCGGAAAGCCGGCCGCCGCCCGATCGCCGGCGTGAAAACGCTCAAGCTCGCCGCCACCGGCCCGGGCCGGTGGCGGTCAACGGAAATAACGCCCCGCCGGGGTAAACGACAACGAGGAACATAACATGGCATACGATCCCAACTTCGTCTATGAGCGCACCTATCGTGGCAAGGTAAAGGCCCTGGTGCTGGATTGGAGCGGCACCGTCGCCGACGCCTACGTGCTCGCCCCCGCGGTCGTCTTCGCCGAGGTGTTCAAGAAGCACGGCGTCGAGATTTCCATGTTCGAGGCCCGCGGGCCGATGGGGCTTCGCAAGGACCTGCACATCAAGGCGCTGACGGAGACCCCGGAGATCCGCCACCGTTGGAAGGAGATCAAGGGCAAGGACCCCGACCAAGGCGACGTCGATGCCATGTTCGAGGACTTCGTGCCGATGCAGCTCGACTGCTTGCGCCAGTACACCGATCTTCTCCCCGGTGTCGCCGAGGTCGTCCAGCGGCTGCAGAAACAGGGCATCAAGATCGGCAGCACCACCGGCTTCGTGCGTCCCATGGTCGATATCCTGGAAGAGGACGCCAAGAAGCAAGGCTACGTTCCCGACGCGTCGGTCGCCGGCGACGAGGTCGAGCACGGCGCCCGGCCGAAGCCCTTCATGGTGTATAAGAACCTGGACATGATGGACGTGCACCCGATCCAATCGGTGATCAAGGTGGACGACACCATCTCGGGCATCGGCGAGGCGCTCGAGGCCGGCTGCTGGGGCGTCGGCGTTTCGCGTTATTCCAACTATATGGACGTGGACTCCCTCGCCGACGCCGAGAGTTTCTCCGATGAAGATATGGCGCGGCGCCTCGACCACACCAACGAAATCCTGCAAAAAGCCGGCGCCCATTACGTCATCGACAGCCTGGCCGACATCGAGCCGGTGATCGAGGACGTGAACCGGCGCCTCGCCCGCGGCGAGCGGCCGTAAAAGCAACACCGGCGGGGGCGGCGTCGGCTACGGGCCGGGCGGCGGCGTCAGGCGGCGCTTTTGGTGTCGGCGTGGACGGAATCGGTGGGAAAGCTCACGGCGATGGCCTCGGCTAGGGTCGCCACCGGCGCCGAGGCCACGCCGGGCCGCCGATAGAGAAGGATCTCGATCGACGGCAGCGGCGGGAATCCTTGCTCCGGCCCAACGACACGCAGGTCCGGCCCGAGCGCGCTCCTCGGCAGCATCGTCACCGCCAGCCCCGCCTTAACGGCAACATCAAGACCGTCCCGGCTGGCGCTGTTATAGGCATGGCGCCAGGCGCGGCCCTGTTTTTCCAACGCCTTTAAGGCGGCCTCGCGGTAGATGCACCCGGGCGCGAAGATGGCCAGCGGCACCGGATCCTGTTCATCGGCGACCGAATCCCTGGAAACCGCCCAAACCAAGGGCTCTCGCCGAACCATATGGCCTCCGGCGCGGCCGCAAGGCTGGGTCACAAGGGCCAGATCAATTTCACCGGCCTCCAAGGCGTCCAGGGCCTCCCAGCTCCGGTCGCAACGGATCTCCAGGTCAATCAACGGATAGCTTTGCGCGAATCGCAATAGGACGGCGGGCAGGTAGCACATGGTGGTGTCGGTGGCGCCCAGCCGCACCCGTCCTTCGACCGCCGGCCTGCCCAAATCGGCCAGTGCTTGTTCGTTGAGCCGCAGCATCCGATGCGCGTGGCGCAGCAGAACGACGCCGTCTGGAGTCAGCCGCACCGCGCGCCGCGTCCGGTGGAACAGCCGTGTTCCCACAATGTTTTCGAGCCGTTTGACCTGCATGCTGACGGCGGATTGGACGCGGCTCAAACGTTCGGCGGCGCGGGTAAAGTTCTTAGTCTCGGCAACGACCGCGAAAGACCGAAGAAGGTCCAAATCCAAATTACGTTTCACGACTCGCGTCCCATGATTGTAATATCATTCTTATTGATGAAAACATCATAATTATTCGTTTTCATGATTACAACTCTCTTTCTTACAATGCCCCATCCGCACACCCTTCGTCCTGGAAACCGTAAAAGCAGGAGCGTCATGGATGACACGCCCCTTCTGGATCATCGTTCTCTCCGCCGGCACCATCATGGGCCTTGCCGTCGGAATTCGGCAAAGTCTCGGCCTGTTTCTGACACCGATTACGGCAGACCTTGGTGTCGGCCGCGAGACGTTCGCCCTCGGCATGGGCCTGATGAACCTCCTCTGGGGCCTGGGATCGCCGTTCGCCGGTGCGATCGCTGACCGCTTCGGCGCCGGCCTGGTTGCCGCCGCCGGCGGCGTTCTCTATGCCGTCGGTTTGTCGACCATGGCGCTCAGCGGCGACGGCGAGAATCTTCTGCTGGGGGGCGTCCTGATCGGCCTAGGCCTGAGTGGAACAGGGTTTTCGGTCATCCTTGGCACGGTCGGTCGGTTGGCGCCGCCTGAGAAACGCGGCCGGGCGCTCGGAATCGTGTCTATGGGCGGGTCCATTGGTCAGTTCCTCGCGTTGCCCTACACCCACGTGCTGATCGACGGATTTGGCTGGGTCACTAGCCTGTTTATCCTGGCGCTAACGGCGCTGCTGATCGTGCCGCTCGCCGCTAGCATCGCGGGGAGCCCGGCGGCCAAGGACGGCTCGGGTGGCCAAACCATGAAACAGGCGTTCCGCGAAGCCTCGGCAAACCGCAGTTTTTGGCTGTTGATCGCCGGGTTCTTCGTCTGCGGCTTTCACCTCGCGTTCATCATGGTCCATCTTCCGGCTTTCCTTTCCGATCAGGGTTTCGAGCCGTGGCTGGCCGCCACCGGACTGACGGTTGTCGGGTTATGCAACATCATCGGCAGTTACGGTTGCGGCGTGCTCGGCGACCGGTACCCGAAAAAGAACGTGTTGAGCCTTCTCTACTTGGCCCGCGCTCTGGTCTTCGCGATGTTCCTGGTCGTCCCGATCTCTGAAGTTTCCGTACTCGTGTTCAGCGCGGCAATGGGCTTTATGTGGCTGGGCACGGTACCGCTGACCAGCGGCCTGGTCGCCCATATGTTCGGTACGGCCTATATGTCGATGCTGTTCGGCATTGTGTTTGTCGGCCATCAGGTCGGCGGATTCCTGGGCGCCTGGTTGGCTGGGCGCCTGTATGACATGTCGGGCTCGTACGACACCATGTGGTGGCTGAGCATCGCGCTTGGCTTGATGTCGGCGGCCTTGCATTGGCCGATCGCCGAACGTCCCGTTGAACGCTTGGTCGCCGTCGGGCAGGAGTTCAGATAAAGGCCGGCAAATCCATGTTTTGGACTGTTTTCCCGGTTTTACCCGCAACAGCCGCTTACCCGCCGGCCATCGTCAATGCCGTGATCGACGCGCTCAAACCCTGGGAAATCAGCCATATCGACATGCCATTGTCGGCTGAACGCGTGTGGCGGGCGATCAGGGACGCGGAGCTTACGTCCCGCCTTGACATCCCGCCTTGACGCCCGCCTTGACGCCCGGGGGCCGGGTACGAATAGGTGACTTGGCCGGCGATTTGCGCTACCTTGGGCGATAATTACGAGCGCAGTATGTATATTCTGGCGCGATTAACTGGGAGGTTTCCATGGCGATCGGTAAAACCCGAATCGAGGTCAACAACGCGGTCTTCTCGCTGCCTTATTACGTCGCCCGCGACGAGGGCTATTTCACCGAGGAAGGGGTGGAGGTCGAACTGATCCGCGCCGGCTCGGGCCGTGACCGGGACAAGGACAGGGCGGACACGCCGATCCCGGATCCCAATATGGTCGAGTCCTTTGGCTGGCACAGGGGCATCGAGGAGGGCGCATTCGAGCTCTACCGCGCCTGTGAATGGGGGCAGATCCGCCGCACCCAGGACAGCGGCCGCGCCGTCAAGGTGATCAGCAAGCGGGCCGCCGTGACCACCCAGGCGATCATCGTCAAGCCCGATTCGCCTTGCGAGATTCCGCCGGACTTGAAGAACGTGACCATCGCCGTCAACTTCCACGCCGGTTCGCACTATATCTCGCTCGGCATGCTGGGCGGCTACGTCGAGCGCGACGAGATCAAGGTGGTCCATGTCGGCGGACCGAAGCAGAGGTTCAACGCCCTGACCGAGGGTCAGGTCGGCGCCGCCGCGCTCATGGAGCCGTGGATTTCGGTCGCCGAGAAGCTGGGCTACAAGGTCATCTGCGAAGCCTTCTACGACGGCGCCGAGGTCGCCACCCCGTCTCTCGATACCGAGGCCTATGCGGCGATTAACCGCGCCATCAACAAGGCGGTCGCCAAGCTCGGCGAGGGGATGGAGCCCTATCTCCACTACCTGATCTCGGAGGTGCCGGAAGACATCGTCAAACTCAGGGCCGAAGATTTGCACCTGCCGAGGCTTCGCTATATCGAACCCCGGCCCTATACACCCGAAGAGTTCCAGCACATACACGACTGGATGGTGTCCTGGGGACTGCTCGGTGAAGACAGCGTCTTTGAGGAGATCGTCGAGGAGCGCGTATCGGCTTAAACCCCAACCAACTTATCTCGAAAGGCCGGGCGGGAACCCGGCCTTTCTTGTTTTTCAGAAAAGATTGAGGACCTGGATCGAGCGGAGCGCCGGGAACCAGTCGCCGACGAGCGCGTGGGGCCAGAGGATCCTGAGGATGGTGTGGAAGAGGAAGTAGGAGAAGCCCCAGACCGGCAGCGCCACGGCCAGGGTCATCTTCCAGCTCTCCTTGCCCTCGAAGCGGATATAGCCGATCAGGAACAGCAATAGGGCCGGCAATATGCCGACGACGGCGGCGGCGCCGAGGAAGAACAGGCACCAGGCGAAATAGGTCGCGGCGCGGATAAAGATGGTCCGTTTGGAGAGATCGCCGAAATCGACCTGGATGTCGAAATGCATGTCGGACTGGCCGCGCGCCTCTTGGCCTTCGCCCGGCCCCGTGGGATTGGCCCCGGCCATCGCCGGCTTTTCCCCAGGCGCCACGAACAAACCCGATATCAGCAACATGCCGGTGAAGACCACCCCCGCCCAGCCGACCACCTGGGGCACCAGTTGGGCGGCGAACTCCCATTCGGAGGATAGATAGATACAGGCGCCGAAGAGGCCGATGACCGCCAGGCAGAACGCCATGTCGGGGTTGAGGTTTTGGCGCTGGAAGCCGATCACGCGCCCGCCGCTCGGGGCGCGGGCGCGGGCGCGATAGCCGCGCACGATGGGGGCGAGGATGCCGTATAGCGTCATGGCGAATATCACCATCACCCAGGGCCGCGACAGCCACTCGGCCCCATAGCGCGTGACCGAGATGAACATGTAATTCTCGATCAGTCCGCCGAGGACGAAGCCGAGGATCAGGGGCGGGCGGGGCCAGCGCAGCCGCTTCATGATCCAGCCCAGGGTGCCGAAGAGCAAAAGCGCATACAAATCGCCCCACTGGCGCGATCCCTGGAAGGCGCCGACGAAGACGACCGCGAGCACCAGGGGGGCGAGGATGCCGACGCGCACCTTGGCGATCTTCGCCAACTGGTTGGCGAACAGGAAGCAGACCCCGGCGCCGAGCACGTTGGCGATGGCGATGCTCCACACCATGGTGTAGGTGATGTCCAGGTTCTCGCCCAGCATCTTCGGTCCGGGAACGATGCCGTGGATCAGGAAGGCGCCGAGGATCAGCGTCATCGAGGCGCTGCCCGGCACGCCGAAGGCGATGGTCGGCACCAGCGCGCCGCCCTCCTTGGCGTTATTGGAGGATTCCGACGCGATGACGCCGCGCACGTCGCCCTTGCCGAAGGTCTCCGCCGCGCCCTTTTCCGTGCGCGCCGCATGGCCGTAGGCGATCCAGTCGATCACCGAGGCGCCGATGCCGGGGATCGAGCCCAACCCCGCGCCGATGGCCGAGCAGCGCAGCACCAGGAACCAGTTCCGGAAGGTGTCCTTGACGCCCTCGATCTGGCTCCAGCGCGATGCCATTTTCGCGTCTCCGGCGATCTTGGTGCGGGCGATCGCCATGTCGGCAAGCTCCGGGATGGCGAACAGCCCAAGCGCGAAGGGCACCACCGGCAACCCGTCCCACAGATAGAACGAGCCGAACGCCCAGCGCATGGTGCCGGTCTGCGGCTCTTCCCCCGCCGTCGCCACCATCAGCCCGAGCAACGCCGCCGCCAGGCCCTTGAGCGGCGTGCCGCCGCCCAACACCGCCACCAGGGACAGGCCGAAGACGCAGATCGCCAACAATTCCGGGGTGCCGATACTCAGCATCACCGGGCGCAGGATCGGCACGCTGACCGCCAGCAGCAGCGCCCCGAACAGGCCGCCGAGCACCGACGCCGAGAACGCCGCGCCGAAGGCGCGTCCGGCCTCTCCCTTGCGCGCCATGGGATAGCCGTCGAGGATCGTCGCCGCCGAGCCGACGGTGCCGGGGACGCCGAACAAGACCGCCGGGATGGTATCCGACGTCACCGTGACCGACGCCAGTCCCATCATCAGGGCGAGCGCCGTGTAGGCGTCCATATGGAAGGTGAAGGGAAGCAGCAGCGACAGGCCGACGAGGCCGCCGAGTCCCGGAATGACGCCGAGGATCAGGCCGATCGCGACGCCAAGCGCCAGGAACCCGAGGCGCGTGGGGTCGGCGATTATGTAGGCGGCCTTGACCGCCATCTCCACCATGTCGACTTCCATCACCCGTCCCTGACGTCGTTTCCAACAAAGCTCCAGGCCCTGATCTTGACGTTGCCGATCACCATGGGCCAGAAATACCCCGGTGGAAGCTAACGTTGTTGACGGCCTCCGACAAGGGAGGGCTTTGCCGCCGCCGATGCGCCGCTATGATGCGACAGCAATGAAACAGGGGGAGGGGGAGTGGCGGATGAACGTCGAGGCCAACGGCATATCGTTCAATACCAAAATTGAAGGCGCCGACGGGGCGCCCTGGGTCACCTTCAGCAACTCCTTGGCGTGTAACCTTTCCATGTGGGACGGCCAGGTGGCGGCGCTTCGGGATGACTACCGGATACTGCGCTACGACACCAGGGGGCATGGCGGAACGGACGCGCCCGAGGGGCCCTATTCCTTCGACATGCTGGTCGGCGACGTCATCGGCCTTTGGGACGCGCTCGGCATCGAACGCGGCCATTTCATCGGTCTCTCGCTCGGCGGGATGACGGCCCTTGGCCTGGCGCTCGGGCACGCCGGGCGTCTCTCATCCATCACCGTCTGCAACGCCCGCGCCGAAGCGCCGCCGGAATTCCGCGATATCTGGGATACGCGCATCGCCACCGTCACAGACAACGGCATGGAGGCGACCATCGACGCCACGCTCGAGCGCTGGTTCACGCCGGGCTTCGCCGCCGGCGATCCGCCGGTCTTGGACCTCGTGCGCGAGATGATCCGCGCCACTAGCCTTGAGGGCTATATCGGGTGCGCCCGGGCGCTCCAGGGGCTCGACTACCTGCCCCGGTTGGGCGCGATTTCGACCCCGGCGCTGTTCATCGCCGGCGCCGGGGACGGCGCCACGCCGGCCGAGGGCATGCGGGCGATGCACCAGGCGGTGGCGAATTCGCAATATGTCGAGCTCGACCCCGCCGCCCATATCTCCAATCTCGAGCAGCCCGAGGCCTTCAACGACGCGCTCACGACCTTCCTCGCCGCGAACACGGCTTAGGGGGGGACCTCACAAGAATCGGCGTGGCGGGGTTTAGACGGCCCCGCCGAGTTCGGCCTCGGCCATAGCCGGACGTGACGAGCCGAAGGCTACGCGGGTGTCAGGGGCTCCAAGTGCGCCATCACGCCTCGGCGACTCTCCGACGGCCTTCGAGCACTACTCCCGGTTGGACCGCTCCTCGCTCCGGTGCTATACTCGGATCTCGGCATTCCACGCTTGGAGGAAAGCCGTGGAAGAGAAGGGCGTTCAAAGGAAACTTGCCGCGATCCTGGCGGCCGATGTTGTCGGCTACAGCCGGCTCATGGGTGTGGACGAGCAAGGCACCTTGGAGCGGCTGCACGAACGTCGCCAGACCATCGACCGACTGATCGATGAGCATCACGGCAGATTCGTGGGGTCGGCCGGAGACAGCGTGTTGGCCGAATTCGCCAGTTCGGTCGATGCGGTCAGCTGCGCTTGGGAAATCCAGAAGTCGTTGGCGACGCTCAATGAGCCGTTGCCGGAAAGTCGACGGATGGAATTCCGAATAGGCGTTAACCTTGGTGACGTTCTGGTCGAAGGGAGCCAAATCTATGGCGACGGCGTGAATGTCGCCGCCAGGCTCGAGGGCTTGGCCGATGCGGGCGACATCGCCGTTTCCGGCAGCATCTACGAACAGGTCCACAACAAACTCGACCATGTCTTCGACGACATGGGGATGCACGGCGTCAAGAACATTGCCGAGCCCGTGCGGGTGTACCGGGTTCGCTTGAGCGCGGAGGACGCGCCGGCCAAATGGCGCAAGAAGCACCAATCACGCTTCCCCGCGTGGCAGTGGGCGGGATTGGGCGTCGTCGGATTGATTCTATTCCAGGCGGGGTCCTACGGCCTTTGGATCGCCTATATCGCAATGCAGGAAACTGCAGCCATGTCGGATGTCCTTGAGGTGCGACCGCTACCCGTCAACCTGGCGCCCGGGATGCCGTTTCGCTCGTGTGGTCTTTGCCCGGAGATGACGGTGGTCACGGAGGGAACGCTGTTGATGGGGGCCGGCGAGGACGAACCCGGACGGAGTTCGCGGGAGGGACCGCGGCACGAGGTGAGGTTGACGCGGCCCTTTGCCATCGGCCGCCACGAGGTGACCTTTGCGCAATGGGACGCTTGTGTCGCCGTTGGAGGATGCGGCCAGCAGCCGGAAGATCGGGGCTGGGGCCGGGGAAATCGACCGGTATTCTATGTCAGTTGGGAGGATGCGCGGGAGTATGTCACTTGGTTGGGCAAATTGACGGGGCTCGACTATCGGCTGCCCTCGGAAGCAGAATGGGAGTACGCCGCCCGCGCCGGGAGCAACACGGCTTACTGGTGGGGCGACGATATCGGTACCGGTCGCGCCAACTGCGCCGGCTGCGGCGCCGGCGCCGGCGATATCACATTGCCGGTCGGCTCGTTCGGCGCCAATCCCTTCGGCTTATACGACGTCCATGGTAACGTCTGGGAGTGGACAGCGGATTGCTGGAATGGCAGCTACGCCGGTGCACCCGACGATGGCGTGGCCTGGACTTCGGGGGAATGTGAAAGGCGCGTGTTGCGGGGCGGATCCTGGGGCCTCGGACCGATCAAGCTGCGCTCGGCGCACCGGCGTAGCGACAAGATAACATTGCGCAGCGGCAAGCGCGGCTTCCGCGTCGGTTTGACTTTGCCCTGACCGTGAATGGGCGGTGCTGCCGCCGAGGCGATAGGACTTATGGGCTGTCGGTGGCGAATTCGCGCTATGTCGAACTCGACCCCGCCGCCCATATCTCCAATCTCGAGCCGCGCGAGGCTTTCAACGACGCGATCTCCGGTTTCCTTGCCGCGAACACCGGATAGGGCGGGACCCCACAACAATCGGCGGGGCGGGGTTTAGACCCGCCGCGCCGCTGTCCGCTATAGCCGTAAGCAGCTTACGGACACTGGTCCGGGTCCCCTTCGCCCTGGCGCCAGCGGTCCAGCCGATAGGGGTCCTTGGGCGCCGGGCTCGAGAGGTCCCTGGCGACGATCTCGGATGCCAGCCACAAGGCCAGAATCAGAAGAGACAAGCCATACAGGTACGACATACCCGTGATTGTACGCGAAAGTTCGCCGCCCGTCAGCACGAAACGCGCCAACACTTTCGAGGCACGCATTTCGTCGTTCCCGGCCCTCCATGCTAGCCCGAATATTTCATGAAGGCGCTCCCTCAGGGTGTGTTAAGTGTTTTATTCCAAGGGCTTGGTTCGTTTTGCGAAAAGGGACGCTTTGTACCCTCGTCCGCTGAACGGTTTTGCGCCGGCCCTGTTTGTCCAAATCGGCGCACCAAACCTCAAGCCATAGCGGTGCTATGACTTTCGGCTTCGCACACCGCCTTGGACAAACATTGCTCGCCGCAAATTCCGTTCCCTTCATGAAATATCCGGGCTAGGGTGAGCGTGTTTTCATAAACGCCGAAGGCGATTTTCCATATTTAACGGTTGACCTTCGCCATGAGCTTTCTCGCCGGACAGGCCCTTGCCTATTTGAAAATCGGCGTACTCGCACTCGCCGTCATGGCGGTCGTGTGGGCCGTCGTCAAATTCGTCGAGGCGAGGGGCGGACGGAAGAACGACGGCGGGGACGGCCGGGATGGATGCTGACGCCGCCTTGGCATGGGGGCTCTACGGAAAACAGGGTTTTTGCGTAGCGCTGGGAATGGGGGTCGATGGATCGCGGTTCCCTATGCGTCAAGCCCCCGCCGCGAGGCCGGCGTTGTAGCGGGTTTCGGCTTGACGGAAGACGGCGCGGGTGTGGTCCATATCCCAGGGTTGTTCGGTTAGGGTTTCGTGGTCCCATTGGCGGCGCGGTACCGGCGGGTTGAAGAAGTCGCCGCCATAGACGTGAATCGCGCTGGTCAGCTTGGCGATCGGGTTGGCCACGGAATGAATAATGTCACGGCCGAGCGTCGCCACTTGTCCCGCGCCTAAGGACTCGGCGCCGGCGGCTTCGATGCCGGGACCCGTGCCGTCGCCGGCACCCTTGTCGATACGGCGCCAGAACATGTTGTCTTCCCGGCCACTATAGATGCCGATGACGGCGAACATGTTGTGGTTGTGGGGCAGCAGGGTCATATAAGGCGCCCAGACGAAATTGATCACCGTCAGATCGTCTTCATGGCACAGCGGATAGACGCCGGCCTTGGTCGGCTCTCCCAGTTCGGCGACGATGCCGGAGGGATCGGCCACCGCTTCCAGCACGAGCTCGCGTACCGCGCTTTGTCCATCAGCTACGGCTAACTTACAGTCCTCGATAAAACGATCCTTCCGAAACATCCAACAGCCCTCCTCACCGAATCGCCAAAGCGGCCAGACTCCCCAAGCCCCCAGGCGGAACGTGGGGAACTGGCCAACAGGATATACCCGCACCTTCGCCTCCTCTGAATCAAATTCACCTGAACATTGGGGAAGGGCAAAAGGTCCGCTTTCGGATCATCAGCACACATCCGCATCCATCACGCGTCCACGCCCTGGGCCAGGAGTAGCCGTTCGCGCAAAGTTTGGCATGAAAAGCGGCGCTATTCTAGTTTGGCTCGCAGCTCAACCAATCTGCGCTTGGTAATCTGCAGATCGGATTGGAATTGCGGGTGATCCGGAAACCGATCCGCGAGGGATTGCGCAATAATTAAGCTTGCCTCGTAAGTCTCATTGGCCGCCGCAATCTCGCCGCGGATTTCTTGAAGGTCGCCGATCCTTTCGTGAGAAACCGACAGGTCGCGCTGGAGGCCGGCGTTGCTCGCATCGGCCTGCGCCAAGCGCTTTGCAATGACCATAGAGGCCTGGTAGCTCTCCAGCGCCTTACCCAGATCGCCTTGCGAACGAAGCACGTCGCCGATCTCATCCAAAGCGACCGAGCGGTCACGGTCCGCTTTTGCCGTGTGCAGTGCTGCTTGAGCAACCCTGAACGCGGCGCCGAGGTTCCCACTAACCTGATGAAGCCGCGCCATTTCGATTTGAGTCCAGAAATTCTCAGGCTCTAATTCAGCCGCTTTCTGATACCAGCGCAGCGCTTCTGCTACCGACCGGGTGGCGGTCAGGGCGGCTTTCTCCCTCGCGGTGCGGGCTGCTTTGGCTTTGAGTTGCGTGGCTTCGTCGTCGATAAGTGTCGCGGCCTCGGCCTCCCGGTTAAAAGCTTCTTCAAGCGCGTCTTCAGCAGCTTGAACTTTGCCTTCTCGCAGCGCTTTCTGTGCCTCGGCCTTGGACGGATCGTTGGATAACAGAACCTCCTGTGCGGCTGCGACGGCGCGTTCTATGGCATCTTCGGGAAGGCTTGCGCCACTTTCCTCGGTTTTTTTGGCTTGAGCGGTGAGCAAGGCACGAAGGGCATCGACTTTTTGTTCGGTCCGCTGGGCGGCCTCTTCGGCTCGCTTCGCGGCTTCGCCCGCAATTTTGGTTTCGCTCTCTGGCGGTTCGTAGCCGGTCGCCAAACGCCAAAGGGCCCTTGGCGCCCAAATCGCCCGGCGCCACAGGTCAGCCCCCGATTTCGCTATGGCGACCAGCGCAGCAAATAGCACCAGAATCGCAAGGGCATCGACCGCGTAGGGCTCCAACCAGTCCGGCAGCCAAGTCACGTAGGGCGCAACCTTTCCGTGCGCCCAATCACGGGCCGCGAGGATCGATTCTATTAGCGTTGGATCGTTCTCCGCCACGGAACGCCTTCATTTTGATCGTCGACCCATTATGGCAGATTAGGCGCCATTCACACAATCTGGGCCATCAGCACACATCCGCACCCATTATGCATCCACGGCTTGGGCGGGGCGGTCTATCGGGCATCGAGTACGGCGCCGGTCACGTCGCCTTGGGCTTTCGCGCGCGCTCGCGGTAGCGGTCCATCCCGCCTTGGGCGCGGAGGTCCTCGCGGGTCTCGTAATTGATGTGCTTGATGTCGTCCTGGGAGCCCGAGCGGTTGCCCATCATGATCATCGGCCCGGACCCGGTGTTTTCCAGCTGGTAGAAGGAGCCGCCGGTGATCAGCGCCGCCTTGCCCGGCGTCAGCGTCGCCTTGGTGCCGTCGGGAAAGTGCATGG
>JADFJG010000044.1:22824-27244 GCA_022566265.1 Pseudomonadota bacterium | reverse complement strand
GATATTGACGGGTTTGAGGTCTTGCGCCGATTGCGGGCGGCTCGGGTGGCAACCCCCGTCCTGATCCTTTCTGGTCTTTCGGAACCGGAACAGAAGATCAAAGGCCTGAGTTCCGGCGCCGACGACTATCTCACCAAGCCCTTCGACAAGCGCGAGCTCATCGCCCGCATCCATGCCGTGGTTCGCCGTTCCAAGGGACATTCAGAGTCGGTCATCCGTACCGGCAAGCTCTCGGTCAATCTCGACACCAGCACGGTCGAGGTCGATGGTCAGCCGCTTCACCTGACAGGCAAGGAGTATGGCATCCTCCAGCTCCTTTCCCTGCGCAAGGGCACGACGCTGACCAAGGAGATGTTCCTCAATCACCTCTATGGGGGCATGGACGAGCCAGAACTCAAGATCATCGACGTGTTCATATGCAAGTTGCGCAAGAAGCTGGCGGCAGCCACCGAAGGCGAAAACTATATCGAGACGGTGTGGGGCCGCGGTTACGTCCTGCGCGATCCCCAGGAGCAGTCAGGAATGGTGGCCGCCGAGGCAGTCGCGGCGGCGAGCCCGACAGGCTGATACACGCTCCAGCCGAGGCGAATTCCACCTGAAAGGGCGGTTCGACAAATATCCATCCTTTACGGTTAAAGGCGGACCCGCGCACGAAAAGGTGCGCCGGCCTTGGTCAACCGCTCGAATTCTCCGTCTATGTTAATGGTGAACCTGCGCGATGCGGGGCGCCGGTATTCAGAGATCAGAAATCAGGCATCAGCAATCAGAGATGACAGGTTCGTCGTCTGATGCCTGATCCCTGGCATCTGTCCGCCGCGGGCCTTCGCCGACCCGCGTTACGCCAGCGAAGCGTGGCGAGAGCGTGGCGAGAGCGAAGCGTCGGTTTCGCGCAGGCAAGTACGACTTCGGAAGGCGGGGCGGGCGAAGGAAGATCGGGAGGCGGGAGGCGGGAAAGTGGATAATTCGCTAGGGGACTAGGGCGTAAATGCCGCGCTGATCGGGAACGGGTTTGAACTTATCGCTAATTCCCAGCACCGTCTCGGCGCCGCCGAGATACATCACGGCGTGCTCGGTCATTTGCTGGCTTATGCGGTTCAACACGTCGGTCTTGGTCGGCTGGTCGAAATAGATCAGGACGTTGCGGCAAAATACAATGTCGAACTTGCCGAGCGACTTCATGTCATTAAGCAGGTTGAATTCCTTGAACTCCACCATGGCGCGCAAGGAAGGGGCGATCTCCCAACCCTGGCCGGTCTCCTTGAAGTACTTTATGAGGTGTTGCACCGGAAGACCCCTTTGCACCTCGAACTGCGAATAGACCCCCGCTTTGGCCTTTTCCAGCACTCCCTTGGAGATGTCGGTCGCCAGGAACTCGATTCTCCAGCCAGTGAGTTTCGCCGCCTCGTCTTTGAGGATCATGGCGACCGTGTAGGGCTCCTGCCCATTCGAGCTGGCGGCCGACCAGATGCGAATTTTCCTGGTAGCGGCATTGGCCTCCAGCAATTTGGGCAGGACAAATGTGCGGAATTGTTCGAACGGCCTGACATCGCGGAAGAAAAACGACTCGTTCGTCGTCATCGCCTCGGTGACCTCGTCCGGCAGGGTCTTGTCTTTTCCTTCCCTGATGGCGCCGACCAGTTCGTCGAGCCCATTCATGCCCCGATTTCGCACCAGGGGCATCAGCCGGCTTTTCACCAGATAGACCTTGTCATCGGAAAGCACCAGCCCCGAACGCTTCTTGACGAGTTCCGACAACATCTGGAAATCTCCGGGATTCATTTCACCCGCCTTCCAGCGTTCTGGCGAAGGTAGGGAGCGATATTTTTGATCGGCAACACCGCGCTGCATAGGCCCGCCTGTGCGACAGCGCCCGGCATGCCCCAGATGACGCTGGTGGCTTCGTCTTGGGCAATGACGATGCCGTCGGCTTCGGTGACCGCCCTGCCGCCATCGAGCCCATCATGCCCCATGCCGGTGAGAATCACCGCCAGTACATTCCGTCCGTAGGTCTGGGCCAGGCTGGTGAGCATCATATCGACGGCCGGCCGGCAATAGTTCACCGGCGGGTCTTGATTGAGACGGATAACCTTCTCGCCGTTCTCCAGAGCCACCGTCATATGATAGTCGCCGGGCGCCAGGAAAATGCGTCCGCGCAGGACCGGCTCGCCATCGACGGCTTCGGCGCATTTCTTGCCGCTTGCGCGTCCGATATGCGCGGCGAGTATGGTCGTGAAGGTCGGCGGCATGTGCTGGGTAATCATTACCGGAACGTCGACATTGCCATTGAGTTCCGTCATCAGCGCAAGAAGCGCCTCGGGCCCGCCGGTGGAACTGCCGATGGCGATAATATCCACCTTGCCCGGCGACGCCTTGCGAAGGTTGATCGCCTGAGCGTCGGAAGCGCCCGCATCGGCCGTTTTGCCGCGCATTAGGGCCTTGGGCGAAGACGCGGATCGCGCGGCATAGCCGGAGGCAGGGGCGGCCGCTCGGCCTTCGTCCCTTCGCGACCGGTAGGCCGCGCCGAGGGCCTTGACCTTTTCCGTCAGTTCGCGCTTAAAGCCGTCGCCGGAATGAATATCCCGAGTCGCGCTGGGCTTGGGGATGTAATCGGCGGCGCCGGCGGCCAACGCCTGAAAGCTGACCTTCGCGTTCTTTTGGGTCAGGGTCGAGGCCATGATGACCTTGACGTGGCGATCGACGGCCAAGAGCTTGGGCAAAGCCGTCAATCCATCCATGACGGGCATTTCGATGTCGAGGACCACAACCTCGATATCATGGCGCTTCATCACCGAGATCGCCTGCTCGCCATTGCTTGCGGAGGCGACGATTTCGATCTTGGGATCCGCTTCCAGGGTGCGGGTCAACAGACCCCGGATGACCGCGGAGTCATCGACGAGCATGACCCTGTAGGATTCTTCGGATGGATTTTGCGACGCGCCCTGTCGCGAAACTCGACTCGACATTAGACAAACCTGGTCCTGGTTATTTTTGTTTGATTGTTTCCGCGCCGGCGGCGTTATTCCTTGCGCCTCATAGTAATCCAACCTGTGCGAACTTCGTTTGGATGATCTCGCTATCGAAAGGCTTCATGATGTACTCGTTGGCGCCAGCGCCCATGGCTTCCTGAATGTGCTTCATATCGTTCTCCGTGGTGCAGAAGACCACGATGGGCGCGTCACCGCCGGATGTCTTTCTGAGTTCTATGAGGAAATCGATACCGCTCATCACCGGCATGTTCCAGTCGAGAAGAATGGCGTCCGGCATCTTACGCAGGCATGCGTCCAACGCCTTCTGGCCATCCTCGGCTTCTTCGATCTCGAAGTTCAGATCCTCGAGCATCTTTCGCGCGACCATTCGGATAACCTTGGAGTCGTCGACGATCAGACATGATTTCATTGCATCACTCCACGGCGGAACGAATAGCTGTCGAATTCGACGAATTGCTATTCATTTTGCGCACTATCGAAATTCAGGAGGCGGTCGATATTCAGCTTGACCATCAACTTGTCCTCAAGCTGGTAGATACCGTCGGTGACATCCCGCCAGACGTCGTCGAGAGTCGACGGATTACTCTCGAAGGCCGAGGCAGGGAGGCTCAGAACCTCTCCCACCGAATCGATGATCAGGCTGTAGAGATCGGAACCGTGCTCGACGACGACACTCATGCCGGGGTCGTCGTCCGACCGTGGCGGCAATCCGAGACGCGTGCGGACGTCGATCGCGGTGACGATGCGGCCACGCAGATTCAGCGATCCCGCCACCTCCTTGGGCGCCAGGGGGACAACGTTGATGTGTTGAGGCCCCAGCACGTCCCGAACCTGGAGCACGGGAATCCCGAACAACTGGTTCTCGATGGTCATGGTGACGAAGTCGTGATGCTCGTCGTCCACACTATGCTTGGCATTGGTGTTGGCAAGGTGCTCGATGCTCATGCGGCTTCTCCCGTCATAGCAAGGGATTCAGACATAGCGGTCAGCAGCGCGTCGCGGTCGAACTTGGCGACATAGTCGTCGAACCCCGCCATGCGGCCGCGCTCGAAATCCTTCGGCGTCGCGTGGGAAGTCAAGGCGACCAGGGGCGTGTGCTGCCAACTGCCTTCACTCTTCACTGTCTCGGCGAATTCGAATCCGTTCATACCGGGCATTTCGATGTCACTGACGATGATATCGAATTCCTGGCCGGCTTCCCTGAGACTCAAGGCGTCGTCGGCGGATTCGACCACGGTGACCTCATAGCCCGCGATCGTCAGCATCGGCGCAAGCAGGTTACGGAAGAAGGAACTGTCGTCCACCAGCAACACCTGCTTGGCGCCACCGTCGATGCCAAACGCCGCCTGTTGGCCTTGGGTCCCGAACCAGTCTCTATGGCCGATACTGAGGTAATAGCCGGCGTCGAGAATTTCCGTCGCCTTGCCATCGAT
>JADFJG010000044.1:0-22726 GCA_022566265.1 Pseudomonadota bacterium | reverse complement strand
TAATGGCGGAACCGAGTATGCCAGGCTTTTCGCCGGCGAGTTCCACTACCATCTTGTCCTCGACGATGTCGACGATTTCGTCGACCACAAGCCCCATGGAACGGTCATCGTCGGTGAACACGATGACAGGCTGGCGGCCTTCCGTCTTCATCTCGGCATCGGGCGAGACGGTGACGAGCGGCATCAACTGGCCACGATACTGGACCACCCGCATACCGTTGGAGATCTCTATGTTGTCCACCTCGACCTCTTCGAGGCGTGCAACGAGTGACAGCGGCACCGCCTTGGGTTCGGGGCCATCGGCGCGGAAGAGGAGAAGCGCCACCCGATCGTCGACACGAGCCGATTGGGCCGCCGCCTCGTCCGTCGCCTGGGATTCCGCGATTGCAATTTCGCCGGTCGCGGCGGCGATCCCGTTTGGATCGAGGATCATGATCACGCTGCCATCGCCAAGGATGGTGTTCCCGGAATAGAGCTTGATATCCCGCAGGATGGGCGACACCGGCTTTACGACGATTTCCTCGGTGTCGTAGACCTTGTCGACGACGAGCCCGATGCTGTAGGCGCCGACGCTGGTGACGATGATGAAGGCCTCCCGCTCCTTGCTCTTGCCTTCGCCCTCGCCGGTGCTCTGATCGGCATCATCAAGGGCCAGCAAATCGCGCAAGGACACCAGCGGCAGCAGGCGCGAGCGCAGACGAAGTACCGGCGCGTTGTTGATCATCTCGATCGTGTGCTCGGAATTTCCCGAAGCGCGAACGAGCTCGACGACGCTGGTCTGCGGAATGGCGAAGCGCTCACCGGCGCATTCGACGACCAGGGCGGAGACAATGGCAAGTGTCAGCGGTATCTTGACGGCGAAGGTGGAACCCTTGCCTTCCACCGACTTGAGTTCGACGGTGCCGCCGATCTTCTCGATGTTGGTCTTGACCACATCCATGCCGACACCGCGCCCTGAAACTTTGGTCACGACCTGGGCGGTGGAGAAACCGGCCTTGAAGATGAATTGCTGGATTTGATTCTCCGTCATGCCTTCAAGTTCGGCCTCGGTGGCGAGTCCATTGGAGATCGCCTTGGCCTTGACTTTGTCGAGGGCGATTCCGCGCCCGTCATCGGTAACCTCGATGATGATGTGGCCGCCCTCGTGATAGGCGTTGAGTGTGATCGTCCCGGTCTCGGGTTTGCCGGCTGCCTTGCGTTCGGCCGGCGTCTCGATGCCATGGTCGCCTGAATTGCGCACCATGTGAGTCAGTGGATCCTTAATTAATTCAAGGACTTGCCGGTCGAGTTCGGTCTCGGCGCCGATCATCCGTAGATCGATCTTCTTGTCGAGTTCCAGCGCCAGGTTCCGGACGATCCGCGGGAATGGATTCCAGGCGTTTCCGATCGGCTGCATCCGCGTCTTCATCACCCCTTCCTGGAGCTCGGTGGTGGCGTGGCTCAGACGCTGCAACGGCTCGGCAAACTCACTGTCAGTCTTGCCGCGCACCATCTGCAGGAGCTGATTGCGGGTCAGCACCAACTCGCTTACGAGGTTCATGAGATTCTCGAGAAGGCCGATGTCGACGCGGATGTTTTGTTTGGCGATAGACGGTTGGGAGGCGGACCCAGTCCCTGATTCCTCGTCGACCTTGACCTCTTCCTCAGCCACTTCCTGAACGGTTTCTTTCTCGGTAGTCACGGCTTCCTCCGTAGCGTCAGCGATTCCAAGGACATCATTGCGGGTTGTCTCGACGACGGTTAGCACATCGATAATGAGGTCTTCCGGCACTTCGAGCTCCTGGAGGGTCGCGCGAAGGTGTCCGGCGACCGCGTCGAAGTGGGTGTCATCGAGTCCCTTGGCCACGAAATGCTCGTGTGCCGTACGCAAATCAGCGCCCGAATATTCTTCGGGCCCGCCGAATGCCATGGTCATGAAGGATTTCTGCATGGACCGCAGGCGATCCATGTCGGCGTGCTCGAAGAAGTGCTGGAGATGACTATCGTCCAGCACCTTGTCGTAGAAGAGGTCCACGGCGGCGTCGATCGCGTCCTCGCCGCCGAGCCGGTCATAGAGGCTATCGCCCGAACCGGAGGAGGTTTTGCCCTTGCCCGACTTTTTCTTGCCCGACTTTTTCTTACGCTTGGCGGGCGCGGCTTTCCCGTCCGCAAGCGCGTTCAGCCTATCGATAAGCTCATTGTCATTCCCTTTGGGTTCGGCCTCGGTTTTCTCGAGCGCCGCCATGATGTCCTTGATCGCATCGATGGATTCAAGAATAAGGGAGATCGCGTCGGGCGTGACTTTCAGTTCACCATCGCGAATCTTGCCGAGCACGTTTTCCGATGCGTGCGCCACCGATTCGAGACGGACCAACCCGAGGAATCCGCAGGTGCCCTTGACGGTATGGACGAGTCGGAAGATGTTGCCCAGCAACTCTTTGTCATTCGGGTTCTGCTCGAACTGGACCAGCTCGACATCGATTTCCGCCAGATTTTCGGCGCTTTCCATAAGGAATTCGCGTAGTAGATCATCCATCGTCGTTTCTTCCCCTCATCGATCTTCGAGAGATCGGGAATTGGCAAACGCGCCGGCACCCCAATGGCCGTCGCCGAGTCCAGAAAAGCTGAAGGAAAGAGGTTAATAACGGGTAAACGCCCGGTAAAAATCGGCGAGAGTCCGGCCCGGTCGGCCGTCTTGGCGGATCGACGCCGATCTTAAGGACGTGGCGGGCTTTCTCACCGCTTCATTGGTGGAAAGTTTTACCGGGTTTCGAGGCCGGTCCGGGGTTGTCCTTAGCTCGCCGGCGTGAACGGCGGCTGGTGGGGATAACGGACCCTCAGCCGACGCCCTGAACCCGGCAGAGGAGCCCGAATTCACCCGGCTCGGTGGAAGTTTGCACCTTTGATCCGAGCCCGGCGGCCAGCAGGTAAGTGTAGTACGGCTGCACGGTGCGGGGCGTTAGATCTTCCACCGGCAGATCGCCGGAAAGAGCCGAGAGGAGTTCATCGCTGAGCCCCGCCTTGTCGCTTCTAGCGGTCACGGCGGAGGTTACGCCGCCGGATCCGGCATTCAAACGCACACTGACAGTGCCGCTCCCCGCGAGCGCTTCGACGCCGACGAGGATCAGGTTCAACAGCAATTTCACCCCGGCGCGCGGTAACTCGAGATCGGACGGCGCGCCGCTCTCCGGCCAGTCGAGGGTAATCCTGCCATCGGCAAGGAGATCGAGCGCGCGGGCGCGGGCATCGCCGAGGCCGACACCGCCTCCCGACGCATCCCCGCCATACCCGAAGGCGACGCGATAGAACTGCAATCTTCGCGACCCTTCACGGGCGCTGTCAGCCATCAGCGACATGGCCTCGCCTCGCATTTCGTCGCCAAATTCGGTGATCAGTTCGATACCGTTGTTAATGGCGGTCACCGGGCCTATAAGGTCGTGGCACAGCCGCGAACACATGAGTTCCATGACCTTCGGTTCCACTTTCATTTCCATGTCTACTCGCGATCTCCCCGGCACATCCAGGATTCCCGTTCAGGTCGGGCTAAATCCGGGAGGCTGGTGGGTTCATAGCATATTCACCGACCGAGAGGTTAATCCCCCATGACAGAGGGGTCCATCGAGCAAACTTTCGTTCCCGGCGCCTTCGTGCGCCATCCCGATCGGCCGGATTGGGGGATCGGGCAAGTCCAGTCGGTGATCGGTCACCGCATCACCGTGAATTTCGAGAACGCCGGCAAACACCTGATCAACGGAGCCGTGATCAGACTGGTTCTTGTTGACGAAGAGGCGGGCTGATCAATGGGTGGCGCGATGGACGCTTCCCCTGTCTCTGGCCCCGCGATTCGGACGTCGATTGCACATCAAAACATTGAGGCCAAAAATGTAAGCAATAACACCTAGATTCCCGAGACTCTTCAAGCCAGAATATCAAATACTTGCACATGGCCTTGACATAGTTGAATTTTCATTTAGAGTTGTTTTCCGAATATTGGCTGGCTCCCGTTCCGTGGATGTCGGGAGGCCCGGATTGCGAAAGAAAACGCCGGCCGCAAAGTTCGTAGAGTGTCGGAGAGCGCGTTGAAAAATCTAGGGGCTTCTCGAACCGGCGAGAACAGGCTATACACCGCCCGGCACCTCGGAGACGACTGGCCACCAACCCCTCCGGCCGGGCTGTCCGAGCGGAACGAGGCGGAGCGCGGCGACATGGATTTACGCGACACTGGCTCCCCAAATCCCCTCGCCGAGGATTTCAGCGCATTGCTTAGCCGCCATCGCCCGTCATCCGGCGCCAGGCGGGGACGGCTCAACCTAAGCATCGGCAGGGTCACGAGCCCCGAGGGTTCGCGTCCGGATACCCTCTTTTCCCTGTACCAGGGGGTGATGGACCAGGCTCCGCCGATCTATGTCGCCGACTTCGGCGGCAACCTCCTCTACTCCAACAAAGCGTTCGCTGAAATCGCGCCGGCCTTGTTCGGCCTCGCCGACGGGGTGGAGTGGCCTGGCGAAACGGCGCCGGTACTGATGAAGATCATCGAGCGGCTGTATCTCGATATGCGGACCGTCGAGATCAAGGACACCGTCGAGATCGGGGGCGAATCCCGAAATTACGCCTCCCGGCACTTCCCCATCCATGACGAGGACGGCGAGCTTCTGGGTTTCGGTGGCTTGTATGCCGATGTCAGTCAACAGAATCGGGCGGCGTTGCGCGCCGAGCAAATGGAAAGCTGGCTGCAGGACGTGGTCCGCTCGGCTTCCGATTGGGTGTGGGAGATTGACGCCAATTTCAACCTGACCTTCGTATCACCGCGAATATCGGAGGCCCTGGGCCTGCCGCCCCAACTATTGAAAGGCAAGCATCTGTTCAGCCTCGGCCAGTTCGAGGACGATCCCGAATCCGCCCACACGGGCAAGGAGATCATGGACCGCCAATCGGCCTTCCGGCACAGGGTTTTCCTGATGCCGGACGATCAGGGCCGGACGCGGCGCATCCATTTGAGCGGCGTTCCCGTCTTCGACGAGACCGGCGGGAAGTTCGTCGGCTACCGTGGAACCGGCACCGATTTCACCCGCCAGTACGAGGCCGAGCAGTCGGCGTCCGAGGCGAAAAGCGAGCTCGAGAAGACCCTCGAGATCTTGAGGCGGCAGAACGTTCAACTCGACCTCGCCCTCGGCAAGGCTCAGGTCGCCAATAAGGCGAAAATGGATTTTCTCGCCATGATGAGCCACGAGTTGCGCACGCCTCTCAACGCCATCATCGGCTTTTCCGAAGTGGCGTCGCAGAAGGTGTTCGGCCCACTGAACGACACCTATCTCGGATATTTCGACGACATCCTCAACGCCGGGCGGCATCTGCTTACCATCATCAACGACATCCTCGATACCGCGAACATCGAGAAACAGGAACTCTCGGTGGAGGTCTCTCCGGTGCGCGCCAGGGAACTGATCCAAGAATCGCGCGCCCTCGTGGCGCTGAGGGCCGAGGAGAAGGGCCTGGACATCACTGGCGTTGACATCGAGGACGACTGGTCGCTCCTCGTCGATCGGGTTCGGGCCCGCCAAATCTTCGTCAACCTGCTCGGCAATTCGGTGAAGTTCACTCCCAAAGACGGCAAAATCGGCGTCGAGACCCGCGAGACCGCCGACGGCAAGCTGGCGCTGACGGTGTGGGACAGCGGGATCGGTATTCCGGCGGAGGAACAGGACCATGTCTTCGAGCATTTCTATCAGGTCGAAAACAACATCCTGAGCCGCCGCGACCAGGGCACGGGGCTGGGCCTCAGCGTGTCGCTCTACCTCGCCCGGCTCATGGGCGGCGACATTACCTTGGAGAGCGAAGACGATAACGGTGCTCGGTTTACCGTTACGCTTCCCCTCGCCAAGCCGGTCATCCCGGTGTCGAGCAAAGACTGATTCAAGACAATTTTCGGCCCCAACCGGCGCCTCGGCGGAGACTCCTTGGCGCGGTGAGGGATGTTCTCCGGCTGGTGCCGCATCGGCCGAAACCGTGACGCCGGAGCCTTTCCCCCTGGCCGTCTCAAGGTGATCCGGAGCATCCTGATCGCGCCCGCGCCAAACGCCCATATTTCCTGTAAATCGGCCTTTGCGCGGAGGCCCCAACCACCATATAATGTTTCTAGGGAGTTCACTAACGGAAGCCGCCTGATGATCGATCCCTTTGGCCGGTGTATAAACTACCTCCGCGTATCCGTGACGGACCGCTGCGATTTCCGCTGTGTCTATTGCATGTCGGAAGATATGACGTTCCTGCCGAAGTCGGAAATCCTGACGCTCGAGGAATTGGACCGGGTGTGCAGCGCCTTCATCCGCTTAGGTGTCAAGAAATTGCGCATTACCGGCGGCGAGCCCCTGGTCCGGCGCAACGTGATCAGCCTGTTCGATGGCCTCGGCCGGCATCTTCGCTCGGGCGATCTCAGCGAACTGACCCTGACCACCAATGGGAGCCAACTTGGGAAACACGCCGGCCCGCTTTACCGGGCGGGCGTGAGGCGGGTCAACGTTTCCGTCGATACACTCGATGGGGCGAAGTTCGCCGCCATCACGCGCTGGGGCAAGCTCGAGAAGGTCCTCGAGGGCATCGCCGCCGCCAAGGACGCGGGACTGGCTGTCAAGATCAATACGGTGGCGCTCAAGGGGGTCAACGACGATGAGCTCGACCGGATCATCGAATGGTGCGGCGAGGAAGGTTTCGACATGACCATCATCGAGGTCATGCCGATGGGTGACATCGGCGGCGAGATGCGCCTCGATCAGTACTGGCCGCTGTCGATGGTGCGCGCCGAGTTGCAGAAACGCTGGACCCTCGAGGATACGGATTACAACTCGGGCGGCCCGGCGCGGTACACCGTGGTCAAGGAAACCGGCCGCAAACTGGGCTTCATTACCCCCCTGACCCACAATTTCTGCGAACTCTGTAACCGGGTCCGACTCACCTGCACCGGCACTTTGTATATGTGCCTGGGGCAGAAAGACGCGGCCGATCTACGCACGCCCTTGCGCCAGAGCGACGACGACGATCTCCTGATCGAGGCGATACGCGAGGCCATAAGCCGCAAGCCCAAGGGCCACGACTTCATCATCGACCGCAGAAGCAACCGCCCGGCGCTTGGCCGGCATATGAGCGTCACCGGCGGTTAGCCGCTGCCCTCCCGCCAGCCCGGTTATCCCGAGACCCGGTTCACCGCTTCGGCGGGCGAGGGGCAAGGGACGCGGCGGCGGCAAGATCCAACATCGTTTCTTCTTCATCGCCGACACGGCAGGCCAAGGCGTTCATGATACCGCTTCACGACGACAATCCGACGACGATCAAGCCGGTCGTAACGATCGGCCTGATCGTCGCCTGCAGCCTGGTATTCCTGTGGCAGCAATCCCTTTTCCCGGCGGAAGCGGAACGCGCCATCTTCGCCTTCGGCTTCGTTCCGGCGGCGTTTTTCGGCGGCCGGGCAGTGGTCCCCGAGGCCGGCGCCGTGCCGGCGGAACTCGCGGTGATCACCTCCATGTTCCTTCACGGCGGCTGGATGCACCTCATCGGCAACATGCTCTATCTCTGGATCTTCGGCAACAATGTCGAGGACGCCATGGGGCATGTCCGGTTCCCGATTTTCTATGTGCTTTGTGGCATTGCCGCGGCCCTCGCCCAGGGGTTCCAAGACCCGAACTCGGCGGTGCCGATGATCGGCGCAAGCGGCGCCATCGGCGGGGTGCTGGGCGGTTATCTGCTGCTCTATCCCAAGGCCCGGGTGCTGGTGTTGATTCCGCTCGGGTTCTTCACTCAATTGATCCGCATACCCGCCCTCGCCGTGCTGGGATTCTGGTTCGTCCTCCAGTTCATCCAATCCGCCCTGTCGAGCGAGGTGGGCGGCGGGGTGGCATACTGGGCCCACATCGGTGGTTTCGTGGCCGGGATGGTCTTGATCTTGGTGTTCCGCGACAAAAGGATTCCATTGCTGGGAGGGCCAAGACGCCGCGGCCCCTGGGGTTAATGCCTCCGACGCCTCTGACCCCGCCGGCCGGCGGGGCGCCCTCAGGCCACTGGCGCGAAGCGGCCGGCGGGGTATACTTCAGCCCTCCCGCCTGGAAGGGCGTTAAATTCGCATCGTGATCATGGGATTCAAGAACATCGCATTCGTGGCGGCCGACTCCCAGGCCGCCAGGGAAGCCCTTGCAAAGCTCGAAGATAGATACAAGCACGCCCGGCCGGAAGAGGCGGACGTGATCGTCGCCCTTGGCGGCGACGGCTTCATGTTGGAGACGCTCCACCGTTACATCGACCGCAAGATACCGATCTACGGCATGCAACAGGGCTCGATCGGCTTCCTGATGAACAGCTATGACGAGGAAGGTCTCGAAGAGAGGTTGGAAGCGGCCGATGAGGTGGCCCTTCATCCCTTGCGGATGCGGGTGGACACCGTTGGCGGTGAACGCTCAGAAGCCCTTGCGATCAACGAAGTCTCCCTTCTGCGCGAGGCCCGCCAAGCCGCCAAGATCCGTATCCGCGTGGACGAGGTGGTGCGGGTGGACGAGCTGATCTGCGACGGCGTTCTGGTGGCGACGCCCGCCGGCAGCACGGCTTACAACCTCTCGGTCAACGGTCCGATCCTGCCGCTCGGCGCGGGGCTTTTGGCGTTGACGCCGATCAGCGCCTTCCGGCCCCGTCGCTGGCGCGGCGCGTTGTTGCCCCAATCGGCGAGCGTGACCTTCGAAATTCTCGAATCGGCCAAACGCCCGGTAAGCGCCGTCGCCGACTTCACCGAGGTGCGCGACGTTGCCAAGGTCCACGTGTTCCAGGAACGGAACGTCGTGCTCACCCTGCTGTTCCACCCCGAGCACAATCTCGAGGAGCGGATCGTCAAGGAACAGTTCATGCCTTAACGCCCGGGCGCCGTGCCCGGGTAACCGCCGGGCCCGCGTTTGACGGCACGAATGCAAGGAGTCTCCCAACACCGCCATGACCGCGCCGACTCGAAGAACCACTGAATTCATCCGCGACCTGGTCGGTTTCGACACCGTAAGCCGTAAATCGAACCTGGCGTTGATCGAGTTCGTCCGCGATTACCTCTCGGGCCTTGGCGTCGAGTCACGATTGATCCACGACGAAACCGGCAAGAAAGCGAACCTTTACGCCACTCTCGGTCCCCAGGAAGGCTCAGGCCTCATGCTGTCGGGCCACACCGACGTGGTGCCGGTCGATGGCCAGGACTGGTCGACCGATCCCTTCACCTTGACGGAAAGGGACGGTAAGCTTTTCGGCCGCGGCGCCTGCGACATGAAGGGCTTCATCGCCGTCGTACTCGCCCTTGTACCCGACATCCTGGGGCGCGATCTCCAGCGCCCGGTTCATCTTGCCTTCACCTATGACGAGGAAGTGGGGTGTTTCGGCGCCCGCCGGCTGATCGAACAGCTTGAGCACATGCCCCAGCGCCCGGCCTGCTGCGTCGTCGGGGAACCCACCGGCATGACGGTGGTGAACGGCCACAAAGGCAAGATGACTGTCCATTGTCATGTCCGCGGCCTGGAGGGGCATTCGGCCCATATCGACAAGGCGGTCAACGCCGTCGAGGCGGCCGCCGAACTCGTGGCGTTCCTCAAGGCCATGGCGCGGCGCCTGAAAAACGAGGGCCCCCATGACGGCGACTTCGATCCGCCCTACACCACGGTGCATACCGGCGTGATGGGCGGCGGTACGGCGTTGAACATCGTGCCAAGGGAATGCTCCTTCGAGTTCGAGATTCGCCATCTGCCGGAACAGGACCCCGGCGATTTGGTACTCGAACTCAAGGACTTCGCCAAAAATTCGTTACTGCCGGAGATGCGGGCGGTATCCCCCGAATCGGGGTTTACCTGGGAGGAATTTCGCGGCATCCCGCCTCTTGCGGCGGACGACGATACCGACATCGTCAGGCACGCCATGTCCATAACGGGTGACAACAAGGCGGGAAAGATCAGCTTCGGCACCGAGGCTGGCCTCTATCAGCGGGCCTCGATTCCAACCATTGTCTGTGGTCCCGGCCACATCGCCCAAGCCCACAAGCCTGACGAGTACGTCGAAATCGACCAGATCGGGCGCTGTGAATCTTTCCTCAACAGCTTGATCGACCGGCTCTGCGGGGCTTGACACCGCCAAGCCGCCAGGCAGCAGGGTGTGTGCCGGGCGATTGGCCGTGGGCGGGTAGAATAATTTGTCGGGGGGGATAGGCGCCGACGGAATCGTCGGCGGGAGGAGAGAGCGGCGGCGTCATTAGCCGCTGAAAGGAAGGGAATTATAGTGTTATTCCGCGTCCTCGGATTGAACAGGGATGATCTCGGGCCCGTCGCCTTGACGCTCGGCGGCGGCCTTCTCGGCGGCTTCGTCTTCGACTATTTCAGCATGCCGTTGCCGTGGATGCTCGGCGCCATGGCGACCGTGACCACCCTCGCCCTAACCGGGCACAAGGTCAAGATCCCGGGATCGTTCCGCCAACCGATGATCGTGATCATCGGCGTCATGCTGGGCTCCACCTTCACGATCGAGTTCTTCGAGCGCGCCGACGAATACGTCGTGACCATAGCGTTGGTGGCGATCTACGTCGTCTTGGTGTCGGCGATCTGCATGGTCTACCTGGTCAAGGTCGGCCGCTACGATCCCGTCACCGCCTATTTCTCCAGCATCCCCGGTGGGCTTATGGAGATGATGGTGCTGGCGTCGGCGGAAGGCGCCGATGAGCGGAAATTCTTCCTGACCCAGGCCACCCGTGTTTTCGCCGTGGTGTTCACGATTCCGTTCTGGTATCGGCTGGTGGAAGGCTACGTCCCGCAATCGAGCAGCGCCTTGGGCGCCCCGTTGGCGACGATCGCGCTTAGCGATCTCGCCATACTCACCGCCTGCGCCGTCGCCGGCTATTACCTCGGCAAGCTCTTTCGGTTCCCGGCTTACCGGCTCACCGGACCCTTGCTGTTGAGCGCCGCCGCCCACCTGACCGGGCTCACCGCCTCCAGGCCCCCTGGAGAACTGATCATTCTCGCCCAACTCGTTCTCGGATCGATCATCGGCACCAGGTTCGTCGGCGTCAGGCTCATCGAAATGTTGGGCACGATCCGCATCGCGCTCGGCTCCGTCCTGATCCTGCTGTCCCTCGCTTTCATCTGCACCTACGCCCTTCAGACGGTCACCGGTATCGACAGCAAGATTTTGCTGCTCACCCTGTCTCCCGGGGGCTTGGCCGAAATGACCCTGATCGCGCTGACGCTCGGCATCGACGTCGCCTTCATCACGGTGCACCACCTCATGCGCATCATCATGGCGGTATTTGTCGCGCCTCTGGTTTTCAAGGTACTCAAGAAGTACCTCAAACCCCAAGAGAACGACGGATCGGGGCGCCGGCGAGGCGACCGGAGTCCTTGATAGATCGCCAAGCTGGGGCCGCGGATCCCCTACCCTTTGACGACCAAACTGTAATTCGGCGTCGGGTTCAGGGGACATGAATAGAGATACTCGCCTTCCTTGAGCTCGACCTCGTAGTCACCGGACTTGCCTTGGTAAAGACCGCCGCCCGAGATGTTGGTCTTGGTCAGCTTATGGAGGGGATTGCGCCAGTCATAGTCGGAATTCCGCAGCCAGAACCCCAACTCGTAGGGAACGTCCTTGTTGAGCACCCGGAAAATATACTTGCCGGGTTTAAGCGACAGCACCTTGGCCTTGGTCAGACGCTCCTTTCCCGTACGTGCGTTGATGGTTTCGCAGTCCTTCGCACTTTTCGGCTTGAAGCCGAGATCGACGCCGTCCTCGGATTCGATGAACTGGCATCCGACCTGGGTCAGCATGATGACCTTGGGACCGTCCGCGGCCGCCTCGGCGGTGGGGGAGAACAGCGCCGATAGCGCCAGTGCCCAGGCGCCGCCGAGCACCATGACGGGAACATTGAATTTGGCCATCTCATGACTCCTTAAAGTGACCGGCCTCTCACGCCCAGGCTTTAATTGACATTATTTAGGGTGTGGGGAGAGGCTATCCAATCACCTTCTGTCGCTATTCCGTCACTATAATGTGAACCTGCCGTGATCTCCCGGGACTTTGCGGGATCAAGGCGAAGTGCGATACTCCATCGCCATGTTCCACGCGATAATTGCCCTCGCACTGATCCTTCTGTCGGCGGTCCCGGCATGGGCTGAAATCACCGGGCCGGCAAAGGCGATCGAGGGAGACGTCATCGAAATCAGCGGTGAGCGGCTGCGCTTGTTCGGCATCGACGCGCCCGAGCCGGAGCAAAGCTGCACCATCCTCGGGAATAGCATCGACTGCGGCCATATCGCCAAGACCGCCCTGATGGACCTGACCGCCGGCGCCACGGTGGTCTGCCGGCCGACCGGCAAGAAGCGCCGGGGACTCGCCGTGGCCACATGTTCCGTCGACGGCTTCGACATATCGGAGAACATGGTCCATACCGGTTGGGCGCTCGCCGATCCCGAGGACGGATCGCGTTACCTCGCCAAACAGCAAGAGGCCAGGCGCGCCAAACGGGGCCTGTGGCGGGGCACCTTCACCCTGCCTTGGCGGTGGCGCCAGGAGAGAGACGCCAAATAAGGTCAAGGCACGGGCGTTGACCGGCTCCGCCCCTTAACATGCCTCATCGAGAACCTGTCTCATCGAGAACCTGTCTCATCGAGTCTGGCGATACATCTCTCGTCGTCGTTTTTCGGATTGTTGACGAATGTGCTTACCGGATAGGCGCAAACGGACGGGGAATGAAAAGGTTTGAGGAGGGCTTCGGCCTCATCCGGCCCGCCTTCGAGCCAGAGATCATGGCGATCCGGCGGCAGGATTACCGGCATGCGGTCGTGGATCGGCCGGATTGTGTCGTTGGCTTGCGTCACGATGATGGTGAACGACTCGATCCCGTCCCCTCCCTCCCCCTGCCAGCGCTCCCAAAGTCCGGCAAAGGCGAAGGGCACATCATTCGTAAGGGCTATGCGGTAGGGCTGCTTGCCGTCCGGCTCCCGGCGCCATTCGTAAAACCCATCCGCCGGGACGAGGCAACGCCGGTGCAAGAACGCGTCGCGGTAAGCCGGTTTGGAACGCACCGTCTCGGCCCGCGCGTTGATCATCGAGTAACGGTGATCCGGCCCCTTGGACCAGGACGGCACCAAGCCCCAGCGCAATAGCGCGAGCTCCCGTCCCGGCGCCCCGGATGTCGTGCGCACCACGGGCGCGGCCTGGGTCGGCGCGATGTTGTAGCGCGGCTGGAGGTTGGGCAGAGGTCCGGTTGTCTTGAATAGGCGCCGAAGTGCCTCCGGAGCCGTCGTGATCATGTACCGCCCGCACATGGGACCATCCTAGAATAAAGGGCGCCCGATAAGGCGGCCGGCTTCGTTCATCCAAGACGCTTGTTCCGGGCGTGATCGTAGTCGGCGGCAGTCTCGCTGGTGAAACGCCACGATACGGCGGTGTCCTGGCCGTCGGCGGCAAACACCTCGCCCAGGAAATCGAGCATGATCCGCCATGCCGCCGCGGCCGCCTCCGGCCGGTAGCGGGCCGGCATGGTGTCGTTGAGCCAGCCGTGGGGGACGTCCGGAAAGAGATGGATGGCGTAGGACTTGCGGTGGGTCTCGAGGGCGTCGCGGAACCGGCGCACGTCATCGACCGAGATCACATGGTCGCCTTCGCCGAAAAGTCCGAGCAGCGGACAATTGAGCTTGGCGATCAGGCCGTCGAGGGGTTCGGGCTGGCGCTCATGCACCTCCCATTCCCGGGGCGAGGCGGCGCCGTAATAGACGACGCAGGCGCCGAGGGGCCGCTTGGCCGTAAAGACGATGGGATAGCGGCCGGTCTGGCACATGCCGATAACCACCACCCGGTCGACATTCGCGCCCTCGATGCCGGAAAGCGCATCGAGCGCCGCGCCGAGATCCGCCACCACCTCCGCATCCGACAGCTTGGCCCTTTGATCGCCCCGGCGGACCGCTTCCGCGTCCGGGTGGCGAAAGAAGAGATCGGGCGCCAAGGCCGCGAACCCATCCCGTGCGAGCCGCTCGGTCAGGTTCTCCGTGTGTTGCACCAGGCCGTAACGCTCATGCAGCAAGATGGCACAAGGCAGGTCCACCGCCCCTTCGGGCCGCGCGAAATAGGCGCGGGCGCCCGAGGTACAGGAGACGTAGCCCGTTTCGATGCCGCCACCATTCGAATCCATGCCCCCTCCCCCTCGACTCAGACGCTTTCTCATGGAGCCGCGGGGCCTGGGTGTCAAGCTCGCGCCGGCCCGGCAAGGCTTCAGGCGTAGACCTTGCCGAAACGGTTTTCGATGAAGTCCTTGTACTTCGCCTGTTCCTGGCGCACGAAGCCGCGCTTGGGCAGCTTGCCCTGGCGCAGCAGATCCATCATCGCGCAGGCGGCGGCGGCGGTGGTGGTCTGGATCGCGCTGCGGCCCTTCTCATCCTTATCGCCATAAATCTTCCGGACGTAGCTTTCCTGGGTCAATCGGCCGTCCTTCAGCCCCGTCACCGTCACGAAGATCAAGACCACGTCCTGGCGGGTGACGGGCACGCCGTGCTCGATGATGTCGCGGAAGATTTCGCGCCGCTCGCAAAGCCGCAGATCCGAGACCAGCATCCGCACCATGTCGCGGTGGCCAGGGTAGCGCACGGTCTTGTAATTGAGGTTCCGGACCCGCCCCTCGAGGGCCTCGCATAAGGTGCCGACGCCCCCCGCGGTGGAGAACGCCTCGTAGCGTACGCCGTCGAGGGAGAATTCCTCGAGACCCTCGAGCGGCAGGACCTCGCGCTTCTCGCCGTTATAAATCGCCTCGCTAGGGTTGCAGTACTCGTTGATCAGACCTTCGGTGCTCCAGGTCAGGTTGTACTTGAGCGCGTTGTCGGGGAATTGCGGCAGCGCGCCGACCCTGAGGCGCACGTCATAGGGCTCGTCGAAGCGGTCGATCAGGTCGTTGGCGACGATGGAGATAAAACCGGGCGCCAATCCGCACTGGGGGATGAAGGCCTTCTCCGAGCCGTTGGCGAGTTCCCGGATCCGGCGCGCCGTATCGACATCTTCCGTCAGGTCCAGGAAGTGGATGCCCGCCTCCTTCGCGGCTTCGGCGATGGGCAGGCTGAGATAAAAGGGACAGGCGCTGAAAACCACGTCCTGGCCCGCCAAGGCGGCATCGAGGCCGGCCCTGTCCTCGACATTGGCGACCGTCGCCGTCACCCCTTGGGGAAGGCCGCGCTTAAGCGCTTCCGCATCGCCGTCGGCGAGGGTGACCGCGAAGTCACCCGTCTCCGCCAGCATGGCGGCGATCGTCATGCCGATCTGCCCGGCGCCGATCACCAGAACCTTGATCATGGACATCCCTTACCCGGCTTCAGACCTCGCCCGGAAACATCTGGGCCAGCGTAGAGTTAACCGATGCTAGTTAACCGATTGTTTACGGCATGATTGGGCCGGATGGTCCGGAAGGGGTTGGGCCGAGGGCCCCCGAATGGCCGAGAATCAGCAATTATTGCGCCATCCATCCCGTTTTGATGCTATCAATGACCGCCGTAATTAGCCATCAAGGCGCCTCCTGGGGTTACCCAAAAACAGGGCCGCTATCTTCCGCATAGGAGGCCGCGCGCCCGCGCCGCGCCGGCGTTGACGGCCCACTCCAGCCAGTGGAGTCTTGCGTGGTGATACGGCCATATCAGGGGGGAATGAACCGGTGACAACAGTGTCGTCACATGAGGGAACGGTAGAGGCAGCAGAAGCGGCGACGGTTCACGTCGCCCTTTTCGTCACCTGCCTCGTCGACCTATGGCGCCCCAGTGTCGGCTTCGCCGCGGTCAAGCTCTTGGAGGATGCGGGATGCCGCGTGTCCGTTCCCGCCGCCCAGACCTGCTGCGCCCAACCCGCCTACAATTCCGGCGACCGCAAGAACGCCGTCGCCATTGCCGGGAACGTCATTGCCGCCTTCGAGGGTTTCGATTACGTCGTCGCGCCGTCGGGCTCGTGCGCCGGCATGATCAAGTGCCATTATCCCGGTCTGTTCGCCGACGATCCCGACATGTTGGTCCGGGCCGAAGAGCTGGCGGCGAGGACCTGGGAGCTGATCTCGTTCCTCACCGACGTCATGAAGCTGGACAAGGTGGCGGCCCGATTCGAAGGCGCCGTCACCTATCACGACGGCTGTTCGGGTTTGCGCGAGATGGGCATCAAGCAACAACCGCGCAAGCTCTTACGTTCCGTCGCCGGGCTCGAACTGAAAGAGTTGCCAGACGCCGAGATCTGTTGCGGTTTCGGCGGCACCTTCTGTGTCAAGTACCCCGGAATTTCGAACGCCATGGTCGAGGACAAGGTCAGTGACATCGAGGCGACCGGGGCTGGGACCGTGCTTGCCGGAGATCTCGGATGCCTCTTGAATATTGCCGGCAAGCTCCAGCGCAACGATTCGCCGGCGCGGGTGCGCCACATCGCGGAAGTGCTCGCCGGCATGGCCGGGGGCCCCGCCATCGGCGAACCCTCCGGCGGCGGCTGAGGGAGGGGTGATGCAACCGTTCAGCCACGCCTTCAAGGAAAGCGCCGACCGGGCACTGGAGAATGCCACCCAGCGCCGCGCGCTCGGCAAAGTGCGCCTCGAATTCGGCGCCAAACGCGCCAAGACGGTCGCCAGACTGCCCGAATTCGATGCCCTCAAGGACCAAGCCAAGACGATCAAGGATCACGTGCTCGAGAATCTCGATTTCTATCTCGAGACATTCGAGGAAAAAGTGACGGCCAATGGAGGACACGTCCACTGGTGCCGCACGCCCGAGGAAGCGTGTGACGCGGTGCTCGGCTTATGCCGGGACGCCGGGGCGCGGACCGTCGCCAAGGGCAAGTCGATGATCACGGAGGAGATAGGTCTTAACGCCTTCCTCGAGGCCAACGGCATCACCCCCGTCGAGACCGATCTCGGCGAGTACATCGTTCAACTGCGCAACGAGCCGCCAAGCCACATCACCGCCCCGGCCGTTCATTTGAACAAAGAGCAGATCGCCGACGCCTTCCGCGACGGACACAAGGATCTCGACCCGGCCCGGCCGCTCGACGAGCCCCAGGAATTGCTCGACGAAGCGCGGGCGGTCCTGCGCGACAGTTTTATCGAGGCCGACGTGGGTATCACCGGCGCGAATTTCCTCATCGCCGAGACCGGGTCGACCGTGATCGTCACCAATGAAGGCAACGGCGATCTGTCCCAGACCCTGCCCAAAATCCACATCGTAGTCACCAGCATCGAGAAGATGGTGCCGACGCTGGAAGACGCCATGACCATCTTGCGACTGCTTGCGCGCTCGGCCACGGCGCAAGAGATCACCTCCTATACGACCTTTTCGACCGGGCCGAAGAGAGCGGATGATCTCGACGGTCCCGAGGCCTTCCACGTGGTGTTGCTGGATAACGGGCGCAGCGACCTTCTCGGCGGCGAGTTCCGCGAGGTGCTGCGCTGTATCCGCTGCGGCGCCTGCCAGACCCTCTGTCCGGTTTGGGGCGCGGTTGGCGGCCACGCCTATGGCTGGGTCTATAGCGGCCCGATCGGCGCGGTGCTGTCACCGGCGTTGATCGGCATCGAGGAGGCCCGCCATCTGCCCGAGGCGTCGACTTTTTGCGGCATGTGCGAATCGGTCTGTCCGATGCGCATCCCGTTGCCGAAACTGATGCGGCGGTGGCGGGAGAAGGCGTTCGAGAAAAAACACACACCCGGCGTCACCCGCTACGGTATCGGATTGTGGGCCCTGTTCGCCAAACGGCCGGCACTTTACCGGCTCAAGGTCCGCGCCGTCATCGCACTGCTGGCGCGTATCGGACGCCGCAAGGGCCGGTTCCGCCGCCTGCCGTTCGCCGGAGGTTGGACCGCCCATCGCGACCTGCCGGCGCCGCAAGGCGGAACCTTCATGGACCAGTGGCGATCCCGAGGAGAACGGAGCGCCCGATGAGCGAAGCGCGCAACGACATCATCAACCGCATCCGGGCGTCCAACGGGCGCACCGGGCCGATTGACGCCGAGGCGGCGGCGAAGATCCAAGAGAGACTAAACCGGCCCCCGGTCAACCTCATACCGGAACGGGGGAAGGGTGAAGGGACGGAACTCGTGGAACGGTTCGTGGAAATGGCGAAGGAGGCTTCGGCGACGGTGACGCGAGTCGCCAGCGCCGACGAAGTGCCCGCCGCCGTCGAACAGTATCTGATGCGCAAGAACCTGCCCTGCGAAGTGGTCATGGCGCCCGACGAATCGCTCGCGACCCTGCCGTGGTCGGATCAGCCCAGGTTGACCATCCGCCGGGACCGGGCGCAGCCCTCCGATTATGTCAGTGTCACCCCCGCCTTTGCTGGCATCGCCGAGACCGGCACGCTCATGGTTCATTCCGGGGCGACGACGCCCTACACGCTGAACTTTCTGCCCGAGACCCACATCGTCGTCCTCGAGGCCGCAAAGATCGTCGGCGCCTATGAGGATGCCTGGGCCCGATTGCGCACGAAACTCAAGGCGGCGGGCGAAACCACGCTGCCTCGTACCGTATGCCTGATAACCGGTCCTTCCCGGACCGGCGACATCGAAAAAAAGATCCTTTTGGGGGTGCATGGACCGCTCCGACTGAACATTATCCTGGTGGAAACAGATCCGAAAAACTCCTGATCCACTCCCCTTAACCGCCTTTCGCGCGATCGGCGGTGCTAACAGAATATTGGAGGCGTCCAAAAAATGAACATGACAGGCGAATACCGTATCGCCGCGCCACGCCAAGCGGTTTGGGATGCGCTCAACGACCCGGATATCCTGAAGCGTTGCATTCCCGGTTGCGAGGAGTTCGTCAAGACCTCCGATACCACATATGAAGCCACGGTGACGACCAGGATCGGCCCGGTGAAGACGCGATTCACCGGCGCCGTGACGCTGACGGATATCGATCCCCCGAACAGTTACCGGATGAACGGCGAAGGCAAGGGCGGAGCCGCCGGGTTCGCCAGGGGCGGGGCCAAGGTCACCCTCACGGAGGATGGCGAAGGCACCCTTCTGAGCTACGAAGTCGAGGCCAAGGTCGGCGGCAAGCTGGCGCAACTCGGGGGGCGGATCATCGACCCGGCGGCGAAGAAGCTGGCCAACGAATTCTTCGGCCGCTTCACGGAAATCCTCGGCGCGGTCGAGGCACCGGCGCCCGTGCCGGTGGCCGAGGAAGCAGCGGAAAAACGGGTTTTAGGCCTCTCGCCACTGGTCTGGGCCGCCGGCGCCGTCATCATCCTGGCCTTGGGGCTGTTGTTCTATTTCAATTGAACCAGGGCCCCGGAATCCACCATCCTGAATTGCCGCTGACACTTGAGGATCACGAAATAACCCCTTGAAATTAAATGGTCTCTTTACGCGGATTTCCATGTCGCCGCGACAGGCGGCTTGACCTAGGAGGCCAGCCACATCAAAATTGCCCTGGCCGAACAGCGCATCCGCCAGGGTGGTCTTGGATACGCCTGGCAAAGCAAAAATCTTCAACCATCCGGCGAGCCGGGGAGAGTCAAAATGCCGACCATTTCCATGACAGTGAACAACAAGACGGTAACGGGGGAAGTGGAGGCCCGCACCTTGCTCGTTCAGTTCATCCGCGAACACCTTGGCCTTACGGGCACTCACGTCGGCTGTGACACCAGCCAATGCGGCGCCTGCGTCGTTCACGTCAACGGCCGCAGCCTGAAATCCTGTACCATGCTGGCGGTCCAGGCGGAGGGCGCCGAGGTGACCACCATCGAGGGCCTGGCGGTGGACGGCGAATTGCATCCCATGCAGGCCGCATTCAAGGAGCATCACGGTCTGCAGTGCGGCTTTTGTACGCCGGGCATGGTGATGAGCGCCATCGATCTCCTGAAGCGCCACCCCGACCCCTCGGAGGAAACCATCCGCGCCGAACTCGAAGGCAATTTCTGCCGTTGCACCGGCTATCACAACATCGTCAAGGCCGTGAAAGCCGCCGCCGGCGGGACGGGGAGCTGACGACATGGCCGAAACGGGGATCGGCGCCGCCGTGCGGCGCAAGGAGGATTACCGTTTCCTTACCGGCCGGGGCCGATACACCGACGACATCAGCCGCCCGGGCCAGGTCTACGCCTATTTCCTGCGCTCACCCCACGCCCACGCGACGCTCAACGGGATCAACACGGACGCGGCCAGGAATTCGCCAGGCGTGGTGGCCATTTATACCGGTGGCGACCCGGAGGCCGATGGCGTTGGCGGCCTGATATGCGGCTGGGTAATCACCGACAAGAGCGGTGAAAAGGCCAAGGTGCCACCGCGTCCTCTCCTCGCCAGGGATACGGTCCACTACGTTGGCGACCATGTCGCCGTAGTGATCGCCGAAACGCTCGCCCAGGCAAAGGATGCCGCCGAGCTCATCGAAGTCGATTACGAGGAGCTCGCGGCCTGCATCGGTACCGCCAAGGCGCTCGATCCCGATGCGCCGCTGGTCCACGCGGAGGCACCGGGGAACCTATGCTTCGATTGGGAAGTCGGCGACGAGGCCGCGACCGACGCGGCGTTCGCCAAGGCCCACCACGTCACCAAGCTCAGCCTCGTTAACAACCGGCTGATCCCGAACGCCATAGAGCCGCGCGCGGCCATCGGCGAATACGATCCGGGCAGCGACAGCTTCACGCTCTATGTCACGAGCCAGAACCCTCATGTCGCGCGGATTATCATTTCCGCTTTCCACAATGTGGCGCCCGAGCACAAGTTGCGCGTCGTGGCGCCCGACATCGGCGGCGCCTTCGGCTCGAAGCTCCCCGTCTACGCCGAGGAGGTGGTGTGCGTCTGGGCGTCGAAGAAGGTCGGCCGCCCGGTTAAGTGGACGGCGGACCGGTCCGAGTCCTTCCTGGCCGACGTCCACGGCCGGGACCACGTCACCGAGGCCGAGCTGGCGCTCGAGGAGAACGGCAAGTTTCTGGGGCTGCGCGCTCACACCATCGCCAATATGGGCGCCTACCTCTCGACCATCGCCACCGGGACACCGACTTGGCTCCACGGCCTCTTGTTTGCCGGCCAGTACACGACACCCGCGATCTATGTGAACGTCAAGGGAGTCTTCACCCACACCTCGCCGGTGGACCTCTATCGCGGCGCAGGGAGACCGGAGGCGACCTTCGTGGTCGAGCGCCTCGTGGAAATTGCCGCGCGCGAGATGGGAATCGACCCGGTGGAAATTCGCCGCCGTAACCTCATCCCGCCGGACGCCTTCCCGTACCAGACGCCCGTAGTCGTCACATACGACAGCGGCGATTACGCGGCGGTTTTGGACAAAGCCCTTGAGATGGCGGACTACGCGGGCTTCGAGGCGCGCCAGCAGCAGGCCGAGCGCCGCGGAAAACTGAGAGGAATCGGCCTCTCGAATTACATCGAGGCCTGCGGGATCGCGCCGTCGAAGGTCGCCGGCGCGATCGGCTTCGCTCTCGGGCTGTGGGAATCGGCGCAGGTTCGTTTCAACCCGACGGGCAATGTGACCGTGTTCACCGGCTCGCACTCCCAGGGCCAGGGTCATGAAACCGCCTTCGCCCAGATCGTCTCCGACCGGCTCGGCGTGCCGATCGAGAACGTCGAGATCGTCCACGGCGATACCGATAGAGTGCTGTTCGGGATGGGAACCTATGGATCGCGCTCTCTCGCGGTCGGCGGATCGGCGATCGTCAAGGCAATGGACAAGGTCATCGCCAAGGGCAAGAAGATCGCCGCCCATACCCTCGAATCTTCCGAGGGCGACGTCGAATTCGAGGCCGGCACCTTCAAGATCGCTGGCACGGATAAGAGCGTCAGCATCGCAGACGTCGCCTTCGCCGCTTACGTGCCACACAACTATCCCCTGGAAAAGCTGGAACCGGGTCTCGACGAAAATGCCTTTTACGACCCAGGGAACTTTACCTTCCCGGCGGGCTGTCACATCTGCGAGGTCGAGGTCGATCCCGAAACTGGGGTGGTGGACATCGTCAACTGGGTCGCGGTCGACGATTTCGGCAAGGTCATCAATCCGATGATCGTGGAAGGTCAGGTCCACGGCGGCGTCACCCAAGGCGTCGGCCAAGCCCTCCTCGAGGGCTGTGTTCATGACCAGGACACCGGCCAGCTGCTCACCGGCTCTTACATGGACTACACCATGCCACGGGCCGACGACGTGCCGAGCTTCAAGGTGGGCTTTATCGAGACGCCATGCCCGCACAACCCGTTGGGCGTGAAGGGCTGCGGCGAGGCCGGCGCGATCGCCGCCCCCGCGGCGCTGATCAACGCCATCACCGATGCCATAGGCGTCGATCATCTGGACATGCCGGCGACGCCGGAGAAGGTTTGGCGCGCCATTCAGCAAGCCGGCACGGCTCCGGCAGCGTAAAAAGGGAAGGAAACGGTAATGTATGATTTCAACTACCATCGCCCGAGCAGCCTAGCCGAGGCCGCGTCGCTACTCGCCAGCGCCGAGGATGGAACGTTACTCGCGGGCGGCCATACCCTGATCCCGACCCTGAAGCTGCGCCTGGCAAGGCCCTCTGACGTGATCGATCTCTCGGGCATTGCCGAACTCTCGGGCATAAAGGTCGACGGCGGCAAGGTTACCATCGGCGCCATGACCCGCCACGCCGATGTCGCCGCGTCCGCCGAGGTGAGGGAGGCAATACCGGCCTTGGCGGCGCTTGCCGGGATGATCGGCGATCCTCAGGTGCGCAACTCGGGCAGCATCGGCGGCTCCGTCGCCAACAACGACCCCGCGGCCGATTACCCGGC
>JADFJG010000043.1:26100-27418 GCA_022566265.1 Pseudomonadota bacterium | reverse complement strand
CGATCTCGGGGACCCGGCTGCGCGAGATGTTCGCCAATCACGAGCCCATCCCGGCCACCTTCAGCCGCCCCGAAGTCCTCGAGGTGCTTCGCGCCCACTACGACGGTTTGAGCTGACCGAAATCACCACGGGCCGGGCACCCGGGCGCCCCAGAGACGCTAAACAGAAATTCGGAACTTGTACGGGGAGAACCGATCAATGGTCGTGGGAGACGACCAATACTGGGAATATCCATCTTCGAGTCATCAACAGTTTCGCGGTATCTCTGCCACCTCACGGGCGCGGCCACGCCGATCGGGCCCAACTGCCGGCTCTGCGATCGATCGGACTGCAACCAGCGTGCGTTCCCACCGCTGAACCGACGCCTGGATATAGATGAAAATTACCGGCGCGTCTCGCCGTTCTCGTTCCTGCCGGCGGTTCAGTGGGGAGCCGGCGCACGCCAAGCTCCGCCGGCGACGTCGATAACGGCCCCGCCCGTCAAGTGTGGCTGTTCAAGCAGTTCGGCGCCGGCGATCTCCTCGGCCCCAACCTCGACATCCCCATCATCGGCAAGCTGGAAGCGACGCGGCGCACGCTCGGCCGCGAAGGCGGCTATACCACACTCATCGACAGGCTCAAGCAGGGCTAGGGGCGGGTACTCATGGAATGGGTTGGCGTTGGATCGAGGGCTCAGCCCGCCAGTGATCGTACGTGACCCGGAGGGGAAGTCTGTTCACTTGACGTTCCCGTATACCGGTAACCTCCTCGGAACCGGCCTATTCGGCCGCAGGAATACCGCGGAACAGAGATTGGCGTCCGCCTATACGGAAAACGGTTCGATCTCTAGAAAATCGTTTTCACACAGCCTGGACTCAAAGCGGACATTCGGTGGATTGCGGGTTAAAAAAAGTGGGTGTAGGGAAAAGATGTGCTTTTCGTATAAGTAGGCCATACTTCCGCGCGGAAACTGGTGGCGAGGCCGTAATAAACGAGGGGGGATGCTACAAGTTCGGTTCAAAAGACGTGTGCTTCTTGCTTTTCGCATTCTGCTGACCGTCATCGGTTGGGCGGCGCTTATCATCTACGCCCACCACCTGGGGCATAAATATATCGGCGAAATACGGGAGATATTGGAATCGCCTGTATCTCAACTCGGGGCCCAGGTTGTTCTTCTCAGCACCCTCGTTTATCTCATAATGCTTAGTTTGCCCTTCCTCCCGAATCTAAGGGTCCGCGGTCTATCCATTCTCGTTTTTTGGGCGTTCTTGCTGGTTCTTGGACATCAGTTATCACATCAAGGGTTTCACGAACTGCAAGGCGTCCTGACGTCGTCGGG
>JADFJG010000043.1:0-26002 GCA_022566265.1 Pseudomonadota bacterium | reverse complement strand
TCCCTTCCTCCCGAATCTAAGGGTCCGCGGTCTATCCATTCTCGTTTTTTGGGCGTTCTTGCTGGTTCTTGGACATCAGTTATCACATCAAGGGTTTCACGAACTGCAAGGCGTCCTGACGTCGTCGGGCTATGAGATCGGAATCCTTGCCTTGGCAATGTCTGGCATCGCTTATCTTCTGCTTCTCGCCTTGCCTTTTGTCCCCGGCGTCGAATTGGGTCTACTGATAATGGTATTTTTTGGGCGTGACGGGGTTATTGTCGCATATTTGGCAACCATCGGCGGCTTATGCCTTGCCTATGCGGCCGCGTGGTTACTGCCAAACCAAATGACCTCGCGATGGATGACCCGACTGGGATTATCCGATGCGGCTGAGGATCCGGGTGCCGCGATTAATGGCATGGTGGCCAATGCCAAGGTGGCTGGTAGACTCGCCGGAAAGTTTGGGTCCTTTCTCCTTGATCACCGTTATCTCACCCTGGCGGCGTGTTTGAATCTACCAGGGAACTCCGCGCTTGGCGGAGGAGGTGGCATTGCTTTCCTTTGCGGGTTAAGCGGACAGTTTCACTGGAGACGTTTCATTCTCACCGTTGTCCTCGCAACAGCGCCAATTCCGTTGTTGGTCCTGTTCGGCTTGGTCCCGGTCGAACCGATTTTAGAGAGACACGGCATCGTGCATGACCTGTTAAGTTTTGCGGAAGACCTTTTCATACACGATTAGAATTAATGTCCGTTCCTGGCTGAGGCTGTTGAAGAACTCGGGTAATGGTGGACATCGGCGATGGTGGTCGCAGCCCAACCAAGCCCATCTTTATGAGTACGCGCCCTCCCCGCGCCGCGTCCCTCACGCGGCGTCGGCGCCGTAATAGAGGGTGACGGCGTGCTTGGCCTTCGGGCTTTACCCCGGTTTGCGCAACAGGTTGACCCGGGTCGGCTGGTCGAGGATGAATTCGCCGGCCTCCTGGCGGGCGTTGGCGAGGAAATGGGCGCGGATTTCATCGTTGTGGGCATCGAAGGCGGCGCGCCGGGCATCGCCCCTGGCCGACTGCCGCTCGCGGAAGACGTCGTAACTCTCGAAGCGGCGGGGTTCGTCGTAGACCAACTCCGTCTCATTCTCGAGGCCGAGTTCCGGCGCCTTCGAGAGCGCCTCATAGGCCTTGGCGCGGACCTCGGTCTCATCCTTGACCAGGCGCATGGCCTCGAAATAGCTCCCTTCGGCCAAGGGCTCGATGATGCAAAGCTTGCCGTCCGGCTTGAGCACCCTGGCGGCTTCGCCAAGCGCCTGGGCCATTTTGTCGGCGTCGATGTGATGGAGGCTGTTCGAGTACACCACGACATCGACCGAAGCGTCCTCGAAGGGAAGATCTTCCGCCCTGCCCAGCATGTAGGTGACGTTCACGCCTCCCGGCGCGGCGCTGGCGGCGGCGAGCGCGGCGTCGTTGATGTCTATGCCGAACACCTCGGCGCCCTCGGCGGCGAGCGCGCGGGTGAACCTGCCCTCGCCGCAGCCGACATCGACGACGCGCCGGCCCTCAAGCTCGAGGAGCTCCTTGACGATATCGGTTCCGTCGGCCACGCGAACTTGCCGTGTCTCTGTCATTGGTTTAGCCTTTCGCCTCCTTTGGCGCTCCGATCCACCCGGTCTCGCCGGGGCCGGTGTGCGTAAGTTCGATCGGTTAACTCGGTGCCGGTCCTTTATCCTCGAAAATGTGCCGTGAAGGGAACCGGAATTTTTCAGTGACGGAGCCCCAAGGAATTCCACCGGAGGCAAGTTTACGGACCGTGGCGTGGCCGCTCACCTCCATGCTGGCGATCCAGGCGCTGGTTTCGGCGGCGGTGTTGACCGTGCCTATCTTCGCCGTCGTCGCGGCGGCGGATTTGGGCGTGCCGGCCCGTTGGGTAGGGGCATATATCGGGTTGATCTACGCCGGCGCCATGTTCTCTTCGGTGCTGGGCGGGGTCCTCGTGCTGCGTTTCGGGGCCGTGCGCGTCAGCCAGGTCTGCCTGTTGCTTGCCGCCACATCCCTGTCGCTGACGGCGACCGCGTGGCTGCCGGCGGTGGTCTTCAGCACCCTGGTCATGGGCATCGCTTACGGCCCGCCGACACCCGCGAGCTCCCATATTCTCGCCCGCCTTACGCCGGAGCGCTTGATGCCGCTGGTGTTTTCCATCAAGCAGACCGGCGTGCCGCTCGGCGGCGCCTTGGCGGGTGTGATCGTGCCGCCGTTGGTTCTGACTTACGGCTGGCACCGCGCCTCGATCGCCGTCGCCGCGCTTTGCGTGTTGACGGCCATCGGACTGGTGCCCTTGAGGGCGAGGCTCGATGCCGATCGGGAGCCGGGGCGAAGGCTCGGCGCCAATCCGATGGCGCCGCTCCGCCGGGTGCTGGCCGATCGGAGCTTGCGCCGCTTGGCCTACCTGTCGTTCCTCTATTCCTCGGTTCAGATGAGCTTCACCGCCTATCTGGTCACTTACCTGGTGGAGGCCGTGAAGCTCGACCTGATCGTCGCCGGCATGATCTTCGCCACCGCCCAGATGGCCGGCGTCGTCGGCCGCGTGCTCTGGGGCGCCTTGACCGGCGTCGCCATCAGCGCGCGCAACATGTTGGTGATCATCGGCTTTCTGTCGGCGGCAGGCGCCTTGGCGACGGCCTCCCTCGCGCCGGATTGGCCGCCTGGCGCCATCTTCGCCGTCGCCGTCCTGTACGGGGCGACGGCGATCGGCTGGAACGGGGTCTACCTCGCCGAATTCGCCCGCCTCTGCCCGCCCGGTCAGGCCGGTCTGTTGACCGGCGGATCGGGTTTTATCACCTTTGGCGGGGTGATGGTGACGCCGCCGCTGTTCGGCGCCTGGGTGGGCTTCAGCGGAAGTTACCCGTCCGCCTTCATCATCCTCGGCGTCCTCGCGGTCCTCGGCGCCGTGCTGATGTTACTGACGCCGGTAGCGGGCGACCGCGGCCAAAGCGGCGGTGTCTAAAGGCCCTCGGCGTCGAGGAAGCTCGCCAGTCCGGCGAAAGCCGGGGTCTTGTGGGTGATCAAGTAGGTCGGAATGGCCCCGAGGTAGGTGGAAAACCGCCCCTTGTCCTCGAAGCGGCGGCGGAAGGCGGCGGCGGCGAAGCCCCTGCCCAGCCGGGGCACGATGCCGCCGGCGATGTAAACGCCGCCTCTGGCGCCGAGCGTCAGCGCCAGGTTGCCGGCGACGGTCCCGAGCATTTCCGAGAACATCCGAACCGCCCCGGCGGCGGCCGGATCGCGGCGCCCAAGCGCCTGGCGCGTCACCTTGGCGGGTGTCATGGGGGCGGGTGTCATGGTTTTGCCCGCCGCCGTCGCGTTTCCTATTCCGTCGAGCCGGGAAATCGCCTCGTAGAGTTCCACCAGCCCCCGGCCCGAGAGCGCCCGTTCGGCGGAGACATGGGAGAACTTCCGGCGCAGGATGTCGAGCACGGCACCTTCGCGCGCGTTCACCGGCGCCAGGGTCACATGCCCGCCCTCGGTCGCCAGCGCCCGCCATCCCTTGGCCGAAGGCACCAGGGCCGAGACCCCGAGACCGGTGCCGGGGCCGATGACGGCGATGGGGGAGTGGCGTCGCGCCCTGCCGCCGCCGATCTTGCGCACATCGCCGGCGCCGAGCCTGGGCACGCTCCAGGCGATGGCTTCGAAATCGTTGATAACGTGAAGGGAATCGAGGCCGAGCCGGCGGCGCGCGTCCGTGGCCGAGAACGACCAGGGACTGTTGGTCAAGCGAATCCCGTCGCCGGTGACCGGGCAGGCGACGGCGAACGCGGCCACCCTCGGCGGCCGGGCGGGGGAGGTGGCGGCGAGATAGGCCTTGGCGGCCGACGTCAGGTCGGGGAAATCCGCCGTCTTGATTTTCTTCAACGCCTTGGCGCGTCCGCCCGCGGTCTGCAGGGCGAAGCGGGCGTTGGTGCCGCCGATATCGCCAAGCAGGCGGACCGGCGCCGACGCACGCGGTTTTGCCGTCATGCCCGGTTATGCCTGGTGTGGCTCTTGCGCAGCACCTCGACGAATTTTTCACGCCACGCCGTCACGTCGTTCCGCCGAAGGACGTCCATGGCCGATCGCCACCGTTCCCGGCGTTCCTCGAGGGGCATTTTCAAGGCCTTTTGAAGGGCGTCGGCGACGTCCTCGATGTCGAAGGGGTTGACGATCAGGGCACTGGTGAGCTCCTGCGCCGCGCCGGCGAAACGCGAGAGTACCAGCACGCCTGGGTTCCTCGGCGACTGGGCGGCGATATATTCCTTGGCGACGAGGTTCATGCCGTCGCGCAATGGCGTCACCAGGCCGACGCGGGCGGTCCTGAAGAAGCCCATCAGCGCCCGGTGGGAGAAACTCTTGTTGAGGTAGCGCACCGGCACCCAGTCGAATTCGGCGAAGCGGCCGTTGATATGGCCGGCCGCGGTTTCAAGCGTTCGGCGGATTTCCATATATTCGGCGACGTCGGCGCGCGACGGCGGCGCGATCTGCATCAGGACCACGCGGTTGCGCAGGTCGTTGTAACGCTGCAAGAGGTGTTCGAAGGCGTGGAACCTTTCCACCAGTCCCTTGCTGTAATCCAGCCGGTCGACCCCGACGATGAGGTCCCGGCCGCCAAGGCTTTCCTTGAGACGCGTGTTGCGGCGCGACCTTTGCGACTGTTGGGCGAGGTTGGCGACGTTGTTCGTGTCGATGCTGATGGGGAATACCTGGGCCCGGGCCGTCCTGCGGAAGGCCCTGACCCGGTTGTCGTCGAGCAGCTCGCCGCCGGCCTCGTGAAGTATGTAGTCGTGAAACTCGACCAAATCTCCTTCGGTCTGGAAGCCGATCAGGTCATAGGCCAGGAGCGCGCGGATCAGTGTTTTGTCGCGGGGAAGGGCGGTCAGGATCTGATGGGCGGGAAACGGGGTGTGGAGGAAGAATCCGATAGGCTGTTTGACGCCGCCGCGGCGCAACGCATCGGCCATCATCATGAGGTGATAGTCGTGGATCCAGATGATGTCGCCCGGCTTGAGAAGCGGCACCAGGGCGGCGGCAAAACGGGCATTGACCCGCTGGTAGGTGTCGAAAAACTGGCGCGAGAACACGGAGAGATCGAGGCGGTAATGAAACAGCGGCCACAAGGAGCTATTGGCGAAGCCGTTGTAATAGTCGGTGTATTCCTTCTGGCTCAGATCGAGGGTGGCGTAGGTGATCTGGCCGACGGTAACCATCTTCGGGGCGCGGGCGGGGGCGGCGGTGACCTCGCCGCTCCAGCCCAGCCAAATGCCGCCGTTTTCCTTGAGAGCCGCCAGCAACGCGACCGCGAGTCCTCCCGTGCTCGTCCGCCCTCGTTGGGTCGGCGCCACGCGATTGGAAACCACGATCAAACGATTCACAAGGTTTCCCCCGATGGGTTGCTTCGAGGCAATCGCCGCGCCACCAACCTTACCACGGATCGGGGCTAGCCCGGATACTTCATGAAGGGAACGGAATTTGCGGCGAGCAATGTTTGTCCAAGGCGGTGCGCGAAGCCGAAAGTCATAGCCCAGCACTTACTTTCATAGAAGGGTGATACATCTGACGGCCTTGCGTTCGAGGTACGGCCTTTACGCCTGCTTCGCCTTCGCCTCCCGGATCGCCCGCCAGATGCGTTCGGACGTCGCCGGCATGGCGATTTGGCGGATGCCGAGGGGCGAGAGGGCGTCGACCACGGCGTTGGCGACGGCGGGCAGGGAGCCGACATTGCCGGCCTCCCCGGCGCCCTTGACGCCCAGCGGATTGGTCTTGGTCGGCACCGGATTGTTGCCGATATCGATGTCGCTGAGGTCATCCGCGCGTGGCATCGCGTAGTCCATGAACGACCCGGTGATCAGCTGGCCGGTCTCGAGGTCGTAGCAGATATCCTCCATCAGCGCCTGGCCGGCGCCCTGGGCGACGCCGCCCTGGATCTGTCCCTCGAGCAACATCGGGTTCATCACCGTGCCGACATCGTCGACGACGTTGTATCGGACGATATCGACATGGCCGGTGTCCTCGTCGATCTCGAGCTCGCAGACGTGGCAGCCGTTGGGGAAGTTCATCACCCGCGCGGTATAGACGGCGCTGGCGATGAGGCCGGGTTCCATGCCGTCGGGCAGGGCGTCGATGTCGTTCGCGGCGCGGGCGATCTCCTTCATGGTGACGTTCCTATCGGTGCCGGCGACGGTGAAGACGCCTTCATCGAATTCGATATCCTCGTCCGCCGCCTCGAACATATGCGCCGCGATCCGCCTGGCCTTGTCGACGATCTTGTTGGCGGCGAGATGGAGCGCCGAGCCGCCCAGCGTCGCCGAGCGCGAGCCGCCGGTGCCATGGCCGTAGGGCACCTTGTCGGTGTCGCCCCAGACATAGCGCACCTCGTCGGGATCGAGCCCCAAGCGGTCGCAGACCAGTTGCTTGTAGACGGTCTCGTGGCCCTGCCCCTGGGTGACCGAGCCCGAGAGGATGGTCGCCGTGCCGCCGCGGTCGAAGCGGATCTCGGCGCCCTCGACGCCGCGCGCGGCGGCCCGCTCGATGGTGTTGGAGATGCCGATGCCGCGCAGCCTGCCGCGCGATCGCGCCTCTTCCCGGCGGCTCTCGAAATTGGCGTAATCCGCCATCTCCAGCGCCATGTCCATGTTCTTCTCGAACTCGCCGCAATCATAGGTGAAGGTGAGGCCGGTCTTGAACGGCATGGCCTCCGGCGGAATCGTGTTCCGCCGTCTCAGCTCCGTCGGGTCGATGCCCAACTCGTCGGCGGCGAGGTCGATCAGCCGCTCGATCACATAGGCCGCCTCGGGACGCCCGGCGCCGCGATAGGGGCGGGTCGAGTTGGTGTTGGTGAAGACCCCGGTGACGTCGACGTGGATGGCCGGCGTGGTGTAGACGCCGGCCAGGGTGCCGAGGTTGTTGACCGGCCAATTCACCCCGCCGGACGAGAGATAGGCGCCGAGATTGGCGACGGTGGTGACCCGCAGGCCGAGGAACTTGCCATCTCTGTCCAACGCCAGTTCGCCCACCGACACGCTGTCCCTGGCATGGGCGTCGCTCAACAGCGCTTCCGAGCGGTCGCTGATCCACTTGACCGGCCGGCCGATGATCTTCGACGCCCACAGCGCCAGCGGCACCTCGTTGTAGACCGCCGACTTCATGCCGAAGCTGCCGCCGATGTCGCCGGCGATGACGCGGAAGCTGCTTTCCGGCACCTTGAAGATGTCGCCCGCCAGGCTGGCGCGGTAGGGGTGCACGCCCTGGAGCGTGGTGTAGACGGTGTAATGGTCCTCGAACGCGTCGTAATCGCCGATGCAGCCCCTCGGCTCCAAGGGGTTGGCGGTGACGCGGTTGATCACGAACTTCTGCTTGATGACGTGGTCCGCCTTGGCGAAGGCTTCTTCCACCGCCTCCTTGTCGCCGCCAAGATGGACGAAGCAGATGTTGTCGGGACAGTCGTCCCATACCAACGGCGCGCCGGGCTCGGGCGCGTCGCCGGTCGAGATGATCGCCGGCAGGGGGTCGTAATCGACCTCGATGAGCTCGGCGGCGTCCTTGGCCAGGTCGAGGGTCTCGGCGACGACGAAGGCGACGGTATCGCCGACGCGCCTGACCCGGTCCGTCACCAGGGCCGGGAAGCGGGGCACGTACATCGGCGAGCCGTCGCGGCGGGAGCGCCCGCCGCCCGACGGCATATCGCCGTAACCCGTCGCCGCCCAGTCCTCGCCGGTGAGGACGCAGAGCACGCCCGCCGCCGCCTTGGCCTCGGCGACATCGATCGAGGAAATCCTGGCGTGGGCGTGGGGCGAGCGCAGGACGTAGCCGAACGCCATGCGCGGCAGCACGATATCGTCGACATAGCGCCCGCCGCCCTTGAGCAGCCTCGGATCCTCGGACCGTGGGACCGGTTGCCCAAGCGCGTATTCACCCATTATTCGCTCCCCCTTGCGTTCACAAGCACGGCACGCCAAGGCCAAGCGCCCGGCGTGCCGCACCGGCAGTTTTGCGTGCCGGTTATTATCGACTGTCCCACCCGATCATACCACAACAAACCGGGGCCGGTACCATAGCGCCTATCGTCGGCTTCCGGTCGCGCCCCCTCACCTTTCACGCCATGACCCGTCCCCTCGACGACGACGCCGGCCGCCGAAATCGGACCCACTTGCCGCCGGGAGTAGGTGTTAAGCATTGCTAACGAAAACGTAAGCATTACTTGATAGCGAAACCCGTTCGTAGTTTAATTCCCCCATCTTGAAACCGGCGCCCGCCTGCTCAGCGATCATTCGCGGAGCGGTGGTGTGGCCCCGAACCCACCGATCTTCACAGCCTAAATTCTGATGCGATCCATGCCAAACCACAACAGAAATGTCAATATAATACGCAATATATTGCGCAACAGAAAACACTATGCTAAGGTCATGTCGAAAGGAGTCGGCTATGACCGCCAATGTCGTTGACCTACCCCGGCCGCATCAAGCCCGGTCTGGACCGCGACCGCCGGCCTTGTTCGTGCGCGTTGGACGCAACGATCATCTCGAGATGCTCGATCTGATCGCCACAGGCGAGCAGGGAATTTTCGGCTTCATAATCGAGGCCCAGTACGTAGAGCGGCATCGCGAGTTGATGACCGAGGCGCGTCGTCGGAACTTCGACCTGATTCTCGATCCCAAGACCCAGCCTATGGGCCTACCGGGAGGGCACACAGCCCGGCTGGCGGCGCTGCCTTGGGGATTGGAGCGTCACCACAATATAACGGACTTCGAGGGTGCGGCGGGACGTACCAGAACGGCGCAGATAGTCGAAACGGCGGCGGCGAACGGGTTCACGCAGATTCTCGGCCCGACCCATCTTCTGAGTGGCCCAAATGATCCTTGGCTCCGGCGGGACATCGACGTGATGGGGTGGACCCGCGATTCCATCTCCGCTTCCAAGACCGATCTCGACCTCATCTATTCGCTTGCAGTGCCGATGGAAGTGCTACGGAGGCATGCCGAGCGACAGGCGCTGATCGCCGCGATTGCTGATGCGCCTTGTGATGCGATCTGGCTCAAGATCGAGAATTTCGGCGATGATGCCACTGGAGAGAAGACAGTTGCCTATATCGAGGCGTGTCGCGACTTCCACGAGCGCGGTATTCCCGTTGTAGGCGACCATGTGGGTGGCCTGCCAGGTCTTGGAGTGCTCGCGTTCGGCGCAGTCGGCGGCATCGCCCACGGCGTGACCATGCATCAGAAGTTCAGAGCGGCTGGCTGGCGGCGTCCCCCTCCCGATGCGCAGCGGCGGGGCGGGCCGGCTTGGCGAGTCTACCTGCCCCAGCTCGACATGCTGGTGAAGCCGGCCGTCGCCCAGGCCTTGCTTGGGACGTCGACCCGCATCCGGGGGCGTTACGGTTGCCGCGACACCCACTGCTGTCCACAAGGGGTACGGGACATGATCGACCGCCCCGCCCGGCATGCACTTTATCAGCGGGCGCGCGAGGTGGAGTGGCTCAGCGCTACGCCGCAGACCCTGAGGGTGGTCCGCTATCTGGATGAGCGTGTGCGGCCAGTGTCAGATGACGTGGCAGCGATGGCCGGCGTCACTGGCCTGGATGAGATGCTACAGAGGAGCCTTATCAAGAAACAAAGTGATGTGAGCCGCTTCCGGCAGGCAATGGCGCATCTAGCGGAAGCAGCACCACCTAACTCTGTCGCTGTCCCGCCCCAGCGACGGGCTACGCGCGATGGACGTGGGGCGTGAAGGCGCGTCGGAAAGGGAGCAAGCGATGATAAAATCAGGAGCGGCGACCGTGAGTAGCGCGGTCGCCAGAAAGCTGGAATCGATCCGCAACAAAGGTGCGATGAGGGATATTGAGGTGGCGAATCTTCTCGGCACACGCCCGGAAACGGTGTCGCGCTGGAACCAGGGCCGCGCCTATCCGCATGCCCGCACCGAGAAGACACTGCTGGAACTGGAGTTCATCGTCGACCAGCTGTCGGATTTCTACGAGCCGGACGAAGCGCGGCTGTGGATCTTTTCACCGCAGAAGCTTCTGAACGGGGCATCACCAGCCGAGCTAATCCAGGAAGGCCGGATCGATGAAGTGCGCCGGTTGGTCAACCAACTCCGCGATGCGGTGTACATCTGAGCACGAAGGGTTGACGAGGCATGATCCACGATCAGGACCTCGTTGACCGTTTAAGCGAACTTGCGACCGATCGTTTTGAAGGTGAGATTTTCCGGGCGACCCGCATTGGCGCGGATCCCATGGCGCCGTCGATCAGTGGGGGACGATGGGCTCCGCCGCCAACAGATACTCCTGGCATCTATGTGCTTTATTCGAGCCTAGAGCGGTTCTTGGTAGATAGAAACCATTTGACCGGGATTATTTTGCGTCCTGGCTAGGCGCGGAATGCGCAGTGATGCTGGCGCATCACAAGCTTTTCGCAACGACGCCAGGGCGCAAAAGAACCCGGCCTCCGGTGGGGCAAATCGGCCCCTCGGCGGCGTTGCGACGTTTGCCCGATGCGTTGCATCGCGCCGCGCGCCGCGCCTTGCCGAAGGAGCCGATTTGCACCCATCAAATTGTTTCCTAACTACCAAGTACCGCTCTAGAGCCTGATGGCGCGATCGCCGAGGTCGCCTCGCTCCTCGCCAACCTCACTCCGATACCGGGCCCGCGGACGATTAAGGTGACGCGGCTAGCCGTTGCCACGGCACGGACACTGCACCTCGCACGCGCTAATCTCACGACGCTAGGCGTCGACTTCACCCGTTATGGAGAGCGTGACTACGCTCAAACTCAGAAGATTGGCGCCGCGATCGCCTTTCTCGGCCTCGATGGCCTCATCGCGCCCTCTGCCCGTTGGCCCTGTGACAACCTGATGATTTTTACCGAAAACCACGCTCTGACCGAACGACTGGAACCGATTGGAGAAGAGCAAGTCGAGTGGAAAACATGGGCACAAGCCCATGGGTTGATTCCCGATTAGCCTGACACGATGGCCGGGAACAAGCTCTGCTGAAGTCGCCGGCCGCCGACGACGCGCCGAGCGTTCGGCTATTTCCTCTCCGCGGATAATCCTTGGTGCTCTCTTAGTGATGAACCTTATCTTGGCACTCTTCGCGCCTGCGTGGAGCGAATTCACCTATCCGGGACCGGTTGGCGGAAAGACAACACCCGCGCGCGGTCACGAAGCTGTTGGGAGGGGCGGGAAACCCGGCTAAGCTCTCGATGACATGGCTTACGAGTCACTCCGCGATTATATGAGCTTCCTCGAGGGCAAGGGCGCGCTGGCGCGCATTGCGGCGCCGGTCTCGCCCAGGCACGAGATCACCGAGATCCAGACCCGGCTGCTGGCCGAGGACGGCCCCGCCGTGCTGTTCGAGAACGCCGTCCGCGAGGACGGGACGCCGTTCGATATCCCGGTGCTGGCCAACCTGTTCGGCACCGTCGAGCGCGTCGCCTGGGCGATGGGCCGCGAGGTTGACGGGCTTCGCGCCCTGGGCGAGATGCTGGCCTTCCTCGACCACCCCGAGCCGCCCCAAGGGCTGCGCCAGGCGGTCGGGATGCTGCCGCTGGTCAAGACCGCGCTAAGCCTGAAGCCCAAGCTGGTCTCGCGCGCGCCCTGCCAGGAGGTCGTGTTGCAGGGTTCCGACATCGATCTCGCGGCGCTGCCGGTGCAGACCTGCTGGCCCGGCGAGCCGGCGCCGCTCATCACCTGGCCGCTGGTGGTGACCAAGGGGCCCGATGATACGAGGACCGATAACTTCAACCTCGGCATCTACCGCATGCAGGTGATCGGCGCGGACCGGACGCTGATGCGCTGGCTCCGTCATCGCGGCGGCGCCCAGCATCATGCGCGCTGGAAAGAGGAGCACGACGAACCCCTGCCCGCCGCCGCCGTCATCGGCGCCGACCCGGCGACCATCATCGCCGCCGTCTGCCCGGTTCCCGACACCATGTCGGAATACCAGTTCGCCGGGATCTTGCGCGGCCGGCGGGTGGAGCTGGTGGCCTGCAAGACGGTGCCCCTCAAGGTCCCGGCGGCGGCGGAGATCGTGCTCGAGGGTCACGTGTCGCTCGCCGATTATCAAGACGAGGGGCCGTTCGGCGATCACACCGGCTATTACAACGCCGTCGAGAAATTCCCCGTCTTCACCATTTCCGCCATCACCCGGCGCGCCGATCCGATCTACCTCAGCACCTTCACCGGCCGGGCGCCGGACGAGCCCTCGGTGCTGGCGCGGGCGCTGAACGAGGTGTTCCTGCCGGTCCTCATCCGCCAGTTCCCGGAGATCGTCGATTTCTACCTGCCGCCCGAGGGCTGCTCGTACCGCATCGCCGTGGTGTCGATCCGCAAGGCCTATCCCGGCCACGCCAAGCGGGTGATGATGGGGATCTGGTCTTACCTGCGCCAGTTCCTCTACACCAAGTTCATCTTCGTCGTCGATGACGACATCGACGTGCGCGACTGGGGGGACGTGATGTGGGCGGTCTCGACCCGCATGGACCCGGCGCGCGACATCACCGTGATCGAGAACGCGCCGATCGATTATCTCGACTTCGCGTCGCCGGTCGCCGGATTGGGCGGCAAGATCGGCCTCGACGCCACCACCAAGATGCCGCCCGAGACCCGCCGCGAGTGGGGGCGGAAAATCCGCATGTCGGACGAGGTCATCGAGAAGGTCGACGGCATGTGGTCCGGCCTCGGCCTGCCCGGTTCGGGAAAATCGATCTGGAAATAGCCCCCGGCGCGAAGCATGTTAGCTCCATGCGCCGATTCTTCGCCCTCCTGGTCATTGCCTTGGCGACGACGGCCGTCGCCGCCGAGCACGATCCCGCCGCCAGGATCAAGGCCGCCGCCATCGCCGCCTGCGGCGTCACGGTGCCCGACATCGACAGGATCGCCGAGACCTTGCCGGCGGTGATCGAGGTCGAGGAAAAACCGCTGATCGATCGCGGCCGACGGTTCGGCTGGCGCGGGACACTGACGCTGGCGGACGGCGGCCGGATCGAGATCGAGCGCATCGCGCCGGGCGGCCGGCTTAGGCGCCTCGGCGTCACCTATTACGCCCCCGATGCCGCCGGCGCCGGCCCAGCCCGTCCAACGATGACCGCGCTGCTCGGCCCCGACTGCGTCATCGGCCTCGGCCGGCGCCTGCTTTACGGCCCCGGGGGGCGCGTCCGGGCGCTGGAGTACCTGGACCGCGACCTGGCGCCCACCGGAACGCCCGAGCCCCTCGATCCGCCGGTGCCGGCGGCCGGGGACGCGGCGAAGGATGCCAGGGGAGTCTTGGTGGCGATGGTCGACTCCGGGGTCAATTACCTGCTGGGGGAGATCGCCCGGCGCCTGGCGCGGGACCGTGCCGGGCGGGCGCTCGGCTACGATTTCTGGGACCTCGACGACCGGCCGTTCGACTCCAATCCGGCCCGCTCCCCTTTCTTTCCCCAACGCCACGGCACCCGCACCGCATCCGTGTTGCTGAGAGAGGCGCCCGAAGCGCGCCTCGTACCCTACCGCTATCCCCGCCCCGACATGTCGCGCATGGCCAAGATCGTCGATCATGCCGCCGCGAACGGTGTGATCATCGTCTGCATCACCCTTGGCAGCAACGACATCGGGGACTGGCGGGCCTTCGCCGCCGCCGCCGCCGCGCGGCCCGAGATGCTGTTCGTGGTTTCGGCCGGCAACAATGGCCGCGACATCGATGCGCGGCCGGTCTACCCGGCGGCGCTCGAGGCCGGGAACATCATCGTCGTGACCTCGGCGGACTCCTCCGGCCGGCTCGCGCGCGGGTCCAACTGGGGCAAAGGGTCGGTGGACTTGCTGGTGCCCGGCGAGGAAACGCCGGTGACGGATTTTTATGGCCGCGCCGGGAACTCCTCGGGATCGAGCTTCGCCGCCCCTCGCATCGCGGCGCTGGCGGCGCGGCTGCTCGGCGCCCATCCGGACTGGCGAGCGCCCGAGCTTAGGGCCGCGATCTTCGCGCGCGCCCGAAAAACCGCCGCGACGGCGGAAATCGTCAGCCAGGGACTGATCATTAACCCAACAGCGCCGTAACCGAAAGCCGCCCGCGCCGCCGGCCCGCCTTGGCGCTGGCGGCAAAGCCATGCTTCGCCTATAAGGTCAGGCGAATCCTTATCGTCTCGACAGGGAGAGGACCATGGCCGCCTCAGCGGTGTCGGATCAAGACGCCCTGCAACTCCTCACCGACCTCATCGCGACCGCCAAGCGGGGCGGCGCCGATGGCGCCGACGCGGTGATGTTCAAGAGCGCATCGCTCAGCCTCTCCCGGCGTCTCGGCAAGCCGGAAGGGATCGAGCGTTCGGAGAGCGACGATCTCGGCCTCAGGGTCCTGGTCGGCAAGCGCCAAGCCGTGGTCTCCTCGACCGACCTGGCGAAGGACGCCCTGGCGGAAATCGCCGAGCGCGCCGTCGCCATGGCCAAGGCGGCGCCCGAGGACGCCTATTGCGGCCTCGCGGAGCCTGAGTTGCTGGCGGGCGATCCCCCCGATCTCGACATCTGCGATGAGCGCGAACCGGACCCGGACGAGCTTGGCGAACGGGCGGCGGCGGCGGAAGACGCGGCGCGCGCCGTCAAGGGGGTGACCAACTCCGAAGGCGCCGAGGCGGGCTGGGGGTCGAGCCGCATATGCCTGGCGGCGAGCAACGGCTTCGCCGAGACCTACGCCTCATCGCGCCATTCCCTGGCGGTGGCGGTCATCGCCGGCGAAGGCACGAACATGGAGCGGGATTATGAGTTCTCGAGCACGGTTTACGCCGACGACCTCAAGGGCGCGGAGGTAATCGGGCGCGAAGCCGGCGAGCGGGCGGTGGCGCGGCTGGGCGGGCGCAAGGTCGAAACCGCCGCCGTGCCGGTGATCTACCAGCCCCGGGTGTCGTCGAGCCTGCTGCGCCATCTGAGCGCGGCGATCAACGGCATATCGGTGGCGCGCGGCACCAGTTTCCTCAAGGACAAGATGGGAAAGGCGGTGTTCGCCGACGCCATCACCATCGTCGACGATCCTCACCGCGCCCGCGGCCTCGGCTCCAAACCCTTCGACGGCGAGGGCCTCGCCAATGAAAGGCGCAAGGTGATAGACGCCGGCGTGCTTTCGACCTGGCTTCTCGATCTCGGCTCGGCCCGCCAGCTCGGATTGAGCAGCACCGGCCACGCGGCGAGGGGCACCTCGGCGCCGCCGTCGCCCGCCGCCACCAACCTCTATCTCGAAGCGGGCACGCTCAGCCCCGCCGAGTTGATGTCGGATATCGGCGCCGGGCTTTATGTCACCGAAATGATCGGCATGGGGGTCAACATCCTGACGGGCGATTACAGCCGGGGCGCGGCGGGCTTTTGGATCGAGAACGGCGAGATCGCCTACCCTGTCAGCGAGGTCACCATCGCCGGCAACCTCAACGACATGTTCGCGCAGCTCACGGCGGCGGACGATCTCGAGTTCCGCTACGCCATCAACGCCCCGACGGTGCGCATCGACGGCATGACCGTCGCCGGCAAGTAATACCAAAGGTCCTTGATAAAGCCCCCCGGGGCGACGGCCCGAACATGGCAACCGTTGGCCCAGGGCCGGCGCGCGTGCTATGGTCCCGGGGCCGGCGAGACCGCCAGGAAACAGCGTAAGGAAGACAACCGGTGAAGGGCGCCAAAGCGGCAAATCTTCGACCCGGTCAGGGCACCGGCGCCCTCATGGGCCGCCTGGTGCGCGAGCATATCCGCCGCTATTTCGCCCATATCGGCCTGGCGCTGGTCTTCATGGTACTGACCGCGGCGGCGACGGCGGCGCTGGCCTATCTGATGAAGCCGATCATCGATGACGTCTTCGTCGAGAAGGACCGGGCGATGCTGCTCGTCATCGCCTTTTCCATATTCGGCGTCTTCGCGCTCAAGGGCGCGGCCACCTACGGCCAGGCGGTGCTGATGAACTACATCGGCCAGCGCGTCATCGCCGATTTGCAGCTCCGCATGTTCGCCCACCTGATGCGCCTCGATCTCGCCTTCTTCCACGGCACCTCGACCGGGCAACTGATCTCGCGCTTCACCAACGACCTCGCCCTGGTGCGCGGCGCCGCCGCCGATCTGTTGGTGAGCGCGGGCAAGGACATTTTCACGCTGCTGTTCCTGATGGCCGTCATGTTCTCGCGCGATTGGATGCTGGCGGCGATATCGTTTTTCGTCTTTCCCCTGGCGATCCTGCCGATCGTCAAGATCGGCCGGCGCATGCGCAAGGTCTCCGCCTCCACCCAGGCCGAAATGGCCCAATTCACCTCGCTGCTCGGCGAGACCTTCCAGGGCGCCCGGCACGTCAGGGCCTATGGCATGGAGGCCTATGAGACCGGCCGGGCGAAGCGCGTGATCGACGCCATCTTCCGCCTGCAGTACAAGGCCGGAAAGGTGCGCGGGGCGGCCCATCCGATCATGGAGACGCTCGGCGGTATCGCCATCGCCGTCGTCGTCCTCTATGGCGGCTGGCAGGTGATCGAAGGCGGACAGACGGCGGGGGATTTCCTGTCGTTCGTCACCGCCCTGTTGCTGGCTTATGAGCCGATGAAGAAGCTCGCCAATCTCAACGCCGGCCTGCAGACCGGCCTCGCCGCCGCCGAACGGGTGTTCGCCATACTCGACATCGAGCCCGAGATCGGCGACAAGGCGGGGGCGGGAACGCTCGAGGTTACCGGCGGCGCCATCGAGTTCAAGGACGTGACCTTCGCCTACGGACCGGACAGCCCGGCGCTGAAGGGGATTACGCTTTCGGTCCCCGCCGGCAAGCGGGTGGCGCTGGTCGGGCACTCGGGCGGCGGCAAGTCCACCATCCTCAACCTGATCCCGCGCTTCTACGACGTCGGCGGCGGTTCCGTCACCATCGACGGCGCCGATGTGCGCGACGTCACCCTCGCCAGCCTGCGCGCCAACATCGCCCTGGTTTCCCAGGAGATCAGCCTGTTCAACGATACCATCGGCGCCAACATCGCCTATGGCAAGCCGGGCTGCGCCGAGGCGGACATCATCGCCGCCGCCAGGAACGCCGCCGCCGACGATTTCATCACCGATCTCGCCAAAGGATACGACACCGTGGCCGGTGAACATGGCGTCAAGCTTTCGGGTGGCGAGAGACAGCGCGTCGCCATCGCCCGGGCGATAGCGAAGGACGCGCCGATCCTCTTGCTCGACGAGGCGACCTCGGCGCTCGACGCCCACTCCGAGCGCGCCGTGCAGGCCGGTCTGAACAGGTTGATGGAAGGGCGCACGACCCTGGTGATCGCGCACCGCCTGTCGACGGTGATCAACGCCGATCTCATCTACGTCATCGACGACGGCACCGTCATCGAGGCGGGCACCCACGCCGAACTCCTGGCCAAGGGCGGCGCCTATGCGGCTCTCTATGAGTTACAGTTCGCCAAGGAAACGCCGGCGGACGAGGCGGCGCGGGCGCGGGCCTGAGGCGTGGCACTCCTCCGGCCCATGGTCCGCTCGTTGACCCGCAATGGCTTGGCGCGGACCATCGTCGCGGCGCTTGCCGCCCAATACATCCGGCTGATCCATCTCACCGGCCGCTGGCGGGTCATCGGCGAGGAAATCCCCAGGCGCTTCTGGGACCGGGGTCAGCCCTTCCTGGTGTGCTTCTGGCACGGGCGCCTGTTGATGATGCCCTATTGCCGGAACCCCGACGCGCCGCCGGTCTACATCCTGATCTCGCGGCACCCGGACGGCCGCTTCATCGCCGATACGATCAAGCATTTCGGCGTCGGCGCCATCACCGGGTCAACCTCGCGCGGCGGCACGTCGGCGTTGCGCGCGGTGCTCAAGATCCTGGCCTCGGGCGCCACCGCCGGCATCACCCCGGACGGACCGCGCGGACCGCGCATGCGCGCCGGCATCGGCGCCATCAACGCCGCGCGGATGGCGGGCGTCGCCATCTTGCCCATCACTTTCGCCGCCAGCCGCCGCATCGTGTTCAACAGCTGGGACCGGTTCGTCGTCGCCCTGCCCTTTGCCAAAGGGGTCTTGATCTGGGGCGATCCCATCGAGATCGCCCGCGACGCCGATCATGTGACCGTCGAGCGCGCCCGGCGCAAACTCGAAGACAGGCTCAACGCGTTGTGCCACGAGGCCGACCGCCTGGTCGGCGCCGAGCCCATCGAACCGGCCCCGGAAGCGGACGAGGGGCTCGAATACGGCGCCGTGACGGCGGAGGCCAAGAGCGGCGGGGACGATCGCCCCGAGGGGCTTTCGGCCGCCGGCGGAGGCCAATGACACCGGCGCTTTACCGCGGCTTGACGACCCTCGCCCTGCCGCTGATCCGCCTCTACCTTGCCCGGCGCCGGGGGCAAGGCAAGGAAGACGCCGCGAGGTTCGGAGAAAGGCTTGGCCGCGCCGGGCGGGCGCGCCCCGAGGGGCCGCTGATATGGCTGCACGCCGCCTCCGTCGGCGAGGCGCTGTCGATCCTCGGGCTGACGGAAAGGATTCTCGCCGAGTTTGGGGAAGTGAACATGGTGGTGACCACCGGCACCGTCACCTCGGCCAGGCTGCTCGCCGAGAGGCTGCCGCCCCGCGCCTTCCACCAATATGTGCCGGTGGACCGCCTGGCCTGGGCGCGCCGCTTCCTCGACCACTGGCGGCCCGATATCGCCCTTTGGGTCGAGTCCGAGTTCTGGCCCAATCTCATCGCTGAGACCCAGGCCCGCGCCATCACCATGATCCTGCTGAATGGACGGATGTCCTTGCGCTCGTTCGCCGCCTGGCGGCGATGGCCGGGCCTGATCCGGCCGTTGCTTGGCGGTTTCGCATTGTGCCTGGCCCAGGACGACGACGAGGCGAAACGCCTTCGCGCCCTGGGCGCGCCTTCGGTCAAGGCGCCGGGTAATCTCAAATTCGCTTCCGCCCCCCTGCCGGTGGATGAGGAGGAGGCCGGGCGGCTGGCACGTTCGATCGGCGCCAGGCCCGTTTGGCTGGCCGCCAGCACCCATGCCGGCGAGGAGGAGATCGTCGTCGAGGCGCACCGGCGCATGGCGCCAACCCATCGGGGACTGTTGACCGTGATCGTGCCGCGCCATCCGAACCGGGGGCAGGAAGTCGCGGCTGTGCTTGAACGGGCGGGGATGAAAGGCGCGCTTCGCTCCCGTGACGATGCGATCGCGCCCGAGACCGAGATCTATATCGCCGACACCTTGGGCGAGCTCGGCCTGTTCTACCGGCTCTGTCCCGTCGCCTTCATCGGCGGCTCGCTGATCCCCCATGGCGGACAGAACCTGCTGGAACCGGCGCGGCTCGATTGTGCCGTGATTCACGGCCCCCACATGGAGAACTTCCGCGCCGTGGCCGGGGAAATGACGACCGCCGGGGCCAGCATCGAGGCCGGGAATGCCAAGGACATCGCGGCGGCGGTGGCGTCGCTGCTCGACGATGAGGCGGCGAGGGCGGCACGCGTCGAGGCGGCGCGGCGCATCGCCACCGCCAAGGACGGGGTGATCGACGCGGTGATGGAGGAACTCGGCCCCTTCCTCAAGGCGTTACCGAAGGGCGAGGATATGGAGGGCAACCGTGCGCGCGCCTGAGTTCTGGCGGGGCGATGGCGGCGTCTGGCCGGCGCTTCTGGCGCCCCTCGCCCACGCCTACGGGGCCGCCGGGGCGGCGCGCCATGCCTTGACCGAACCGGTCAAGGCGTCCGTTCCCGTCATCTGCGTCGGCAACCTGGTGACCGGCGGCGCCGGCAAGACGCCGGTGGCGCTCGCGCTTGGCGCCTATCTCAAGGCGTTGGGCAAGGAGGTGCATTTCCTGACCCGCGGCTATGGCGGCAGCGAACGGGGACCGCTGCGCGTCGACCCCGCTCGCCACGGTGTCGCCGAAATCGGCGATGAGGCCCTGCTATTGGCCGCCCGCGCGCCGACATGGGTGGCGCGAAACCGCGTCGGCGGCGCCGAGGCGGCGGCCGAGGATGGCGCCGGCATCGTCGTCATGGATGACGGTTTCCAGAACCCGTCGCTGGCCAAGGACGTCTCGCTCCTCGTCGTCGACGGCGGCTTCGGTTTCGGCAACGGCCGCGTCATCCCGGCGGGCCCCTTGCGTGAGCCGGTGGAGACCGGGCTCGGGCGCGCCTCGGCGGTGGTGCTGATCGGCGAGGATAGCTCGGGTGTCGAGGAGCGTATCGCCATGGCCAGGGCGCGTCTGGGCCGAGCGCCGCCGGTGCTCGGCGCCCGCCTCGCGCCCGGCGCCAACGCCGGTGAGATCGCCGGCCGGCCGGTGGTCGCCTTCGCCGGCATCGGCCGGCCCGAGAAGTTCTTCGCGACGTTGGAGGAGATCGGCTGCCCCCTGAGCGCCACCCACGCCTTCGACGATCATCACCTCTACACGTCGGACGAGGTCATGGCGATTTGCGAGCAAGCCCACGGGCTCAAGGCCTTGCCGGTGACCACCGAAAAGGATTACGTGCGCCTGCCCGAGGCCGCGCGGCCGATGGTCAAGGTGCTGGGCGTCGAACTTAAATGGGCGGACGAGGCGGCGCTTGGCGCCGTCCTGGCGCCGCTGCTCGGCGATGGCTGAAACCTCTTCCCTTGGCCGCGGGTGGCCGAAGCGTCTCCTGGCGCCGGCCGAGGCGGCGGCGATCCGACTGGCCTATGGGCTGTTCGCCGTTCTCCCCCTCGGTCTCGCCTCCGCCATCGGCGGCTTCATCGCCCGCCTGATCGGGCCTCGGCGGCGGGAGTCGCGGACGGCGCATGGCAATATCCGCCGCGTCTATCCCCAAATGCCGGAGCGCGATATCGCCGACATGATAAAGGACGTTTGGGACAATCTGGGACGGGTCGGGGCGGAATTTCCGGGGCTGAACCGGGTCCGTATTTACCAGGATCCGCGGTTCACGGTCACCGGCGCCGAGCACATCGACCGCCTGCGCGATGACGGCAAGGCAGGAATCTTCTTCTCCGCCCATATCGGCAATTGGGAACTGGCGCCGCTGGCCGTGGCGCAACGGGGCTTGCCGCTCGGCGTGGTCTATCGCGCCGCCAACCATCCGGGACTGGAAAGGCTGGCGCAACTCGGGCGCAGTGGCATGACGGGTGATTTGGTGCCAAAAGGCAGCGCCGGGGCGCGCCAGATGATCGGCATCCTAAACGGCGGCGGGCATCTCGGCATGCTGGTCGACCAGAAGATGAATGACGGCATCGCCGTCCCGTTCTTCGGACGCGACGCCATGACGGCACCGGCGCTGGCCCAACTGGCGCTCCGCTTCGACTGCCCGGTGGTGCCGGTAAAGGTCGAGCGCACCCACGGGGCGCATTTTTCGATTTCCTTCCTTCCCCCCCTGGAGTTGCCGGCGACCGGCGACCGCCAGGCGGATGTCAAGGCCGGCATGACGCTGGTCAACCGGATCATCGAAGGCTGGATACGCGAAAGTCCCGAACAGTGGTTATGGGTGCACCGCCGCTGGCCCGACTGATACCAGCGAGCCGATGAAGACCTTCATCGGCTCGCTGGCAAGCGCGACCGCGCGCCCGCAGCGAAGCGAGGAAAGCCAAGCGGGCGGATGCCCGCGCCCGGCGCTTGAGGGAACAAGGCGAGCCCAGTCATGGGCTCGCCGGGATAAGGGAGTCGAGACGCGCCGGCGATCGAACGCCTCGCGGGCCTCGTTCACTTTCCGGCGGCGGGCATGGGGGGGACGAGAAGGGCCGGATCCAGGCCGACGCGGAACAGATGGATCCCCCAGTGGAGATGCGGGCCGGTGACCCGGCCGGTGGCGCCGACGGTGGCGATGGGCTGTCCCTGCTCGACCCTCTGCCCCTCCTTCACCAGCAACCGCTCCAGATGGGCGTAGATCGATCCCAGGCCGAGCCCGTGGTCGATCACCATCACGTTGCCGGAAAAGAACATCCCGTTATAGGCGAGCGACACCACCCCGTCGGCGGCGGCGACCACCAATGAGCCCTTGGGCGCGGCGATATCGACCCCGAGATGGGGGGCGCGGGCCTTGCCGTTGAGCACCCGCTGGCTGCCGTAAACGCCGCTGACGCGCCCCTCGGCCGGCCAGATGAAGCCGGAGCGGAAATAGGATTTCTCGGTGAAGCGGGCGCGCGCTTCGTTGATCAGCGCTTTCTCGGCCCGGATGCGCTTGAGGTCCTCGGGCGACGGCGTGACCTTTTTCGGCTCCAGCCCGTCGATGCGTTCGATCTTGAACTCGCGCTGCTCGATCCGAAGGAGACGCGATGCCGTCCTGCCGCCGGCGAAGGCGACCTTGATACGGGCCTGGCGCCCGGCGTTGCGGCCGAAGCCGAGCAGAAACTCGCCGTTCTTCGCCACCGGCACCGGTACATCGTCGAGCCATAGCTTGGCGCCGACCTCGACGCGGCCGATCATCAGGCTGCCCTGGATGGCGATCCCTTCGAGAATGATGCCGGCGGCGCCGGCGGGCGGGGCGCCGGCGGCGAGGACGAGCAAAGCCCAGGCGACGGCGTTACGCGCAGACCGGGGGGCCATCGATATCCCATGGGCCATCGACATCACAGCAGTGACCCCTGTTCGCCGCCGCCCGCCGGCTTGGCGCCCGCCCGCCTGGCGGCGCCAGGTTTGGGCGGCGCCTTGCCGGCGACCGTCGCGGCCACCTTGGCGTCGTGGAACTCGAGGCTCAACGCCATGCCGGGCCGCGCCGCCCCGGCCGAGGTCACCGGCACCTCGGCCCGATCCCGCGCCACGACGTAGCCGCGCTCGAGCACGCGCCGATACGAGATGCTCTCGAGCAGGTTGGCGGCATTGTCCAGGCGCGTCCCGGCGTCGGCGACGATCCGCCGCGTGGCGCCGTCGAGGCGCTCGGCAAAGCCCCGGGCGATGTCGCCGCCATGATCGATGCTGACGTAAAGCGCCTGGGGCCGGAGGGCCGCCGCCACCGCGTCCAGTTCCGCTCGTGAGCGCGCCAGGCCATTGGCGGCGGCGTATCGCAGCCGTTCGGCCTTGTCGTCCAGGCGCTGCGCCGCTTCCTCGATCAGGCGGGCGGGGTCGCCCATGATCCGCGCCAGCCCTTCGATCCTTGCCGTCCAATCGGCCAGCGCGCGGTTGATGGCGCCGAGCAGCCGGGTGCCCTCGTCCATGATCCGGGCCAGCAACTCGATCCTGACCGGCACCGCCATCTCCGCCGCCGCGCTCGGCGTCGGCGCCCGCACATCGGCGGCGAAATCGATCAGGGTCACGTCGGTTTCATGGCCGACGGCGGAGATCAGCGGGATATCGGAAGCGGCCGCGGCGCGCACCACGATCTCCTCGTTGAACGCCATCAGATCCTCGAGAGAACCGCCGCCGCGGGCGACGATCAGCACGTCGGGACGAGGCACCCCGCCGCCGGCCTCTATACGATTGAAGCCTTCGATGGCGGCGGCGATGGCGGCCGGGGCGCCCTCGCCCTGCACCAGCACCGGCCACAGCAGCACATGGCGGGGGAAGCGGGCATTCAGGCGGTGGAGGATGTCGCGGATGACGGCGCCGGTCGGCGAGGTGACGACGCCGATGACATCGGGCAGGTAGGGGATCGGCTTCTTCCGCGCCTCGTCGAACAGGCCCTCGGCGGCGAGAAGTTTCTTGCGCTCCTCGATCAGCTTGAGCAGCGCGCCCTCGCCGGCGAGCTCGATGCCCTCGACGACGATCTGGTATTTCGAGCGCTGGGCATAGGTCGAGATGCGCCCGGAGAGCACCACCTCCATGCCGTCCTCGGGCTTGAGCGCGAGCGATGCCGCCACCCCCCGCCAGCACACCGCGTCGAGCACCGCGTCGGCGTCCTTGAGCACGAAATAGACATGGCCCGAGGCGGCGCGCGTCAGCCCCGAGATTTCACCGCGCACCTGGACCCGGCCGAAGGCCGCCTCGATGGTGCGCTTGAGCGCGTTCGAAAGCTCGCCCACCGAGAAAACGGGCCGGTTGGTCTCAGTTGCGCCTTCGCCTGGAGATTGGCGTGAAATTTGGCTCATCATGCTCCATTTCTATGTTACAAGACCGCCCCGGGGAAACAAGCGCCGACATCCGAAATCCGGCCCGCCAGCACGCGCCGGCGACGGTTTGAGAGGGGAACCCTTGAAGGAAATGACCGAGTGAAAGTCCTTGTCGTCGGATCGGGTGGGCGCGAACACTCCCTTTGCTGGGCCATCGCCTCCTCGCCGCTTTGCGACGCCCTTTACTGCGCGCCGGGCAACGCCGGCATCGCCGATGACGCGACTTGCGTCGCCATCGGGGCCGAGGATATCGAAGGCATCGTCGGCTTCTGCCGCGACGAGGGGATCGGCTTCGTCGTCGTCGGGCCGGAGATGCCGCTGGTGGCGGGCCTCGTCGACCGGCTGGAAGACGCGGGGATCGCCGCCTTCGGGCCGACGGCGGAGGCGGCGGCGATCGAAGGCTCCAAGGGTTTCACCAAGGATCTCTGCGCCATGGCCGGCATCCCGACCGCCGCCTATGGGCGCTTCACCGACGCCGCCGCGGCGAAGGCCTATATCCGCGATCACGGCGCCCCGATCGTCGTCAAGGCCGACGGGCTCGCCGCCGGCAAGGGGGTGATCATCGCCCAGGACGTCGCCGAGGCCGAGGCCGCCATCGACGACATATTGGTCGAGCGCCGCTTCGGCGACGCCGGCCGGGCCGTCGTGGTCGAGGAGTTCCTCGACGGCGAGGAGGCGAGCTTCCTGGTCCTCGTCGACGGCGTCAACGCCTTGGCGCTGGCCTCGGCCCAGGACCACAAGGCGCTGCGTGAAGGCGACACCGGTCCCAACACCGGCGGCATGGGCGCCTATTCGCCGGCGCCCATCGTCACCGAGGCGATGGTCAAGCAGGTCATGACGCGCATCATCGCCCCGACGATCGACGCCATGGCGGACGCCGGCACGCCCTATAAGGGCGTGCTCTATGCCGGGCTGATGATCGGGAACGACGGGCCGAAGCTGCTCGAATTCAACGTCCGCTTCGGCGACCCGGAGTGCCAGGTGCTGATGCCCCGCCTGTTCTCCGACTTCCTGCCGGCGCTCATCGCCACCCGCGACGGCCAGCTCGCCTCGTTCGATCTCCGCTGGCGCGACGACGCGGCGCTGACGGTGGTCATGGCGTCGAAGGGCTATCCCGGCGAATATCCCAAGGGCACGGAGATCCGCAACCTCGACGAGGCGGCCAAGGTCGAGGGCGTCACCATCTTCCACGCCGGCACCAGATCGGAAGGCGCCAAGGTGCTCGCCGTCGGCGGGCGGGTGCTCAACGTCACCGCCCTTGGCGCCACGGTGGCCGAGGCAAAGGCCAGGGCCTATGAGGCCATCGATCTGATAGACTGGCCCGAGGGGTTCTGCCGCCGCGACATCGGCTGGCGGGCGGTGGAACGGGAAAACTGAGGCGAGGCTGGGGCAAGGGCATGGACGCGAAGACCGACGGCGGCATGGAAGAGACGGCGCCAAGCGGCGAGGACGGGGCCGAGGACGGGGTCGGGGCGAGCGTCACCTACCCCTACCCGGAGCCGCCGACGCCGGGCGAGACCATCGAGCTCGCGCCCGGGGTGCACTGGCACCGGACGCCGCTTCCCTTCAAGCTCAATCACATCAATTTGTGGCTGATCGAGGACACCGAGGGCTGGATCGTCGTCGATTGCGGCTTCGCGCTCGATGAAACCAAGGAAGCCTGGCGGCGCCTCTTCGCCGAGGCCATGGAAGGCCGGCCGATCACCCGGATCATCGTCACCCATTACCATCCCGACCATATGGGCCTCGCCGCCTGGCTGGCCGCGAGATCGGGCGCCGAAGTGGTGATGACGAAAATCGAATGGCAAACGGCCAAGAACGCGTTCGCCGGCGTCACCAACGACGTCACACCCTGGGTGGCGTTTTACCGTTCCCACGGTCTCGATCCCAGCTATGACGAGACCATCAGATTGCGCGGCAACACCTATCGCCGGGGCGTGCCCGAGCTTCCCGCCGCCACCGAAGTGATGAAAGACGGAGACGAGATCGCCATCGGCGGACATGACTGGCGGGTCATCGTCGGGCGGGGCCACGCGCCCGAACACGCGGCGCT
>JADFJG010000042.1 GCA_022566265.1 Pseudomonadota bacterium | reverse complement strand
AGCTGGGAGGCGATGGGAAAGGGCCGGTCGTCGGACATCGTCCACTTCGCCCAGATAAACGAGCGCGACGGCTTCTTCATCACCGGGCGCAAGGCGGACACCGCGTTCAATTGGGTCAAGCTGATCGGCAAGAAGGTGCTTGCCGATCACGGCCGGCAGCCGCTGGCCATGTTCAAATATGCCGTGCACAAGAAGGGCCTGCACTTCGACGCCATCGATGCCATCGACGCCGGCGGCGCCGGCGATATGGACGCGGCCTTCCGCGCCGGAGAGGGGGATTACATCCACCAGCAGGGACCGGCGCCCCAGCAGCTCGAGGCCGACGGGGTCGGACATGTGCTGACCTGCGTCGGCAAGGCGATCGGGCCGGTGGCGTTCTCTTCCCTGTCGGCGACGCGCCAGTGGCTCGAGACAGACATGGCCGGGGCCTTCATGCGCGCTTACCGCAAGGCGCGGGCTTACGTCAACGATATGCCCGCCGCCGAGATCGCGAGAAGGGAGGCGCAATACTTCGAGGGCATCGATCCCGCCGTGCTCTGCACCACCATCGAGTTCTACCAGGGTCTCGGCTGTTGGAACCCGGCCCTCGCCATAACCCGCGAGGCCTATGAGGTGTCGCTCGATGTCTTCCTTCACTCCGGCCTCATCAACAAGCGCCACGCCTATGACGACGTGGTGGTGCCGCCGCCGGGCGGGGAGGCCTAGGGGTGAGCCCGGCGGATCGTCTTCGCTGTGTGCTGGCCAAGCCGGACGCCCTCGTCATGCCCGGCTGCTTCGATGCGCTCTCGGCCAAGCTGGTCGAGCGCGCCGGCTTCGCCGCCACCTTCATGGGCGGCTTCGCCGTCTCCGGCACGCGCCTCGGCGCGCCCGATGCGGGATTGATCAGCTACGCCGAGATGGTCGACCAGGGGCGCGACATCTGCGCCGCCGTCTCGATCCCGGTGTTCGGCGATGGCGACACGGGATACGGCAACGCCATCAATGTGCGCCGTACGGTCCGGGGATTCGCCCAGGCGGGGTTCGCCTGCATCATGATCGAGGACCAGGTGGCGCCCAAGCGCTGCGGCCATACGCTGGGTAAGCAGACGGTGCCGAGAGGCGAGGCCTTCGCCCGCGTCCAGGCCGCCATCGATATCCGCGAGGGCGGCGTCGATATCCTGATCATGGCGCGGACCGACGCCGCCGCCACCGAGGGCTTCGACGAGGCGCTGCTCCGCGCCAAGACCTTCGCCGAGATGGGCGCCGACATCACCTTCCTCGAAGCGCCGCGCGACGAGGACGAAATGCGCGCCTATTGCCAGGCTGTGAAGGGCCCGAAGATGGCCAACATGGTCGAAGGCGGCGATACGCCGTTGTTGGCGCCCGACAAGCTGGCGGAGATCGGTTATAAGATCGTCGTCTATCCGCTGACGCTTTTGTTGGCCGGCGTCAGGGCGATGGAGGACGCGCTTTCATCGATCAGGGACGCCCGCCATCCCGAGGCTCTCGCCGAATTCGCGCATTTGCGTGATATCGTCGGCTTTCCGGCCTATTACGACGAAGAAAAGAAATACGCCGCTGACTGATTGCGCCGCCCTTGATATCCGGGCACAATCGGCCAAAATACACGCTTACGGAGACTTTCGTTTCATCGGACCCGGTGATCCCTCACACCCGGCCACAGGAGGCGTCAATGCATATCCGTCTTCCATTCTGGTTAGCACTCGGTCTTTTCGCCGCCCTGGCGCCCGGACACGCTACCGCCGCGCCGCAGATTCTCGCCGCCCTGCCGTCCGAAAGCGGCATCCCCTTCACCTGCGCCGAAGGCGTTTGCGTCGCCGAACTCAGCACCTACTGCCTGCAACGCGACCGCTCGGCGCCGCAGTTCGGCGACGCCTATGAACCTTCGGACCCCGGCGCCTTCACCCTGGTGGTGACCGACGCCTCGGGCGCCGAGCGCCGCCTTGGCGCGGCCGATCACGTCAGCTTCGTCGAGGGTCGCGGTTTCACCGTCATCTCCGCCCGCGTCGCGGCCGAGGCGCTCACGCGGCTCGGCGCCGTTAGCGCCAGGATAGAGGTCAAAGCCAACGCATCCTTGTTGCCGGTAGCCGTGATCGGCGATCCCGACCCGTTGACGCCCGACGAGATCGCCAGGACCGTCGGTCCCCTGCGCCAACTCGGCGCCCGCGTCGTCGACGCCAGTCCCGAGGCCGAGGCCGCCGGCGTCATCGGCGCCTTGGCCAACGCCTCGCCCAGGCGCGGCACGGTCGAGCCGGACCGCCGGGAGCCCCTGTGGCGCCAAGTGACGGGCGGCGCGCAAAGTTCGGGGCAAGCGCTGGCAAGAAGCACCTATGACGGCTGCCTCGCGGCCTACGATGGGCATGAAGCCTTTTCTTTCCGTAGCTGCCTCGAGACCCGGCACGATGCGCTGCTCAGGGATTTGAGTGTCAAGTACTGGAGCGTCGGTGCGGGAAGTTGATGCCGAGCCACGCCCGGTCTCGGGTGAAGCCAACGATGAGGGGCGGCTGACAGCCGCGCGGGCCCGCCACGCCCGGCCCGGTGCCCGCTAAAACCTATGCCACTCCTGGCGCCGCCTTTGCCGGCGGCGTTGGCGATGCCTTCAAGGTGTCGGTGTGGGTGGTCTTCGCTTCGATGACGGGCTTCGGGTCGCTGGCGCGGGACTCGGGTCTTACCCTTGGGGTCTCGATGGTCTCTTCGGGGGCGATCTGGGGCCTTCCCGGCCAGATCGCCTTCGCCGAGCTTTACGCCACCGGCGCCCCCGTTCTCGCCATCATCCTCGCCGTATCGCTGGCCAATGTCCGCTTCCTGCCGATGACGGTGGCGATGATGCCGCTGTTCCGCGAAGGGGTGAAAAACCGCGCCTGGCACTATGTCCTGGCGCAGTTGGCCTCGGTGAACACCTGGGCGGCGGCGATGCGGGTATGCCCTCATCTGCCGCACGAGTTGCGCGCGCCCTACTATGTCGGCTTTTCGATCGTCTGCATGCTGGCGGGACTCGCCGGCACGGCGACGGGGTTCGTGCTCGCCGTCGAATTTCCCCCCGTGGTCACGCTGTCGCTGGTGTTCCTCAACCCGGTCTATTTCACCATCGTGTTCGCCGACGTGCGCCACCGCGCCGGCGTCATCGCGCTGCTGATCGGGGCCGTCGGGGGGCCGTTGTTCTACCAGCTCTCCCCCGACTGGGGACTGCTGGCCACCGGAGCGATCGGCGGCGCCTTGGCCTATCTCGTCGACCGCATCTTGAGGCGGCGCCATGAATGACATCGGCCTCTGGCTCCTGCTGATTTTGGCGATCGGGTCCACCTATGTGTGGCGGGGTCTCGGCGTCGTCATCTCGGGCAGGATCAATCCCGAGGGCGAGGCGTTCAGGGTCGTCTCCTGCGTCGCCTATGCCCTGCTCGCCGGTCTGATCTCGCGCATGATCGTGCTGCCGACCGGCGCCCTGGCCGAGACCCCGGTTTTCGACCGCGTATTCTCGACGATCGTCGGCGTCGGCGTGTTCTTCCTCTTCAAGCGCAACGTCTTGCTCGGCACCTTCGGCGGCGTCGCCGTCTTTTTAGTCCTCTCGGTCATGCGCGCCGGTTCTTAAACTTCATCTTCCTCTCCCCGCCAGTGGGCGAGGAGGACCTTGCGCTCGGCCAGCAATGACGCCCCGAGGCCGGCGAGGATCGCCCAGAAGGCCGAGGTGATCCCGGCCACCGCGAAGGGCGTCGCCGCCACGGCGAAGGCGACCAGCGCGCCGAATTTGAGCTTCTCGCCGAAGGCCTTCTCCAGCGCCCCTTGCAGCGACGACAAGATGGCGAGCCCGGCGAGGGTCACCACGAAGGTGCGCGGCAGCACGCCGACGAGAGAGGCCACGGAGGAGGCGGCGAGCGCCACGGTCACGGTCAGGGACGCGGCGATCAGATTGGCCCAGTAGCGTCCAGCCGGCGGCCCGGCGTCGGGTCCCGCCAGTATGGCCACCCCGGTGCGCGCCACGGTCGCCGCGTGACCGCCGAGGAAGGCGTTGATCATGGAATTGATGCCGATGATGACCGTCACCGGCTTCACCGGCACGCGATAGCCCTGGGCCATCAGGAAGCCGAGCCCCTGGACGTTGCCGAGGCCCATGGCCAGCACCACCATCGGCAGGGTCACGGCGACGAACGCGGCGAAGGAGAAGCTGACGCCCGGCATGGCAAGGGTGGGAAGCTCCCAGACGATCGGCGCGGCACCCGCCCCGCCGGTCAGGAACACGGCGAGGCCGCCACTGAGCGCGGCGAGGCCGACCGGCGGCACATGCTGGCTGGCGATGGTCCGGCCGATGAGATATCCCGCGACCGTCACTCCGGCGGTGACGACGTCCTCGACGGTGGCGGAAACGATGCGCGTCACATAGACCAGGATGGAGCCCGAGAACATGCCCATGATGATGGGCAGCGGCAGCCAGGCCATGATGCGCTCGCCGATGCCGGCCAGCCCCAGCACGGCGATGATGGCCCCGGCCATGAAATTGGCGCCGACGATCTCGGGGAAACTGAACTGGCCCGAAAGCGTGCCGAGATAGATCAGGCCGGGGATGGTCCAGGTGATGGGAATCGGCATGCGGTAGTAAAGGGTGAGCAGGATGGACCAGACGGCGCCGCTCATCCAGACGATGAAGACCCAGCTCGAGGTCTCCACCATGGTGAGGCCGAGCTGCCCGGCCACGGCGAGATGCAGGGGGACGGCGCCGAAGACGTACCAGACGAAGGCGGTGACCCCGGCCCAAAGGGCGGGGGCGCTGAAATCGCGAAGCATTTCGGAAAGCCTCATGCCAGTGCCTCCTGAATTTTCCTAGGCCGTCTGGGGCGCGGCTTGGCGGGGGGGCCGGGCGCGCATGGCGCGCCACAGCGTGCCGATGATCATCAGGTTGATCACGCCGACCGGCACGCCAAGCGCGAAGGTGAGGGTATAGGTGCCGCCGAGATCGAACAGCAGGCCGCCGAAATAGCCGCCGAGGCCCATGCCGACATTGCCGAGGAAATAGACGATCCCCAACGCCCGCCCGGAGAGGTTCGCCGGAATATATTCGCGGATGATGATGGCGTAGGACGGCATGACGCCGCCATAGCCGACGCCGAACGCCAGGGCGAGGACGTAGAGTCCGACCATGGTGTCGAACTGGGAGAACCAGAACACCATCACCGTCTGGGTGCCCGCCGCCAGCAGCAAGGTGCGCAGCCCGCCGATGTGATCGGAGACCTTGCCCGCCCCGACCCGGCCGACGAAACCGCCGATCATTATGAGGCTGAGGACGGCGGCGGCGCTTTCGGCGTCGATGCCCGCATCCGATGCCTTCGAGACCGCGTGGATCAAGGGGATCGCCATGCAGACGCAGCAAAAGACGATGGCGACGCTGAGCACGGTGGTCAGCCTTGCCGGCGACATGGCGCCGCCTTCCGCCCGCGTCCAATCGCGCCGCGCCGTTGCCTTGCCGCCGGAATTTTCGTGGCCCGGCGGACGCCGGATGAGGATGGTGATCGGGATCAACAACAGCCAGATCGCCACCCCCATGATGACGTAAGTCTCCCGCCAGCCCAGGTTGGAGATCAGGATGCGGACGACGAAGGGCACGATGGCGGCGCCGGCGACCTGGCCGCCGAGCATGATGCCGATGGCCATCCCCTTGTTGCGTTCGAACCAGAAGCCGACATGGGTCACCAGCGGCACGTAAAAGGCGCTGATCGCGAGGCCGCCCACCAGGACGCCGTAAATCGCATAGAGCTGCCAAAGGGTCTGGATCTGGCCGAGCAATAGCTGCGACGCGCCGAGCACGATCGCCCCCATCAACACCAGCGGCCGGGCCGAGAAGCGGTCGGCGAGGTCGCCCATGACGATTCCCATGGCGCCGATGAGAAAGGTGGCGATGGCGTAGGCGAACGACGTTTCCCCGCGCAGCCAGCCGAACTCCTCCGTCAACGGCTTGAGGAAGATCGGAAACGACCACAGGGTGCCGAAGCCGGTGCCGACGACGACCGCCGCCACCCCCACCATGACCCAGCCATAGCGTTCTTCGGTCACCTCTGTGTCCCCGGTGGCCATCATCCCCCCAATTTTTCGTCATGCCTCCATCGAACCGGCGATCACTGGGTTGACCTCGCCGGTCAGGCGCGATGTTAACCGCTATGGTCCTTGCGGCCAACCGGCGAGGATGTGTGTTTTAGGCTTTGAAGCCGGGCTTGGTCTGGAATACCCTGTGCTCGGCCACGATGGAACATGAGGAGAGGTCAATGCGCAGTCTCATCGTCACCGCGATCGTCGCCATCGGCGCGCTCGCCTTCGCCCCCGCCGCCTTGGCGCTCGAAAGCGGCTTCACCTGCGACGCCGAGGACACCGCCGTGCCCCAGACCGTCGTCGACGGCATCACGCCGGCGCCCGCCCCACCCCAGGCCCCGACCTCCTGAAACGCCGGGCGGATGAGGGTTCGATGCTGAAGATTCTCGGACGCGCGTCGTCGATCAACGTCCAGAAGGTGATGTGGCTCATCGCCGAGCTCGGGCTCGAGGTCGAGCGCGTCGACATCGGCGGACCGTTCGGCGGCAACGACCAGCCGGACTATCTGGCCAAGAACCCGATGGGCCGCGTGCCGACGCTCGAGGACGGCGATCTCGTGATCTTCGAATCCAATAGCATCGTCCGCCATATCGCCGAGGCCCACGGCGGCGATCCGTGGTACCCCGCCGATCCGCACCAACGCGCCGTCGCCAGCCAGTGGATGGACTGGGCGCTCGCCCATCTGCATCCGCACATGACCGTGATCTATCAGGGTTTGATACGCACGCAGCCTGAGAAACGGGACAACGACGCGATCGAGAACGCGCGGCGCCAGGCCGCCGATATGCTGGGCATATTGGACCGACGCCTCGCCGAGAGACCCTATCTCACCGGCGACGATCCGACCATGGGCGATATCGCGCTCGGCCCCTACGCCTACCGCTGGTTCAATCTGGAGCTCGAACGCCCGGCGGCGGATAATCTCAGGGCCTGGTACGACCGCCTCGCCGCCCGCCCGGCCTTTGGCGATCACGTCATGCTGCCGTTGAGCTAATACCAGCGGCTCGGCGCGCGACTTTCCTCGTGCCGGCCAGGCGCTGGCCCGGCTTGGTCCTGGGATCGCCGCAACGGTCAGACTTGAAAGGAAGACCAAGGAGGTGGGCATGGAGCCGCATCGGCAATGCACACGGCTGCTCCACGACGACCACATGGCGGCAACGGCCCTGTTGGAGCGGCTGGGATCGCTGTTTAGCAGGTGCGGGCCGGGGCAACCGCCTGACACCGGCGAAAGCATGATCGGTGTGCTCCTCGCCGATGTGATCTCCGGCCTCGGGATCGAAATTCCGCGGCACTTCCGTTTCGAGGAGGAAAGTCTTTTCCCCTTACTCGTCGACGCCGGCGAGGCCAGTATCGTCGAGCTTCTCAACCGGGAACACGAGGTGATCGAGCCCCTGATGCAGCGCATTGCGGCGCTGGCCCGGGAAGCCCGAGCGAATGAATTTACTGCCGAGAGCTGGCCCGAGTTCGTTCGCCTCGGCGGCGAGCTGCGCGAGCGACTGCTCGCTCATATTGAGAAGGAGGAGATCGGCCTGTTGCCGGAGCTCGAGGATGTGCTCGAAGCCGACGCGGATGCTGAGCTTGCCAGCGGCTACGTTATGAATCGGTGAATGCCCAAAGGGGTCAAGTCTTGACAATTATCATTTTCGGCCTCAGCGGCCGGTGAAGACCGGCTTTCGCTTCTCCATGAAGGCTTTGCGCCCCTCAGGCCCAATCGGCGCTGTCGAAGCACGCCTTGGTCATCGCCTCGATCTTGGCCAGATCCCGGTCCGCCGGGTCCTTGGCGATGGCGTTTATCGCCGCCTTGGCGGTCTCGATCGTCAGCGGCGCGTTGGCGGCGATGTCGGCGGCATATTGGCGCACCGTCGCTTCGAGCTCGTCCACCGGCACGACGCAATTCACCAGCCCCATGGCCAGGGCCCGGGCGGCGTCGAAACGGCGCGCGGTCAGGAAGATTTCCTTGGTGAAGACCGGGCCGACGATATCGACCATGCGCTCGAGACCGACATATTCGTAACCCAACCCCAGGCGTCCCGCCGGGTTGGCGAAGCGGGCATCTTCGCCGCAAATGCGGAGATCGCAGCACGACGCGATCCCGAGGCCGCCGCCCATGCAATAGCCGCGGATCATGGCGATGGTCGGTTTCGGGCAGTCATGGATGGCGGCGAAGGCGTCGCGGATAGCCCGGCGGAACCTGTCTTGGCCCTCGGGCGTCGCGCAAACTCCTTCGAATTCCGAGATGTCGGCGCCGGAGATGAAGGCCTTCTCGCCGGCGCCGGTGAGGACGATGACGCGAATGGCCTCATCATCGGCGAGCTCACCCAGCCTAGGGCGCACCTCCGCCCACATATCGAGGGAAATGGCGTTCAGTTTCGCCGGGTTGTTGAAGACCAGCGTGCCGACGGCGCCGTCCTTGCCGGTGAGTATCTTGTCGTCACGACTGACCATGGCGATCCCTGCCCGCTTGTCCGATACCGGCGGAAAAATTAACCTTAGATTACTTTGCGTTGACCGCAATCGGCAATATGCTGGGATGAGGGAGGAAAGAATGAACGATGGACAGGAGTTACGCCGGCGCCAGGCCTATTCGATCGGCGACGTCCAGGTGGTGCCCGCCGCCGCCGCGCTCGGCGCCGAGATACGCGGCGTCGATCTCACCCAGGCGCTAAGCGCCGAGACGCTGGACGCCGTGAACCAGGCCTGGTCCGAGCATGAGGTGCTTCTGTTCCGCGATCTCGATCTGACGGTGGAGCAGCATCTCGCCTTCGCCGGCGCCATCGGCGATCTGGAGCCGGCCAACCTCGCGACCCCGCTGACGGCGAAATACCCGGACCTGATCGAGATTTCCAACGTCGATTACGACACCGGCACCCCGGTCAAGAACCGCCTCGGCAATTCGGAGGCGTACTGGCACACCGACATGTCCTATCGCGAGGTGCCGCCCAAGGCGAGTTGTCTCATAGCCCGCGAACTGCCGCCCGACGGTGGCGACACCAGCTTTTGCAGCATGTATCTGGCTTATGAGGCCATGGGGGACGATCTCAGGGCGGAAGTGGAGGGGCTGACGGCGGTTCACGATGAAAGCCGGAACGCCGCCGGCAAGTTGCGGGAAGGCTATGAGGACGTCACCGATCCTGAATTGACGCCGGGCCCGCGCCATCCCATCATCCGCACCCATCCCGTCACCGGGCGCAAGGCGTTGTTCCTCGGCCGCCGGCCTTACGCCTACATACCCGGCCTTTCGGTGGCGGAAAGCGAGGAACTGCTGGACCGCCTTTGGGCCCATGCGACGCAAGCCCGCTTCGTCTGGCGCCATCGATGGCGCCTCGGCGATATGGTGCTGTGGGACAACCGCTGCTCCATGCATCGGCGCGATGCCTTCGACGGCCAATACCGCCGCGTCCTGCACCGGACCCAGATCAGCGGCGACCGGCCCTACTGAGCGGCCCTCGCCCTCGTTTCTCTCCCGCCGCGCCGATACCATCAATTTGTGCTAGCTTGAGGGCGTAATGGCGACGAAAAACGATATGCCGCTTGCGCGCTTCTCCATCCTCAACCTCGCCCGCGCGAGGTCGGGGCCGACGGCGGTGCGCCAGCTCGCCGACTGGGGGGCCAAGGTGATCATGGTCGAGATGCCCCCCGCGATCGACGGCGGCGATCCGTTCGGCTTCGACCGGCACGGCTGCGATTTCCAGAACCTCCGGCGCAACTGCCGCTCGATGACGCTCAACCTCAAATGCGAGGAGGGCAAGGAAATCTTCTTCAAGCTTACCGAGACGGCGGACGTGGTGGTGGAGAACTGGCGGCCCGACGTCAAGCACCGCCTCGGCGTCGATTATGAATCGCTGAGGAAGGTCAACCCGCGCATCGTCTACGCTTCGATCTCGGGCTTCGGCCAGGACGGTCCCTACCGGACGCGTCCCGGGCTCGACCAGGTCGCCCAGGGCTTGGGCGGCATCATGTCGGTCAACGGCAAGCCCGAATCCGGGCCGGTCCGCGTCGGCATCCCGATCGCCGATCTCACCGCCGGGCACTTCCTCGCCCAGGGCATCCTTATCGCCCTGCTGGAGCGCGAGGTTTCGGGCGAGGGACAGTGGGTGTACACCTCGCTGCTCGAGGCCCAGATCGCCATGATGGACTTCCAGGCGGCGCGCTGGCTGATGCGTGGCGAGGTGCCGAAGCAGGTCGGCAACGGCCACCCCATCGCCGCCGCGGTGGAGCTGTTTCCCACCGCCGACGGCGAGCTCAATATCCAGGCCTCGGGAGACCCGCTGTTCAAGCGGCTCTGCGTGACGCTGGGGGCGCCGGAAATGGTCGATGACCCGGATTATGCCGACCGCCACAAGCGGCTCGAGAACCGTGACGAGCTTGACGGCAAGATCGGCGAACTCACCCGCAAATTCACCAGCGCCGAACTGATCGAGATGTTGAACCAGGCCGGCGTGCCCTGCGGTCCGGTCTATACCGTGGACCAGGTGTTCGCCGACCCCCAGGTCAAGCATCTGGCCATGGACCCGACGGTGGAGCATCCGACACTCGGCACCTACAAGGTCGTCGGCCAGCCGATCCACATGTCGCGCACGCCGCAGCACATGCGCAACGCCACGCCCGAGCTCGGCGAACATACCGAAGCCGTGCTGGCGGAGATCGGCTATGACGGTGACGCGGTTGCCGGGCTTCGCCAGCGCGCGGTCATCTGACGGCGGCGCAGGCGGCGGTGCGCCCCGGATCGGCCAATAAATCAATCGACCCCCAGGTGGAGCGGAGGATGGAACTCAAGACCGACAGGATGATCGCCGAGAAGGACGGCGCCATCGGCTGGATGATCTACAACAATCCGGCCCGCCGCAACGCGGTCAGCCTGGCGATGAGGGAGGCGGCCGCCCAGATCTACGAGGCCTACGCCAAGGACGACGATGTCAGGGTGTTGGTGATCAGGGGGGCGGGCGATAAATCCTTCGTCTCGGGCGCCGACATCTCCGAGTTCAAGGACAAGCGCCAGGACGCCAAGGCGGAGGAAGCCTACGGCGCCGCCGTGAAACGGTCGCTTCAGGCGGTGGAGGCGTTCGACAAGCCGGTGATCGCCATGATCCAGGGTTACTGCATCGGCGGCGGCGTCAACGTCGCGCTCGAGGCCGATATCAGGATCGCCGCCGACGATTCCACCTTCGCCGTGCCCGCCGCCCGGTTGGGCCTCGGTTACGGCTACGGCGGGCTCAAGCGGCTGGTCGATGTGGTCGGACCGGCCTACGCCAAGGAAATACTGTTCACCGGGCGCCGTTTCGATGCCGCCCAGGCCCTGGCCATGGGGCTGGTGAATCGCGTCGTGCCGGTGGACGAGCTCGAAGCGACGGTGCGCCAATATGCCGACGACATCGCCGCCAACGCGCCGCTGACGATCAAGACCGCCAAGGCGGCGATCAACGCCATCGCCAAGGACCCGGCGGACCGGGATCTGGCCAAGATCGAGGCGATGACCAAGGCGTGCTTCGACAGCGCCGATTACGCCGAGGGGCGCAAAGCCTTCATGGAGAAGCGAAAGCCGGTCTTCACCGGCCGCTGAGCGGGAAAGGGGTCAAGTCTTGACAATTGCGGAAAGGGGTCAAGTCTTGACAATTATCATTTTATTCGGCCTGCCTTCGCTCCCGTGCCCCCGTGGCGCTGACCCCTTTGGGGCAAAAATGATAATTGTCAAGACTTGACGCCATTGGGGGCGATGGCGATGGTGCGGCTGCGCCCCGCCGTCTTCGATGAGCCGAACCCCGGCATCACCGCCGAGAAGGCGCCCGAGGCGCCGCCGGCGGCGAGCACGATCAGGTCCTCGGGCCTCTCCATGGCGTAGCGCCAGCTTTCCTCGTCGCCGGCCTCGATCCCGCCGTCGATCCGTCCGGCGCGCTTGAGATCGGCGACCCGGCGGCGCGCGTTACCGACGATGAACTCCTTCACTTGCGATTTGCTCCAGCCGTCGGCCTTGAGGGTCTCGATATGCTCGCCGGCGAAGATCACCATGCCCGGCGTCTGGCCGACCAGGGCGAGGTTGCCGCTGAACGTCAGCGCATCGGCGATGGCTGTCAAAAGCTGCTCCGCCGATCCGTGGAGGGACACCTGCATCGCCGTGCTCCAGGCCACCAGGGTGACGGTGCTAACCTCGGCAGGAAACCCGCGTTCGACGTGGAGCGGCTGCCACGGGCTGGCTTCCTCGTTCTCGGCGAAGCAGCAGGTGAACTTGCCCGAGGTGCCGATGGTCGCGCGGTCGGCGATGGGGGGGCGGTAGTTCAAGCAGTTCAACATCACCAGGCGCACCGCCCGGCCGATGGTGGCGTTGGCCCTGAAGCCCGGCCCTAAAAGATTGTCGCCGGCGTTGATGCCGAGCTCGGGCCCGATGGGGCCGTTGACGATGACGCCGACGGTGGGGCCGGAATGGGCGGCGCCGACATGGTGGAGGCCGAACTCGGGGTGCGCCAGGCATTTGACCGCGGCCACCACCACCGGCATGTATTCAGGCAAACACCCGGCCATCACCGCGTTGATCGCCACGATCGAAGCCGGTAGGCGGACGTTGCGCGACGGCATCTCGGCGACGATCTCGTCGCCTGCCAGCCCGGCGGCCTCTAACATCGCCTCCATCGCGCGGGTGCTCGCCGGCACCACGGGCAGGCCGTCGGTCCAGCCCTTGGCGTAGCAGATCTCGATCTGATCGGCGGCATCGAACGGGATGCAGGCCTCGCCGTCGGTCTCTTTCGAAGCCATTAGCGCAATTCGCCTCGGCCGGCGGCCATCAGCAGCCGGGTGACCTCATCGACCAGCGCCTCCGCCCGCGCGTCCAGTTGCGCGTCGGTCAGGCTTCCCAGGGGATGGGGCATCTGGACGAAGCCATAATCGGGCACGCCCCAGAGGCTCGCCATCTCCCTCGCCGTCGTCTCGAAGGCGTCGGTGATGATGGCAACCGCGGGGATGCCCGCCTTCTCGAAAAGCATGCCGTCGAGCAAACTGCCCGACGAACAGGCCCCTCAATCACCGACCCCGCAGATGACGAAATCGCTCACGCCCGTCAACTCGGCGATCTGGTCGTCCCGGATCGGCGCGCGCTGGGGCTTGTGCACCAGATGGGCGACGGTCATGCCGTGCGCCGCTTCGAGCCTCGCGGCCAGCTTCAAGAGTAACTCCTCCGAGTTCAACTTGGTGTTTTCCACCAGGCCGATCCGCAGGCCGTCGAGCGCGTCGGGCCTCGGCGCATAGGCGAAATCGCCGCCGTCGCCCGAAAGGGTCGGGTCCAGGATTTCCATTCTCGTCACTCCTTAAAATCGTCGGGCGCTGAATTCTACCGGCGGCGCCGGACCTCGGCAAGGATCGTGGCCCCGTCTAATGGCCTCGGGCGGCGCTTTGCGCTAAGATCGCCGGCCCGGCTGGTCCGATGGCCCCATTTGCGGATAAATTCCATCCACCATGATCGACAAGCGCGTTGCCAGTCTGAACCAGGCCGTCGCCGGAATCGGTGACGGCGCCACCATCCTGATCAACGGCTTCGGCGAGTCCGGCTGCCCGACCGAGCTGGTGCACGCGCTGATCGACCAGGGCGCCAAGGGGCTTACGGTGGTGAGCAACAACGCCGGCGACGGCCCCATCGGCCTTGCCGCGCTGATCAGGGCGGGACGGGTCGGCAAGATGATCTGCTCCTTCCCGCGCACCCAGTACGGCGACGCCTTCAGGGAACTCTATGCCAGGGGCGAGATCGAGCTCGAGATCGTCGCCCAGGGGACGCTCACGGAACGCATCCGGGCGGCGGGCGCCGGCATCGGCGCCTTCTATACCCCGACGACGGCGGGCACGCCGCTGGCGGAGGGCAAGGAGACGCGCAATCTCGGCGGCCGGGACCAGGTGCTCGAATACCCGCTGGCCGCCGATTTCGCCCTGGTCAAGGCGGAGCGCGCGGACCGCTGGGGCAACCTGGTCTACAACAAGTCCGCGCGCAACTTCGGCCCCTCCATGTGCATGGCGGCGGCGACGACCATCGTCCAGGCGCGAAAGATCGTCGAGCTCGGCGCCATCGAGCCCGAGCATGTGGTGACGCCGGGCATCTTCGTCGACCGCGTCGTCGAGGTGCCCAACCCCATCAGCGAGCGCGAGGCGATCCAAAAAGAGGCCGTGGGATCATGAGCCCCCGCCTCAGCCGCCGCCAGATCGCCTGGCGCGTCGCCCAGGACATTGCCGACGGCGCCTATGTCAATCTCGGCATCGGCATGCCGGAGATGGTGTCCGACCATCTGCCCGAGGACCGAGAGGTCATCTTCCACAGCGAGAACGGCATACTCGGCATGGGACCGGCGCCGGCGCCGGGGCATGAGGATTATGACATCATCAACGCCGGCAAGAAGCCGGTCACCCTGCTGCCCGGCGGCGCCTATTTCCACCACACCGATTCCTTCGCCATGATCCGCGGCGGCCATATCGACATCTGCGTGCTGGGCGCCTTCCAGGTCTCCGCCACCGGCGATCTCGCCAACTGGTCGACCGGCGCGCCGGGCGCCGTGCCGGCGGTGGGCGGGGCGATGGACCTCGCCGTCGGCGCCAAGCGGGTGCTGGTGATGTCCCTTCACACCACCCGGGACGGCGCCCCCAAGCTGGTCGAGCGCTGCACCTACCCGCTCACCGGGCTCGGCGTGGTGAGCGCGATCTACACCGATCTCGCGGTCATCGACGTGACCGATGAGGGCCTGGTGGTCCGCGAGCTTATCGGCGGTATGGAATTCGATGAACTCCGGGGCCTGACCGGCGCGCCGCTCGGGCTCGCCAACGACTGGCGGCCGTTAACGGCGCCCGATCTTGGTTAGGACGGATGGGCGCACCGCCGCCGGACGTGACACTCAACCGAATCTGCTAAGCTGGTTGTCAAAATAGCTGGCAGGATAAGACCATGAATTGGAGTGACCTGATCACGATAGCGGCAGCCTTCATCGTATCTCTTGGGGGAGGCGACGCAATTGCGAGAACCCTGCAATGAGCACCGTTGCGAGCACTTTCGATCCTTGGGGACCGATCTCAAGCGTTCTGTATGAGATTAACGACTCCGACTCTGTGCAGAACGCGATAGCCAACACCGGCATCGACATCAACTGGCGTCCGTTCTCCAAGGCTGATGCATACTCAAACAGAACACGAATCCGCGCCCTGCGACGGGACATTAGTGCCGCCTGCGCTAAGCTTGATCAAGATCAAAGGGGCCTGTTCGCACAGATAGTCGTAAAGTCCATGCTTCAGCGTCCGGATGGGGAGGGGGTGCGGGCCAAGCTCATTGATCGCCTTGCTGATATTGGCTGGACCATCTCTCAAAGCGGTCTTCTGACAACCCAGGACGCACTGATCAGCGAGCAGTTTTTCCCGGCCAACTCCGAATATGACGCCTACGTGGCAATTCGCGATGTCTTCGCGACCGCCGGTTCGGAGATCGTAATCGTAGATGCCTATATTGGCAGTAGTCTCTTGGTCACTTTGAAATCGCTCACGCTGCCGAACGTGTCAGTCAAGGTCCTGACATCTGCGAAGAACCTCAAGCCGGATTTTCTTCTGGAGCTGACGGCCTTCAAAAAGCAGGTCAGTCACATCGCTCTCGAAATCCGGACCACCGGGGACTTTCACGACCGATTCATCGCTATCGACAACGCGGCTTTCTACCATGTGGGCGCCTCGATCAAAGATGCGGGCAGCCGTGCGTTTATGATCAGCCACATTGAGGATCAGCCTAATGTTGAAAACGTGAGGCAAGCCATCGCACAGGCATGGACTGCCGGAGCACCATTCCAGCCATAGATCAAATGCGCCTCTACCATTTCCTGCCGGCACAGTACGCTCTCGACGACCTGACAAAGGGGCGACTGAAGCTCTCCAAGATAGACAACTTGAATGACCCGTTCGAGTTGTGGTGCTCGGAGCAAAGCGATCGTCAGATGCGGACCGCACTGCGCGCATGGAAGAAAGACATTTCGAAGAAGTACGGTCTGCTTTGCTTCTGCGCGACTTGGCGCAGCCCTTTGCTTTGGAGCCACTACGCGGATCGGCACAAAGGAATTTGCCTTGGCTTTGACGTTCGCGACGACTGTGTCGCAAAGGTTCACTACGTTGAAAAGCGAACCCCGTTACGCCTTCCGCTGACGGAGGACTCGATGCAACGCATTCTCTTCACGAAATTCTCCGGATGGAGCTACGAGGAAGAATGGCGCGCATGGTTTCGGCTGGAGGAATGTGACTCGGCGACCTCAAATCACTACTTTCGAGAATTCGACGAGGACATGATGCTAAGCGAGGTCATTGTCGGACCGCTCAGTACCGTCTCGAAGTCTGCCCTTACCAAAACAATTCGCGGTTACTCTCCGCGGCCGCGCATCATGAAGGCCCGGCTTGCGTTCAACTCCTTTCGTATTGTGAAGGCTCAGCGCCGCTTCAGGACCAAGGCCTAGCTAACTTTCTTTCCATTCAAAGCCCGCCGCAGCGACACCACATCCACCTCGAACAGGGTAGCCACTGCGGCCCGTGTTTCCATGCCGGAGTCTATCGACTCCCGCGCATGCGTCAGCTGTTGCGCCGCGAGCTTATCGGCGATATGGAATTCGATGAACTCCGGGGCCTCACCGGCGCGCCGCTCGGGCTCGCCAACGACTGGCGGCCGTTAACGGCGCCCGATCTTGGTTAGGACCCACCGTCATTCTTTTGTGAGCTGGGGTATCCATGAGGCCAGGAGAGCGTGACTTGGAAGCCGCGATGAGAGAACGAAGACACCAAGGGAACCAAAAAACGAATCACCACCTGCCTACGCGAAGCCGAAGCTCCCGCCTCCCGAAGTCGTACGGCCCGTCGCCCGAAGGCTATGGACCGCAGGGCGGAGGGCAGGTCGCTTCGGCGAAGGCAGGCAGAGATCACGGAGCCCACAGAGGTCAGGAATCAGATTCCAGAGACAATCACTCCATCGTCTGGCATCCGTCGTCTGACCACCTTTCCTCTGTGGGCTCTGTGATCTCTGTGGTCGGCTCTTCAGTTTCAAACCCCTGGCTTCAAGTCATCCGTTCGTGCCCTGGTGGTGAATCCAATTTTGCGCCCGCGGGGTTAGGAAACGTTGCGCCGAACACTGGGGCTTTGCGCGCATGAAGCATCCCTTCCGGTTCATTGCCATCGTCTGCCTGGCCCAGATTTTCGCGGTGACGGGGATGATGTATTTCCCGGCGCTGCTGACCGATTTCCAGGTCGAATGGAGCCTTTCCAACACCGAGGCGGGGTGGATCATCGGTATCTATTACGGCGGCTATGCGGTGACGGTGCCGTTCCTCGTCAGCCTCACCGACCGGGTCGATCCGCGCCGGGTCTACCTCGCCGCCTCCCTCTTGGGCGCCGTCTCCATGTTCGGTTTCGGCCTGTTCGCCGAAGGCACGTGGTCCGCCGGTTTCTTCCGGTTGCTCGGCGGCATCAGCCTTGCGGGCACCTACATGCCGGGCTTGAGGGCGCTGAGCGACCGCATGGCGGGGGCGCTGCAGAGCCGGGCGGTGACCTTCTATACCGCCGCTTCGGGCGTCGGCACGGCGGCGTCGGTGTTCGCCGTCGGCGAGTTGGCGGCGTGGCTCGACTGGCGTTGGGTGGCGGTGTTGATGGGCCTCGGCCCGGTGGTCGCGGTGGCGATCTTCGCGATCTGGGTACCGCGCCGGACGCCGGACCGGCCCTGCGCCCCGGGCCGGCCGCCGATCTGGGATTTCCGCCCCGCCTTTCGCAACCGCCGGGCCGTCGGATATATGTGCGCCTACGGCGTCCATGCCTGGGAACTGTTCGGCTTCCGCAACTGGTTGGTGGCTTTTCTGGTGTTCTCGGCCGCCCTGCAGCCCGGCGGCGAGTTGCCCATCGCCCCGCACATCGTCGCCACCGTGGCCTTGCTGGTCGGCCTGCCGGCGAGCGTTCTTGGCAACGAGGGCTCGCTGCGCTGGGGCCGGCGCCGGGCGATCACCATCTACATGATCTCGGCCGGTGTACTGGGCTGCGTCATCGGTTTCACCGCCGGCCTCCCGTTCCTGGTGGTGTCGCTACTCTGCATGATTTATGGCTTCGGCGTGATGATGGAGAGCGGCTCGATCACTTCCGGGCTGGTGGCGGCGGCGCGCGAGGGGCAACAGGGCATGACCATGGCGGTGCATTCGTTCTTCGGTTACGGCATGGGGTTCCTGGCGCCGCTGGCCTTCGGGATAGTCCTTGACGTCGCCGGCGGCGGATTGCTGGCCTGGGGCTTGGCTTTCGCGGCGATGGGGCTGGTGGCGATGACGGGGCCGGTGTGGTTGCGTCATTTCGGCTCGGTGGAGGAAAACCCATGAACAAGTTTGGCGCCGGTCGGTCCCTTCCGAGGGTCGAGGATGCGCGGCTGCTGACGGGAGGCGGCCGGTTCACCGACGACATCAACCTCCCGCGCCAGCTTTACGGCGTGGTCGTGCGCTCAGCCCTCGCCCATGCAATCATAAAGTCGATGGCGACGGACGCCGCCAGTGCCGCGCCCGGCGTCGCCGCCGTTCTCACCGGGCCTGAGCTCGAGGCCGCGGGCGCCAATTCGCTGCCCTGCAATGTCGAGCTCGAATGCCGCGACGGTAAGTTGAACAAGACGCCGCAACACACCATCATTTGCGCCGACAAGGTGCGTTTCGTCGGCGACAAGGTGGCGTTCGTGGTCGCCGAGACCTTGGCCCAGGCCAAGGACGCGGCGGAATTGATCGAGGTCGAATACGAGCCCCTCGACGCCGTCATCGACACCCGGACCGCCGCCGATCCGGGCATGCCCCGGCTCCATGACGATGTCCCGGACAACGTCGTCTTCGACTGGGAGCTCGGCGACGAGGCGGCCGTCGAGGCGGCGTTCGCGCGCGCCGCGCACGTCACCCGGATCGAGCTCATCAACAACAGGGTGATCGTCAACTCCATGGAGCCGAGGGGCGCCGTCGCCGATTTCGACGCCGAGTCCGGCAGGCTGACGCTTTATACCGGCACCCAGGGCGGCTGGACGCTGAAGCAGGTCCTGGCCGAGAACGTGCTCAAGGTGGCGCCCGAGAAAGTCCGCGTCATCACGCCGGATGTCGGCGGCGGCTTCGGCATGAAGGCCTATATCTACCCGGAATACGCCATGGCGGCGTGGGTGTCGCGCTCCCTTGGCCGCCCGGTGAAGTGGACCGGCGAGCGCTCGGATGCCTTCGTCTCCGACACCATGGGCCGGGACCATGTCACCGAAGCGGCGCTGGCCTTCGACAGGGACCGGCGGATCATCGGCATGCGGGTGGCGACGACGGCGAATATGGGCGCCTATCTCTCCTTCTACGCGCCGATCATACCGACCGGCGCCGCCGTCAAGGTCCTGCCCGGCGTCTATGACGTCAAATGCCTGCATTACCGGGTCAAGGGGGTGCTCACCAACACCGCGCCGGTCGACGCCTATCGCGGCGCCGGCAGGCCGGAATCGATCTATCTGCTCGAGCGCCTGATCGACCAGGCGGCGCGCGAGTTCGGCGAGGACCCGCCCGAATTGCGCCGCCGTTGCATGATCCCGCCGGACGCCATGCCGTTCGCGACCGCGGCGGAGGAGGTCTATGACAGCGGCGAGTTCGCCCGCGTCATGGACCAGGCCATGGACAGGGCCGATTGGCCGGGCTTCCCGGCGCGCCGGGCGGCAGCGCGGAGCCGGGGCAAGCGGCTCGGCATCGGCATGTGCTTTTACATCGAATCGACCATGGGCGAGCCCGAGGAATGCGCCTCGGTCCGCTTCGAGGACGACGGCACGGTCAGCATCTTGGTCGGCACCCAGGCCAACGGCCAGGGCCACGAGACCGCCTATGTCCAGATGCTGAACGCCAGGCTCGGGGTGCCGGTCGATCGCATCCGGGTCATCCAGGGCGACACCGATCGGATCGCCACGGGCGGCGGCACCGGCGGGTCGCGCTCGCTCACCTCCCAAGGCTGGGCGATCAACGATGCCGCGGATGAGGTGATCGAGCGCGGCATTCGCTACGCTTCCCAGGCGCTCGAGGCGGCGCCGGCCGATATCGCCTTCGATCGGGGAAGCTTCACCGTCATCGGCACCGACCGTTCCATCTCCATCCTCGATCTGGCGGCGCGCGCCCGGACCATGGAGCCGCCCGAGGGTCTCGAGGGCGGGTTGGACGCCGCCGTCAGGATCGAGGTCGAGGCCTGGACCTTTCCCAACGGCTGCCACATCGCCGAGGTCGAGATCGACGCCGACACCGGGCTCATTCGCATCGATCGCTATACCGTGGTCGATGATTTCGGCGTCCTGCTCAACCCCATGCTGGTCGAGGGCCAGGTCCATGGCGGCGTCGTCCAGGGAATCGGCCAGGCGCTCTATGAACGGACGGTCTATGACGATGACGGACAGCTCATCACCGGCTCATACATCGACTACTGCCTGCCGCGGGCCGACACCAGCCCGTCGATCGACTTCTCGACCATCGAGGTGCCGTGCAAGAACAATCCCATGGGCATCAAGGGGTGTGGCGAAGCCGGCGCCGTCGGATCGCCGGGCGCCGTGATCAACGCCATCCTCAACGCCCTCGCCGATCTCGGCGTCACCCATATCGACATGCCGGCGACGCCGGACAAGATATGGGCGTTGCTGCAAGGGCGTTGATTCCTATCTATCGAGAACCGCTCCGAGGGGCACTCGTCGTGCAGAGGAGGCGCGCGGAAGCGTAATAAGCTTCGACCGCCTCTTTGGTTTGGTCGTTGTCAGTGAACAAGGCGAACGCTTCGATAGCGTCCTTGGGCGTCTCGCCGAAGGCGCGCTCGAAATCAGCGACGATGTTGCGCCGTTCGGTAACCCATTGGCCGATGCGCTCTGCCCCGACCCGCACAACGATATTGCGGACGACACCAGGCATGTAGGGGTTGTCGATGACCTCGTTTTCTACCGCGCGGTCAGTGGTCCAGACGTAGCGCAGTGTCGGCACGGGGTCCGGGTCGGAGAAAAAGCCTGGATCGCCGAACAGCAGGAACAGCGACGCGGCTACGTCGTCAGACTCCTTGACTCGAAGATCCGCACTCGACTGAAGTTTTTCGACGCGCCACGTCCATTCCAATATCGGGCACCGATTGGGGTCGACCTGCACCCGGCGGATGACACCGGACGCCGACTCCCGGCCAATGGCCCGCAGCGCCAGTCGTCCGTCCAGATAAGCAAGGCGGTATTCGGTCTCCCACCTCAGCGGCATGTGTTGCCATTGATCTTGGATGACGGTGGCTGGATCGAACAGAGAAAAGGTGTTTTTTGGTGCGACGGCTCCGACCTGTGGGGACGTACCGGTGGGAGCGGCACAACTGTTGAAGAGCAGCACCACCGCGAACAGAAAGTTCCGTGGATGTCTGTTAATGTGCAAAGCTCACTCGATTTCGCGCAGAATCTCTACTTTGCCGACATAGCCCACATCGAAAATTTTGAAGAAACCCAGGCTCACGTCGTACTCCACCCAATCACTCTTTGTTGGGGCCGGAAACAGTAGCAGCCCTCGGGAGCAGCGGTCCTACTAAAAGCGGTACCTAACTCCCTTGATAAGAGAGTCATTAAGCGCAGGGAAGTATGTATCTAGGCAGTTCTCTTCCCTGATCTCGATCGTGTTTCTGCCACCTTTAAGGTGCTCTTTTCCGACAGAAAATCTTGCTGTGGTTGTGTATCCCGAGCCGACATTTTCCCCGTCGCGTAGATCGTAGACACGACTGCCGTTTAGCCGCGCCGTTGTCGGGCAGTCCCACTCTGAAAAGTGCGCCAGACTAAATATGGTGACGGTGAAAAACAGCCTGTCCGGCACTTCTCCAAGTTCGAAGGCCCACGCATGGCGATCCGGTGGATTTGAGCTCCGCAGTGCCTGCTTGATATCTGTAATTTCGCCTTCACCATCACCAATATGGATAGGCGGGTCGTCCTTGCTTAGAAGTACATGGACACCACTCTGGGTTTGGGCAAGAGCATTGCTGGCCATATTTGGAAGAGCATTGGCCATTATGAACATCGCTACCAAAGTGGGGGCGAGAATACGTAAGAATGGTGTCATTTTGACCACCTATTACCCGACCTTTTCCAGATGACTGACTGTCTTGTTGATTATTCTTTTTCTAGCCCCAGACTGAAGAGACCGCTGGCGCCCGCCCGCCACCGGGCTCAGCACCCTGGAGCATTTTTAAGTGCGGTAGTCTACAATCCACCACTCACGATTGCTATAGGCGCTTTAATGTGAGGACTGGTTCGATCCTCTGGAGGAGGCGGTGCGCTTTCGCACCCGGACTTTCATCGAGGCGCTGGTGCGAGCGCTGGGCGCAACGTAACAAGCCCCGCGGGTGCGAACGCCCGCGGGGCCGGGCATGGCGCGCTTGAGGGCGCGGCGGCGCTATTTCATCAGTTCCCAGGCGCCGTCGGGCTGGCGGCAGGCGGTGCCGTAGACCTGCTCGGTCCGGCCGCCGACCACCGCCTCGGTGATGTATTCGCGGCAGTACCGCCCGGCGCGGTCATTGTAGCTCTTGACCGGCGTGACCGTGTACTGGGCGTTGGTGTCGGGGTTTTGCCAGGCGACTTGCTTTTGGTCGGGCGCGGCGTCGAGGGCCTTCCTGATGCACTCGTTATCCGCCGTGTCCATCGACTGGGCGAGCGAGGCGCCGGCCAGCGCGCCCAAGAGGGTGCCGGCCGCCGTCGCCGCCAGCTTGCCCGAGCCCTTGCCGACCTTGGATCCCAGCAGGCCGCCGACGATGGCCCCAAGCGCCCCGCCAACGAGTTGCGAATTGCTCAAGCCGCGGTTGCAGATGCCGATGTCGATGTCGGGATACCGATACTGGGCCCTGAAGTCGGGATTTTTGGCCCGATAGCCATGCGCCGGCGCCCAGGGCGGCGGTTCGGCGAAGGCCGTCCCGGCGGGCGCCGAGGCGATGAAGGAAACCGCCATGGCGGCGATAAGCGCCGATCTCAGCGCCGATGCGCGCCGAGGTGGGCTGGAATGAGGCATCGCAAGAACTCCTTCCCTTGAGCGAACGCCGCATCGGACCGGCCGGCGCCTGGCGCGCGCGGCCGCCCGGGCATAGTTCGCGAAGCACATCGAATACATAACAACGAACGGTTAACGATGGGTTAAAAAATAGATAAAATGCCGGATATCAGCGGATGCTATGGGTAGAGCCAGCTGCGTTCCTGTCTGTAGCGGTCCTCGAAAGCCTCGATCTCGTTCTCGTACTCCAGCGTCAGGCCGATGGCGTCGAGCCCCTCGAGCAGGCAGTGCTTGCGGAAGGGATCGACGTCGAATTGGTATTCGGTGCCGTCGGCGCCGGTGAGGGTCTGGGGCTCGAGCTCGATGGTCATGGAAGCGCCGGGGCTGGCATGGAGATCGGCCCGCAAGCGCGCCGCCGTCTCCTCGGTAACGCGGATCGGCAGCACCCCGTTATTGAAGCAGTTGCCGAAGAAGATGTCGCCGAAGCTCGACGCGATCACGGCGCGGAAGCCGTTGGCCATGAGGGCGAAAACCGCCACCTCGCGCGACGATCCGCAGCCGAAGTTGTGGCCGGCCACGAGGATGCGCGCGTCGCGGTAAGGGGCCTGGTTGAGGATGAAATCCGGCTTCTCCGAGCCGTCCTCGTTGTAGCGGAGGTCGTGGAACAGGAAGGTGTGGTAGTTCGCGTCCTCCCTGGGCTTGCGCATCAAGCGGGAGGGGATGATCTGGTCGGTGTCGACGTTGACCTCGTCGAACGGCACCGCCGTCGCGGTCAGGCTGGTGAAAGGCTCCATGTCAGTCTCCCTCGCTCGGGGCTAAGGAAAGTTCCCTTACGTCGCACAACCGGCCGCTCAGCGCGGCGGCGGCGGCCATCGCCGGGCTCATCAGATGGGTGCGCGCGCCGGGGCCCTGGCGGCCGACGAAGTTGCGGTTCGACGTCGAGGCCGAACGCTCACCGGGATCGATGGTGTCGCCGTTCATGCCGACGCACATGGAGCATCCGGATTCCAGCCACTCGAAGCCGGCGTCGGTGAAGACGCGGTCGAGGCCTTCCTTCTCCGCCTGCTCCTTCACCAGCCCCGAACCGGGCACCACCATGGCCGGCACCGCCACCCGCCGGCCCTTGACGACGGCGGCGGCGATGCGCAGATCCTCGATCCGGCCGTTGGTGCACGAGCCGATGAACGCCTTGTCTATTCGGATATCGGTGAGCTTCATGCCCGGCACCAGCCCCATATAGTCGATCGCCTTTTCCTTGGCCGCGCGGCGCGCGGCGTCGGCCTCATCGGCCGGGTCGGGGACCTGGCCGGTGATCGGCAGCGCGTCTTCCGGGCTGGTGCCCCAGGTGACCATCGGCGCGATGTCGTCCGCCGCGATGCCGACCTCCTTATCGAATGTGGCGCCGGGGTCCGACGGCAGGGTCTTCCAATAGGCCACCGCCTTTTGCCAGGCCTCGCCGGCCGGGGCGTAGGGACGGCCCTTGACGTAGGCGAAGGTGGTCTCGTCGGGCGCGATCATGCCGCACCGGGCGCCGGCCTCGATCGACATGTTGCACACCGTCAGGCGTTCCTCCGCCGACATCGCCGCGAAGATCGGGCCGGCATACTCGACGGCGTGGCCCAGCGCGGCGCCGGCGCCGATCCTGGCGATGATCGCCAATATGACGTCCTTGGCCAGGACGCCGAAGGGTCTGGCGCCGGTGAGGGTGATGCGCATGGTCTTGGGCTTGCGCTGCCATATGCTTTGGGTGGCGAGGACGTGGCTGACCTCGGACGCCCCGATGCCGAAGGCGATGGCGCCGAGCGCGCCATGGGTCGAGGTATGGGAATCGCCGCAGACCATGAGCATGCCGGGCTGGGTGATGCCCTGTTCCGGCCCGACGACGTGGACGATGCCCTGGCGCTTGTCGCCGAGACCGAAGATGGTGAGATCGAACTGCTTGGCGTTGCGATCGAGCTTGACGATCATCTCCCGGCGCTCTTCGTCGACGGCATCGTCCAATTCGTGGCCGCGGGTCGGGACGTAATGGTCCGGCACGGTGAAGGTCTGGTCCGGCCGGCGCACCGGGAGGCCGGTATCGCGCAGCATGTCGAAGGCGAAGAACGAGCCGTCGTGGCAGAGATGGCGGTCGACATAGAGCAGGGTCTGGCCATCGTCCCGGTCGACGATGACGTGGCTTTCCCAGATTTTATCGAACATCGTCCGTGGTTGGGCCATCGATTCCTCTCCCTTGTCGCCCGCGTTTTCAGTAACCGACGCGGGCCTCTTCCGACACGCCGTAGCGCCCTTCAAGCTCCTGGACCTCCGCCATGCCGACGATATCGAAGAGCTCGGTGAAGCCGGCCATCTCACCCAGCAACGCCGCCGGCGTCCCCTTTTCCTTGAGTTCCCTGAGCAGGCGCCTGACCGCCGGGATCGCCGCGAGGATGACGAAATTGGGATAGATCGCGAGGCTAAAGCCAAGCTCCCTGGCTTCCTCGGCGCTGAGCATCGGGGTCTTGCCGCTGGCGCCGATGTTGAGGAGCGCCGGCACCCCGAAGGCCGGCGGTATGGCCGCGAGCTGTTCGCGCGTGCGCGGCGCCTCGACGAAGATGACGTCGGCGCCGGCGTTGGCGTATAGCTTGCCCCGCTCGATCGCCGCCTCGAACCCCTCGACGGCGATGGCGTCGGTGCGGGCGATAAGGACGAAATCGGAATCCTCGCGGGCGTCGACCGCGGCGCGGATCTTCGCCGCCATTTCCGCCGCCGGGACCAGGGTCTTGCCGGCGAGGTGCCCGCAGCGCTTCGGCAAGAGCTGATCCTCGATGTGGACGCCGGCGACGCCGGCGCGCTCATAGGCGCGGATGGTGCGCATCACATTGAGCGGTCCGCCATAGCCGGTATCGGCGTCGGCGATCAGCGGCAGACCAGAGGCCTCGGCGATGCGCGAGGCGTTGTCCACCATCTCGTCCATGGTCAGAAGGCCGATATCGGGCATGCCGAGGCGGACGGCGGTGGTGCCGGCGCCGGTCATGTAGATGGCCTTGAACCCCGCCTCGGTGACGAGGCGCGCGTTCAAGCAATCGGCGACACCGGGCACGATGAGGAATTCGGGCCCGGCAAGCAGCCGGCGCAGGGTCGTGGTCGGCCGTTCGGACATGACTATCTCCCTGTTTTTCCTTTTCTTTCCGTCGCCCGGCGCGGCCTGGCGCCGAACCATCGGAGGGGGGCGGACGGGGGCTTGCAAGTTAACCCATGATCCCCCCGAGGCGTAGGATTTTATAGAGTGAACCCCGGCGCCGCTTCAAATATTATACCCCGGCGGGGCGGTCGCTGTCGGCCAGCCCCGGCGTCTTGAAGATCAACGGTCGGAATTTCCATGGAACTGGGACTGAAGGGCAGGATCGCCTTCGTGACGGGGGCGAGCAAGGGTATCGGCAGGGCGATCGCCGAGGAATTCGCCCGCGAAGGGGTCGATCTGGCGCTATTCGGCCGCGACCGGGCGAAATGCGAGGCGCTGGCCGGTGAGATCAGGGATGAGAACGGCGCCGTCCGGGTGGTGTTCTCGGCCATCGACTTCGAACGGCCCGACACCATCCGCCCGGCGGTTACCGCCGCCGTCGAGGCCCTTGGCGGCGTCGATATCCTGGTCAATTGCGCCGGCGGCGCGCCGAGGGGCCTGTTGGAGGACATCCCCGACGAGAAATGGGAGCAGGGCTTCGCCGTCAAGCCGATCGGCCTGATGCGCATGTCGCGCGAGGTCCTGCCCTATCTGCGCAAGTCCACCCAGGGGCGCATCATCAATATCGCCGGCACCCGCGGGCGCGAACCGTCGATGTTCTCGGTGATGGCCGGGCCGATCAATCTCGGCACCCTGAGCGCCACCAAGGTGTTGGCCAATGCGCTGGGCGCCGATGGCATCACGGTCAACGCCGTCAATCCCGGCTCGACCGACACCGGACGCTGGACCGACCTGATCGGCCGCGAAGCGCGGCAGCGGGGGGTCTCCGAGGCGGAAGCCGAAAAGCACCTGTTGAGCGAGGTCCCGCTCGGCCGCGTGGTGATGCCCGAGGACATCGCCAACGTGGTGGTGTTCCTGGCGTCGGCCCGCGCCGGCATGATCTCGGGCACGGCGATCAATGTCGATGGCGGCAGGACAAGGAGCATCTGATCTTCGATAATCAGGCGTCCAAGGGAAGGACGGGAATTGGCGGAAAGGAGCGCATGAAACACCACATGATCCTGATCGGCGACGTCAATCTGGTCGGCGTCACCGACCCCGATGTCCCCTTTTCCAAGATCGCGACGACCCTGAAGTCGGCGGACGTCGTGTTCGCCAATCTCGAATGCTGCCTTTACCAATCGCCGAGGCGACGTTCCGAGGACGAGGAAGGGTTTTACGCCACGCCGGCGGTGGGAAGCGCGCTTAAGACGGCGGGGTTTCACGCCGTCGGCAACGCCAACAACGTGAATTACGGCGCCGAGGCGATTCTATCGTCGTGCCGGGAGTTGGACGCCATGGGCATCC
>JADFJG010000041.1 GCA_022566265.1 Pseudomonadota bacterium | reverse complement strand
AAGCGGCGCCGACGCCCTCCGGCGGCCGCGAAAAGCGACCCTTCGGGCGGCCTTGCGGGCCCTTCGGACGTCGTCGCGCGGCCCTTGTGATGCGCCAGCATCACGGCGGACCACGCTCCTAGCCGAAAAACCCGCAAGGCCGTCAGATGTGTCACCCTCCTATGAAAGTAAGTACTAGAGGGAACAAGAGGCGAGCCCAGTCATGGGCTCGCCGGGATAAAGGCAAGTCGGTCAGGTCTCCTCGCGCAGGTCTTCCCACAGCTCCTTGACCTTGGAGAAGAAGCCTTCCGATTCCGGGCTGGTGCTTTTCTTGCCGCCCGAACCTTCGAACTCGCGGAGGAACTCTTTTTGCTGCTTGGTGAGATTGACCGGCGTCTCGATCGCCGCCTCGATGTACATATCGCCCCGCGAAGCGTTGTTCATCACCGACATGCCCTTGCCCCGCAGCCGGATTCGATGGCCCGTCTGGGTGCCCGCCGGGATCGATACCCGGGCCCGGCCGCCATCGACGGTGGGCAGTTCGATCGTTCCGCCAAGCGCCGCGGTGGTCATGGCGATGGGCACGCGGCAATAGATGTTGGCGCCGTCGCGCTGGAACAGCCGATGGGCGGTAATGGAAAGGAAAATATAGAGATCGCCGGACGGCGCGCCCCTGAGGCCGGCGGCGCCCTCGCCCGACAGGCGGATGCGCGTGCCGTCCTCGACGCCGGCGGGAATGCCGACGGAAAGGGTCTTCTCGCGGCGCACCCGGCCGGCGCCGCCGCAACTCTTGCACGGATTCTTGATCACCCGGCCGGCGCCCTGGCAGCCGTGACAGGTGCGCTCGATGGTGAAGAACCCTTGCTGCGCCCGTATCTTGCCCCGCCCATGGCAGGTCGGGCAATTGACCGGTTTCGATCCCTTGGCGGCGCCGGTGCCGTTGCAGGAGTCGCAAGCCACCGAGGTGGGAACGCGGACCGAGACGTTCTTGCCGGCAAACGCCTCCTCCAAGGTTATCTCGAGGTTGTAGCGAAGGTCCGCGCCCCTGCTGCTCGACGTGCCGCCGTGCCGGCCGCCCATGAAGTCGCCGAACATTTCGTCGAATATGTCGGCGAAACCGGATGAAAAGTTGAAATTGGAGTCGGAGGGGCGCGGTCCGGCGCCGTTATCGAAGGCGGCATGGCCGAAGCGGTCGTAAGCGGCGCGCTTGTCATCGTCCTTGAGAACGTCGTAGGCCTCGGAGATGTTCTTGAATTGCTGCTCCGCGTTCTGGTCGCCGGGGTTGCGGTCGGGGTGGTGCTTCATCGCCAGCTTGCGGTAGGCCTTCTTGATGTCCGCCGGGCCGGCCCGGCGGTCCACCCCCAGCATTTCGTAGAAATCGCTTTTGGCCATTCACTCCAACCCGATACTAATCGCCGCCCCGAAAGCGGTCACGGATATCGACGAGACCGGGGCTTCGGAGGCGGCGAATCATTACTCTACGCTCCACGCATTAAATTTACGCTGACTTGTTCTTCTTCTCGTCCTCGACTTCCTCGAATTCCGCGTCGACCACGGTGGCATCGTCGCCGCCGGCGGCTTCCTGGATATCTTCCGGCGCCCCGGCATCGGTGCCGGCCCCGGCCGCCGCCTCCTGCTGCGCCTTGTACATCTCCTCGCCGAGCTTCATCGATGCCTGGGCCAGCGCTTCGACCTTGGAACGGATGGCGTCGGTGTCCTCGCCCTCGAGCCCCTCGCGCAGCGCCTTGATACCGTCCTCGATCCCGGTCTTGATATCTTCCCCGACCTTGTCGCCGAACTCCTCGAGGTTCTTTTCGGTGGCATGGATCAAGGCTTCCGCCTGGTTTCGGGTTTCGACCAGTTCCTTGCGTTTCTTGTCCTCCTCGGCATGGGCCTCGGCGTCCTTGACCATTCCCTCGATCTCTTCATCGGAAAGCCCGCCGGAAGCCTGGATGCGTATTTGCTGTTCCTTGCCCGTGGCCTGATCCTTGGCCGAGACGTGGACGATGCCGTTGGCGTCGATGTCGAAGGTGACCTCGATCTGAGGCATGCCGCGCGGCGCCGGCGGAATGCCCACCAGGTCGAACTGGCCAAGCAGCTTGTTGTCCGAGGCCATTTGGCGTTCGCCCTGGAACACGCGGATCGTCACCGCGGTCTGGGTATCCTCGGCGGTCGAGAAGACCTGGCTCTTCTTCGTCGGGATCGTCGTGTTGCGGTCGATCAGCCGAGTGTATACGCCGCCCAAGGTCTCGATACCCAGCGACAGCGGCGTCACGTCGAGCAACAAAACGTCCTTGACGTCGCCCTTGAGCACGCCCGCCTGGATCGTCGCGCCCACCGCCACGACCTCGTCCGGGTTCACGCCCTTATGAGGCTCCCGGCCAAAGAGGTTCTTCACCGTCTCGATGACCTTGGGCATGCGGGTCATGCCGCCCACCAGGATGATCTCGTCGATCTCGGAAGCCTTCAGCCCGGCGTCCTTCAGCGCCGACTTGCAGGGCTTCACCGTGCGCTCGATCAAATCTTCGACCAGCGCCTCGAGCTTGGCCCGGGTCAGTTTGATGTTGAGATGCTTCGGCCCGGCCTGATCGGCGGTGATGAAGGGAAGGTTGACCTCGGTTTCCATGGCGCTGGAAAGCTCGATCTTGGCTTTCTCCGCCGATTCTTTCAGCCGCTGCAACGCCAAGCGGTCCTGGCGCAGGTCGATGCCCTGTTCCTTCTTGAACTCGTCGGCGAGGTAATCGACGATTTTTTTGTCGAAATCCTCGCCACCCAGGAAGGTGTCGCCGTTGGTCGCTTTGACCTCGAAGACGCCGTCGCCGATTTCGAGTATGGAAATATCGAAGGTGCCGCCGCCGAGATCGTAAACGGCGATGGTGCCGTTTTCCTTCTTCTCGAGACCGTAGGCGAGCGCCGCCGCCGTCGGCTCGTTGATGATGCGCAGAACCTCGAGACCGGCGATGCGGCCGGCGTCCTTGGTCGCTTGGCGCTGTGAATCATTGAAATAGGCGGGAACGGTGATGACGGCTTCGGAGACGGTTTCGCCGAGATAGCTCTCGACGGTTTCCTTCATCTTCTGGAGGATGAAGGCGCTGATCTGGCTTGGGGAATATTTCTCGCCGCGGCCCTCGACCCAGGCGTCGCCGTTGTCGGCGGCGACGATCTTGTAGGCCACCATATCCATGTCCTTCCGGGTCATCGGATCCTTGAAGGTGCGTCCGATGAGACGCTTGATGGCGTAAAAAGTGTTTTCCGGGTTGGTGACCCCTTGGCGCTTGGCGGGTTGCCCGACGAGGCGTTCGCCGCTTTCGGTAAAGGCCACCATGGATGGCGTGGTCCGCGTGCCCTCGGTATTTTCGATCACCTTGGCGGTGGTTCCTTCCATGACCGCGACGCAGGAATTGGTGGTGCCAAGGTCGATGCCGATTACTTTGCTCATAGTTCCCCTTTCCGGTTCAGCAGGTCCCTCCGGCCCTGACTCGGCGCCTATCGGAACCCCTGTAAATTGAGGATTTTCCCCTCTTTCGAACGGGTTCGAAAGCCCTGTTCACTGCACGGTTATATAAGTAGCGGGGTTGGCCCCTGCAACCATTGCACCGCCATTTTTCAGCCCCAAGGGCAGGGGACGGCACCGTTCAGGGGCGGTTTAGCCCGGATTTCTCACCATGGACAGGTGCGGCACGGTGGCGATCGCACGACAGGCTAGGAAAAGCGCGCGGCGCGATGCCAGCCCCATCGGGCAAGTGCTTCGACGACGCCTGTCGCGCGATAGCCGCCCTTCGGGTCGCGCCGGCCCGCTCCCCTCAACATGGCCGCCCACGGCGTCGAAGGACCGGACGCGGCCCGACGCGATGACGCGCCTGTCCATGGTGAGAAATCCGGGTTAAGCCTTGGTGTCTACGTGTTCCGGGTTCTCGGGCGGCTTCTTGGCGCCATCTTCCCCCGGCGCCGGCCCCGAACCCGGCGCGGCGCCTTGACCAGAGCCGGCCCCAGGCCCGGCGGCGGGCGCCCCGGTCGCTTCCTTACCACCCTCGGGGCCGCCCTTGGGCACGGCGCCGGTCTCGGCCTCTCCGGGTCCGGGCGCATCCGTCTTGGCCGCCCCGCCCTTGGTCACCCCGACCATGGCCGGGCGCAACAGCCGGTCCTTGAGGACATAGCCCGCCTGCATCACCTCGACGATGGTGCCGGCCGGTTTGTCGGTGTCCTCGATCTCGAACATGGCCTGGTGGAGATCGTGGTTGAAGCTCTCGCCCATGGGGTCGACCTTGGTGATTCCGTGGCGCTCGAACGCCGCCATAAGCCCGCGCTCCGTCAGTTCGACGCCGGCGGCGAGGGTGTCGAGGTTCTTGTCTTCGCCGCGCACCTCGGCGGAGATGCTGGCGAGCGCCAAACCGAGGCTATCGGCGATCGCCAACATGTCGCGGGCGAAATTGGTGATGGCGTATTTGGCCACGTCTTCGCGTTCCCTCTCGGCGCGGCGGCGGTAATTCTCGAGCTCGGCGACGGCGCGCGCGAACCTGTCGGTGAGATCGGCGATCTGGGCCTCGAGCTCGGCCTTCGGATCGGGCGCCGGTTCGGCCTCGGCGGGCTCGGGGGGCCCTGGCTCCGCCGGAGGCTTCGCCGAGGCGAGAGCCTCGCCGGCTTTCGCCTCCAAGTCAGGGGCCCCCGCCTCGGGCGCGGTTCCCTCGGGCGCGGTTCCCTCGGGCGCCGTTGCCCCGGGCGCCGTTGCCCCGGGCACGGCCTCGGCCTTGGCTGCGCTCTTGTCTTCACTCACGGGTTTTTTCTTTTTCCTCGAAACCATGACATCCGGCCGTGACCGGCCCAAGCAGTTAGCGATTCGTCGATATCAGGTAATACGTCAACCGATCACCCGGCTGATCACCTTGGCGGTGTAATCGACCATCGGGATGATGCGGGCATAGTTGATGCGCGTCGGGCCGATGACCCCGATGGCGCCGACGATCTTCTCCGAGCTATTGGCGAAGGGAGCGACGACCATGGAGAAGCCGGCCAGCGCGAAGAGGGCATTGTCGGCGCCGATGAAGATCTGTACGCCCTCGGCGTCGTGGGCGAGTTCCAGGAGCCGGGCCATGGTCTCCTTGGTTTCCAGGGCCTCGAACAAAGTCCGTATTTGCTCCAGATCCTCGATCGCGGTGACGTTTTCCAACAGCTTCGCCTGACCCTTGACGATGAGATAACCGGGCTGGCTTTCACCCGCCCAGGTGGCCAGCCCGGTCTCCACCAACTCGGTGGTGAGCTGGTCGAGCTGCACCCTGTGTTCCTTGAGTTCCACCGCGATCTCGGCGCGTGCTTCGGTCAGCGTCCGGCCGACGAGGCGGGCGCTGAGGAAATTTCGCGCCTCGACCAGCGCCGAGGGCGGAATGCCGACAGGCACCTCGATGAGCCGGTTCTCGACCACCCCGTTCTCGCCGACCATGACCACCAGTGCCCGGCCGTCGGTAAGGCCGACGAACTCGATATGTTTCAAGGATGTTTCGGACTTCGGCGCCAGAACCAGCCCGGCGCAGTCGGCCAGGCCCGAGAGCATCGACGTCGCTTCCGCCAGGGCTTCCTCGACGCTCTTGCCGGTGGCGGAGCACTTGATGTCGATATCGGTGCGCTCCTCCTCGGTCAACCCGCCGATTTCCAAAAGCCCGTCGACGAAAAGCCGCAAGCCCGCCTCGGTCGGCAGGCGCCCCGCCGAGGTGTGGGGAGCGTACAACAGCCCGGCTTCCTGAAGATCGGCCATGACGTTGCGGATGGTCGCCGGCGACAGCGCCAGACGCAGGTTCCTCGAAAGCGTACGCGAGCCCACCGGCTCGCCGGTCTCGACGTAGGATTCGACGATCCGGCGGAAAATTTCGCGGGATCGTTCGTTGAGCTCGGCAACTGGTTGCACTGAGCCTGGCGTCATTACCCCGTCCACAACCACTCGACCCGTCTACAACCACTTGAAATGGGTCGAATCCATCGCCCCTATTATCCCAGAAACGCGCCATCAAATCTAGTAAGCTTGCCCCTGAGCGTCAACGCCGCCGGACGGGCGGCGGAGCCTGGCGTCGAGCGATACCGGGGCGTTGAGCGATACCGGGCGCGCGAAAAGCCGTGTTGGGGCCGTTGAACCCCTTCTCTCCGGCCGGATAGCGCCCTGGACGCGTGATGCGGGGCGCGTTAGCTTGAGGACACCAGCGAAATTGCCCGGCCGGCGGGGTTCGGGCGGGTTTGGTCGATAAACTGCCAAGGGATTTCGTCATGCGGCCCTCCGGACGCGCCCGAGATGAGCTTCGCGCGGTCACGCTCGAGACCGGCGTCAACAAATATGCCGAGGGCTCGTGCCTGGTGATTTTCGGCGATACCAGGGTGATGTGCACCGCCAGCCTGGACAACCGCGTCCCGCCGTTCCTGCGCGATGGGGGAAAAGGCTGGGTCACGGCCGAATACGGCATGCTGCCCCGCGCCACCGAGACCCGCTCCGCCCGCGAGGCCGCGCGGGGCAAGCAATCGGGCCGCACCCAGGAGATCCAGCGCCTGATCGGCCGCAGCCTGCGCGCGGTGACCGACCTCGCTGCCCTCGGTGAGCGTCAGATAAGGCTCGATTGCGATGTATTGCTGGCCGACGGCGGCACCCGGACGGCGGCGATCACCGGGGCGTATGTGGCGCTCTACATGGCGCTTTCGCGGCTGGTCGAGGACGGCGTCATCACCGATATGCCCCTGAAGGACCAAGTCGCCGCCGTCTCCTGCGGCCTGGTCGATGGCGAGGCGGTCCTCGATCTCGATTACGCCGAGGACAGCGGCGCGGCGGTGGACGCCAATTTCGTCCTTACCGGCGCCGGCAAGATCGTCGAGATCCAGGGTACGGCGGAAGAGGCGCCGTTCTCCAAGGCCCAGTTCGACGCCTTGTTTTCGCTCGCGCGCAACGGCATCGGCGAGTTGGCGGCGCTGCAAAGGGACGCGCTCGGGCTTGATTGAAGTTGGACGGTGGCCATGCCCCGGAAGTTCGACGCGGATAGGCTCGTTATCGCCAGCCACAATCGGGGCAAGGTGCGCGAGATCGCCGATCTCCTGGCGCCGTTCGGCATCGCCCTGACCTCGGCGGCCGATCTCGGGCTTGGGGAGCCGGAAGAAAACGGCGCGACGTTTCGCGACAACGCCCGCATCAAGGCCGTCGCGGCGGCGGAGTTCACGCGTCTGCCGGCGCTGGCCGATGATTCGGGCCTGGCGGTGGCGGCGCTCGACGGCGCGCCCGGCGTCCGTTCGGCGCGCTGGGCCGGGCCCGAGAGGGACTTTGGCGCCGCCATGGATCGGGTCGAACAAGCACTTTCAGGCAGGACCGACCGGAGCGCCAGCTTCATCTGCGCCCTCGCGCTGTGCTGGCCGGGCGCGGCGGACGGCACAAACGCCAAGGTCCATTGCGAGATTTTCGAAGGGCGGGTCGACGGACACCTGGTCTGGCCGCCGAGGGGCGGTCACGGCTTCGGCTATGATCCCATGTTCGTCCCCGGTGGCCATGACGTGACCTTCGGCGAGATGGAGCCGGCGCAAAAACACGCCATCAGCCACCGCGCCGATGCGCTTCGCCAACTCGTCGACGCCTGTTTCGGCAAGGAGTGAACCCGATGCCCGCCCCGGCCCTTGGCAAAACTGAGATGGATACGCCGCCCGGCGAACTCGCCGACGCCAATGAGACCGGCATGGGGCTTTACGTCCACTGGCCGTTTTGCCTCGCCAAATGCCCCTATTGCGATTTCAACAGCCACGTGCGCGAAGCCATCGATCAGGCGCGCTGGCGCCAGGCCTATCTCGCGGAGTTGGAGCACATCGCCGCCTCGACGCCGTCGCGGCGCCTGGAGAGCATTTTCTTCGGTGGCGGCACGCCGTCATTGATGGAACCCGAGACCGTCGCGGCGATCATCGGGCGCGCTTTCGACCTGTGGCCGGGGGCGCCGGGGTGCGAGGTCACGCTCGAGGCCAATCCGACCTCGGTCGAGGCCAAACGATTCGAGGCCTTCAATGATGCCGGCGTCAACCGCCTCTCCCTCGGCATCCAGTCCCTGAACGACGACGCGCTGCGGTTTCTCGGTCGCACCCATGGCCGGGACGAGGCCATCCGCGCGCTCGAATGCGCCCAAAGGTACTTTCCCCGCCATTCCTTCGATTTGATCTACGCCCTGCCGGGCCAGAGCGCCAAGAGCTGGCGGGCGGAGCTCATTGAGGCGCTGGCGCTGGGGGCATCGCACATTTCCGCCTATCAGCTGACGATCGAGCGCGGCACGCCCTTTTTCGGCGCCCATCGACGGGGCGTCATCAAACTTCCCGACGAGGACCTTGGCGCCCGGCTTTACGAGACGACGCTTGCGGCGCTGGAAGGCGCCGGCCTTTTCGCTTACGAGGTATCGAACCACGCCCGGCCGGGCGAGGAATGCCGCCACAATCTTGGCTATTGGCGCTACGGAGATTACGCCGGCATCGGCCCCGGCGCCCATGGCCGTCTCTCCATCGGAGAGGACACCCTCGCGATCAAGAAGCTCCGGAGCCCGGAGCGCTGGATCGAAGCGGTCGAAAGCGACGGCCATGGCAGCGAAAGCGAAACCCGCCTCACGCCGGGGGAGCGGATCGAGGAGATCGTGTTGATGGGCCTGAGGCTCAAGGAAGGGATCGGCCGGGCGCGATTTCGGCGCCAGACCGGCGGTGATTTCACCGACATACTGGGGCGGCGAGGACTGCAAGGGTTGATCGCCGCCGGGTTCCTGACCCTTGATGACGAACATCTCAAGGCCACGAAATCGGGGCGGGTGCGGCTCAACGCCGTCGTTCTCGAACTCCTGGGTTAGATAGTTGGCCTTGCGGGGCGCGGGCGAAACGGCTTTCTCTGTTGGTGCTCAGTTGGTGAGCCGCTCGAAGGTGCGGGGCGCCGGGCTGACGACGCGGACGCCGCCGGCATTCATCTCCATGACCGCCAGTCCCCTTTCGACCACGCCGCTCGGCAGCAACCGGAAGATACCGTCGATGCCGGAGAACCCATTGGCCGCCGTCAGGGCCTCGGTGGTGAAATGGTCGGCGGTCTCGCTCCTGGCCAGCACCGCCGCCATCGCCGTCGCGTCATAGGCAAGGGACGCAAGGCGGGGCGGCTTGTGGCCGTAGGTTTCGGCAAAGACTTTATCGAAGCCTTCACGCTCCTCGGGCGATGGCGACGGATACCACGCGCCGATCAGCGCCGGCTCGGCCCTCGCCGCCGGAGAGTTCCACCCCACCGCGCCGAGCACCCGGACCCTGCGGGTGTCGATATCGTAATACGGCAACAACGGCGCTATGGCACGGATCCTGGCGCCGCTTTCGGCCACCAGGATGGCGTCGAAGTCGACGCCCCCCAGGGCGTCCAGTTTCTCGAGCCTTTTCAACGCCCGCTTGGCGGTCTCGCCCTCCTTGCCCTCGAGCGTCCGCCGCTGGGCCATCAGCGCCGCCCGGCGGCTGTCGTAGTTGGCGAGCCGGCGAATCACCGGCGACAGGCTTTTGGCATCGACGGCGCCATAGCGTTCGACCTGGGAGATCACGGCGCCGCTGGCTTCTACCGCGCGGGCAAACGCTTCGCCCACCCTGGTTCCGTATTCGGTGTCGGGAAGAAGGGCGGCGAAGCGGGAAATCCCGCGCGTGCGCGCGTAGGCGACGACGCGCGCGACCTGGACCTCCGGCAGGAAGCCGAGGATGAACACGCCTTCACCGGCAACCGAACGGTCATTGGAGAAGGCGACGATGTTGATGTTCCTGGCGCGGGCCAATGGGGCGATGGCTTCGACCGAAGAGGCGAAAAGCGGCCCGAGAACGACCTTGGCGCCGGCGTTCGCGACCTCCTGGAAGGCGCGCGCCGCCCCTTCCGGAGTGCCCCCGGTATCTTGCGGCACCAGGGCGAAGTCATCCGGCGCGATATCGAACAGCGCCAGTTGCGCGGCGGCGAGCAACGCCTTTCCAAGCGGCGCGGAAGGCCCTGTCAACGGCACCAACAAGCCGACATGGATGATGTCGCGAACGCCGGGCGGCGGGATGAGTTCCACCGATTTGGCCACCGTGGTCACCGGCGGCAGCGGCCGGGCCTCGACGATCGTCGACATCGGCGGGACGGGGGTAGGCGCGGTGGCCGGAGGCGCCGTGGTCACCGGCGCCGGGGCCGGGGGAGGCCGGGCGACTTGGGGCGCCGGCGCCTTGGGTCGCGGGGTCACCTTCCTTGGCGGCGCCGTCGCCGGCTTGGACGGAGGACCGCCTTGCCACAGCGTGAACTCGTCCGCTATCCTTGAGACCTGCTCGCACCCCCCCAGCGCAAAGAACAAGACGAAAAGCACCGCTCGGATCCGGACGGGGCGTCGGCCGGCTATCGGCCGCGGGTCGGGCGGGACCGTAGGGCGGGATCGTGCGAGGGACGGAATAAGGGTCGACATTTTGGGGAAAACCAACGCTTGGCCGAAAACTTAAGGGTATCAGGGAACGGCGGGAAGTAAACCGGTGGCCATTATGAAAAAGCGGGCGCGGACGAAAAAACAGCCCCAAGCGAAGATGGGCGGCGCGAAGTTGGGCGGCGGACTTTATATCGTCGCGACGCCGATCGGCAACGCCGACGACATCACGCTGAGGGCGCTCGCCACCCTCGAGCAAGCCGATCTGATCGCTTGCGAAGACACCCGCGTCACCGGCAAGTTGCTGGCATTCTACGGCATCGCGGCGCGGAAGATACCCTATCACGAACACAATGCCGCCCGCGCCGGCCCCATTTTGCTCCGCCATCTCGAACGCGGCCAGGCGGTGGCGCTGGTATCGGACGCCGGCACGCCGCTGATATCGGACCCCGGCTACAGGCTGGTCAATGCCTGCCATGACGCCGGCATCCCGGTGACCGTCATCCCGGGGGCCTCGGCGCCGATCGCAGCACTTGCGGTCTCGGGCCTGCCGAGCGACAGGTTCTTGTTCGCCGGCTTCCTGCCGGTGAAACAGGCGGCCCGGCGCAAAACGCTCAAGGAGCTCTCCTCGGTCAGGGCGACCCTCGTCCTCTTCGAATCTCCCCGCCGCCTGGCGGCGTCGCTCGGCGACATGGCGGCCATCCTCGGTCACCGCAAGGCGGCGGTCGCCCGCGAGCTCACCAAATTTTTCGAAGAGGTCCGCCGCGCGACACTCGAAGAGCTCGCGCGTCATTACCGCGAAGCGGGGCCGCCCAAGGGCGAAGTCGTCATCGTCGTCGCGCCGCCGGAAAAATCGGCCCTGCTGGCGGCGGATGCGGTTGATATCGACGCCCAACTCGGCGCCGCGCTCGAGAGCCTCGGGGTGCGCGACGCGGCGGCGAAGGTGGCCGCGGCCACCGGCGTTTCGAAACGCGAACTCTATAGCCGCGCCCTGGCGCTCACCGGCCGCGGCGGGCGTTCCGGGGGCCGAAAGGCGCCATGACACGCCAACGCCGACGCCGCGCCTATCGCTCCGGGCGTTGGGCCGAAACCATGGCGGTCTGGTATCTCCGCCTCTTGGGCTATCGCATCCTGGCCAGGGATTACCGCACGCCGGCCGGCGAGATCGACATCGTCGCCCGGCGCGGATCGGCGCTGGCGGTGATCGAGGTCAAGGCGCGCCGCACGCTCGGGGAGGCCGGCGAGGCCATCACGCCCCGCCAGCGCCGGCGCATCTCCCGCGCCGCGGCGCTCTTCATCTCGCACTATCCGGCGCTGGCGCGGCTCTTCGTGCGCTACGATGTCATGCTTATGCGTCCCTGGCGGCCACCCGTCCACATCAAGGACGCCTGGCGGGATTGACCTATCTCGACCCGGCGAAGGCGGGTTTATCCCATCCCGGGGCTGGACAACGGCCGCGAGATATGAATTTAATGGTGGTCCGGGAGGAACATTGCGGCACCGCGTCCGCCCCCAAGTGGTTCCTCGCCCATGTCTGATACCCGGATACCCCTCATCGCCGTCCTCTCCCTGGCGTTCCTTTTGCCGGCCCTTTCCGCCTGTACGACGACCGGCTTCGCCGTCGGCGCCGGCGCCGGCGCCGCCGTCGCCGCGTCCCAGGAACGCGGCCTCACCGGGACGTTGACCGACACCCGCATCCGCGTCGCCATCAACATCCTGTGGCTTAAACAGAACTCCGACATGTACCAGGGGCTCGGCCTCGCGGTGCATGAGGGCCGCGTGCTGGTGACCGGCGTGGTGCGATCGGAAGAACAGCGCGCCGACGCGGTGCGCCTGGCCTGGCGGGCCACCGGCGTCAAGGAGGTGATCAACGAGATCGCCATCGCGCCTACCGGCCGTTCCAAGGACTATGCCCGCGACACCTGGATCACCGCCCAGCTCAAGACCAAGTTCCTGTTCGACAAGGGGATCACCGCCATCAACTACAGCGTCGATACCGTCAACTACACGGTCTATCTGTTCGGCATCGCCCAGGACAAGGTGGAGCTGGAGCGGGTGATAAACCACGCGCGCAACGTCAAATTCGTCCGTCGGGTGGTCAACCACGTGCTGCTCAAGTCCGATCCCAGGCGCAAGGGTTGATCGCGCGCCGCCTTTGCGCCGGCGTCATTTGCCGATAATATCGCTCGAACCCGCGCCCCCCACGCCCGCCTTGGGGCCATAGCGCCCGACGGCGCCTCGGCCCGGCGGAGGAGACCCCATGGGCCTAAGCGTTGCCTTTCAGATGGACCCCCTCGACGCCATCGACATCGATGCGGATTCGAGCTTCGCCCTGGCGTTGGAGGCGCAAAAGCGCGGGCATGGGATCCATCATTATTTGCCCCAGGACTTGAGCTTCCATGACGGGCGCGTCATCGCCAACGCCCGGCCCTTCGAGGTGCGCCGCGATAGGGGCGACCCTTTCACCCTCGGCGCGGCCGAGACCGTCGATCTTTCAAATTTCGACATCGTCATGATGCGCCAGGACCCGCCGTTCGACATGGCCTATATCACCGCCACCCATCTGCTCGAGCGCATCCATCCCGGGACCCTGGTGGTCAACGACCCGGTCCAGGTGAGGAACGCGCCGGAGAAACTGTTCGTCACCAATTTCCCCGAGTTGATGCCGCCGACCCTGATCACCTCGGACCGCCAGCGGATCCTCGAGTTCCGCCGGGCGGAGAAGGACATCATCATCAAGCCGCTTTACGGCAACGGCGGCGTCGGCGTCTTCCACGTCGCGCCCGAGGACGAGAACCTGAACGCGCTTTTGGAGATGTACGAAGAGCTTTACCGCGAACCGGTGATGGTCCAGCGCTACATCCCGGAGGTGCGCCAAGGCGACAAGCGCATCATCCTGATCGACGGCGAGGCGGCCGGCGCCATCACCCGCATCCCGGCCGCCGGCGAGGCGCGCGCCAACCTCCATGTCGGCGCCAAGGCGGTCAAGGCCGAGCTCAACGCGCGCGATCACGAGATCTGCCGGACCATCGGCCCGGCGCTTCGCGATCGCGGCATGGTCTTCGTCGGCATCGACGTCATCGGCGAGTATTTGACCGAGATCAACGTCACCTCGCCGACCGGCATCCAGGAGATCGACCGCTTCGACGGCGTCTGCCTCGAGGCCGGCATCTGGGACGCCATCGAGACCCGCTTCGCCAAGGGCGCCAAACGCCGCTCGGGGTGAGGGCCGCGCTAGGATATATCCCCACGCACCTTGACGCCATTTCCGCCGGGCGCCTTCGCCGCTGGCCCTGCCCGGTCAATAGCCTTAAGATCGTCGCCAAGGCGCGGCCTTCGCCAATCGGTTGCGCCGCGAGGGGAGGCATCATGGTCGCGCGGGTATCCACCGTCGCCTTTCAGGGTATCGCCGTCCTGGGCATCGACGTCCAGGTGCAGATGTCATCGGGCCTGCCGGCGTTCACCATCGTCGGCCTGCCCGACAAGGCGGTGGCGGAATCGCGCGAACGGGTGCGGGCGGCGCTGAACGCCCTTGGCCTGGCGCTGCCGCCCAAGCGGATCACCATCAATCTGGCGCCGGCCGACGTGGTCAAGGAGGGAAGCCATTTCGACCTGCCCATCGCCTTGGGCCTGTTGGTCAGCATGAATGTCCTGCCGGCGGAGGAGATCGCCCAGTTCACCGTGCTTGGCGAATTGGCGCTCGACGGCGCCATCGCGCCGGTTTCGGGCGTCCTGCCGGCGGCGATCCACGCCCATGCCGGCGATGACGGCTTGATCTGTCCTTCGGCCTGCGGCGGCGAGGCGGCCTGGGTCGCCGGGCTCGACGTGTTGGCGCCGGAGAACCTGTTGCAGCTCATCAACCACTTCAAGGGCACCCAGGTCATGGGCCCGCCCGAACCCCTGATGGCCGAGGAGCGGCCCAGTTCCCTCGATCTTCGCGACATCAAGGGCCAGGAGACCGCCAAGCGGGCGATCGAGATCGCCGCCGCCGGGGCCCATAATTTACTGATGGTCGGCCCGCCCGGCGCCGGCAAGTCGATGCTGGCGGCGCGCCTGCCGGGCCTGTTGCCGCCGCTCGATCCGGCGGAGGCGCTCGACGTCAGCATGATCCACAGCCTCGCCGGGACGCTGGAGGGCGGGCGGTTGTTGCGCGCGCGGCCGTTCCGCGATCCCCATCACTCGGCCTCGCTGCCGGCGCTCATCGGCGGCGGCCACAAGGTGCGCCCCGGCGAGATTTCGCTCGCCCATCTCGGCGTGCTGTTCCTCGACGAATTGCCGGAGTTCTCCCGCCAGACCCTCGAATCCCTGCGCCAGCCGCTGGAGACCGGGCGCGCCACCATCGCCCGGGCCAACGCGCACAGCACCTATCCCGCCCGCTTCCAGCTCATCGCCGCGATGAACCCGTGCCGCTGCGGCTATCTCAGCGACCCGTCGCTGGCCTGCTCGCGGGCGCCGAGATGCGCGTCCGATTATCAGGCGAAGATATCCGGGCCGCTGTTCGACCGCATCGACATCCATGTCGACGTGCCCGCCGTCAGCCCGGGCGATCTGACCCTGCCGCCGCCGGCCGAGGGATCGGCCGAGGTCGCCGCCAGGGTCAAGGCGGCGCGCCAACGCCAGCGCGACCGTTATAAAGCGCTTGGCAAAGATGGCGGGGGAAACGGCGCGAGCATACGCACCAACGCCGAAGCCGACGGCGAGCTTCTCGATCGGGTCGCGACACCCGACGCCGAAGGCCAGGCGCTGCTGAGCCGGGCGGCGGAGAAGATGAAGCTCTCGGCCCGGGGCTACCACCGGGTGTTGCGGGTGGCGCGCACCATCGCCGATCTCTCGGGCCACGATCAGGTCCGGCGCATCCATATCGCCGAGGCCGTCAGCTACCGCCGCGTCTTCCCCGGGCGGTGACGCGGGACAAAGCGCTTCCCAAGAGACTCCACCGATGATTCTCGCCCGCGTCTTCGTCCCCTTCGCCTGCGGTTATTTCCTGTCCTATCTCTACCGCGTCATCAACGCCGTCATCGCGCCCGATCTGGTGGCCGGGCTCAGGCTCGACGCGGCGGAGTTGGGCTTCCTGACCAGCGCCTATTTCCTGACCTTCGCGCTGTTTCAGTTGCCGCTCGGCATGCTGCTCGACCGTTTCGGGCCCAGGCGCACGGAGGCGGCGCTGTTGATGTTCGCGGCGCTGGGCGCCTTCGTCTTCGCCACGGCGTCCGGCATCGGCGGGCTGGTGGCGGGCCGGGCGCTCATCGGCTTCGGTGTATCGGCGTGCCTGATGGCGGCGTTCAAGGCGTTCCGCATGTTTTTCGCGGCGGAGAAGCTGCCGCTGATCTCCGGGTTCCAGATGGCGGTCGGCGGGCTCGGCGCGCTTTCCGGCACGGTGCCGGTCGAGGCGGCGCTGGGCGTCACCGACTGGCGCGGCGTCTTCACCGTGCTTGGCATCGTCACCATCGCCGTCGCGATCGTCATCTTCCTCGTCGCGCCGGAGAAGGAGGGCGAAGAGGTGGACGCGGCAACGTTTGGCGAACTGCTGGGCGGCATCGGCGCGATATTCAGGAGCCGCATCTTTTGGCGGATCGCGCCGCTGACGGTGGCGTCGCAATCCACTTTCCTGGCGATCCAGAGCCTCTGGGCCGGGCCATGGCTGAGGGACGCCGCCGGGCTCGGGCGGGACGCCGTCGCCTTTCACCTGCTTGCCATCGCCGGCGCCATGATCGCGGGCTTTTTGCTGCTGGGCGCGGCGTCCGAGCGCCTGGCGCGCCGGGGCGTTCCGCCGATCGTCATGGTGATTGGCTGTTCCGCCGTCTTCATGGTGATCCTCGGCGCCATCGTCGGCGCCGGCGCGAGCGCGCCGCTCATCCTGTGGATGGGGTTCGGCTTCTTCGGCACCTCGGGCATCCTGCCCTATTCGCTGCTGTCGCAAAGTTTCCCGGCGCACCTCGCCGGGCGGGTGATCACCGGGCTCAACTTCTTCGTCTTCGCCGGCGCCTTCGGTGCCCAATGGGGCATCGGCGCCGTCATCAACCTCTGGCCCCCAGACGCCGGCGGCGCCTACCCGGTGGCGGCATACGGCGTCGCGTTTTCGATCATGCTGGCGTGGCAGGCCCTGGCGCTCACCTGGTTCGCCTTCGCGGCGCTCAAGCCGCGGAGCCGGATTCGAGGCCGATGACCCGGCCCAACTGGGGCGGCGGCGGCAGCGGGTCGTGGGCCGCCTGGATCGCCGCCAATTTGTCCTGGATGGCGGGCGCCATCGGCGCGCTCCGGCGCGTCTTCTGACTGACATGCAAGGACATCAGCTCATTGGTCGAGGCGAGGAAGCCTTCATCGGCGTGATACATCTGGTGGAAATAATGGATGCGCTTGGCGTCATGGCCGATGAGCCGGGTGGTGAAGCGGAGCGGGGCGCCGGCGCGGAGCTCTCGGAGAAAGATGGTGTGCTCCTCCAGCGTGAAGGTGGTGATTCGATTCTTCTCACGATATGCGGAGGTCAGGCCGATGAAGTCGAGCCACGCATCGGTGGCGTAATCGAACACCACCACGTAATAGCCGACGTTCATGTGCCCGTTGTAGTCGATCCACTCCTCTCTCACGCGGTCGCGGTAGGCTTCGAAGGGCGCGGGGATGTCCATGGCGCGATGATCCCGCTTCACTCGGGCCGCGCCACCATCCGTCCGAGCGGCCGGCCGGCGAAGACGTGGACGTGGAAATGGGGCACTTCCTGGCCGCCGTCGGCGCCGGTGTTGGCGAGGATGCGATAGCCTTTTTCCGCCGCGCCGAGATCCCTGGCGATCTGGCCGACGGCGCGGAAAAGCGCGGCGATCTCCCCGTCCGACGCATCGCGCGAAAAATCATCGAGCGATTCATAAGCGCCCTTGGGGATCACCAGCACATGGACCGGCGCCTGGGGGTTGATGTCATCGAAGGCGAGCACGTGTTCGTCCTCATAAATCTTATCGCAGGGGATCTCGCCGCGCAGGATCTTGGCGAAGATGTTGTCGGGATCGTAGGCCATGACGGTGTCCTCAAATCGACGGCGGGCCTCAGCCGGCCGGGTCCTTCCCCGGCCGGGATTTCTTTTCGGCGATGCCAGAGGTGCCCTCGCGCCGGGTGAGCTCCGCCCACACATCGGCGGGTTTGATACCCCGGTCCGCCCACAGCACCAGGAGGTGATAGATCAGATCGGCGCTCTCGAGGGTGAGCTTGTCCTTGTCCCCGCGCACGGCTTCGAGCACCAGCTCCAACGCCTCCTCGCCGACCCTGCGCGCGATGTGCTTGGTGCCTTGGGCGAAGAGGCTGGCGGTATAGGAAGTCTTGGGATCGGCGCCGCGGCGGCTTTCGATGACGCCATAGAGCCGCTCGATCACATCGGCCGCCTTGTCGGCGTCCATATCCTTATCGCCGTCGCTCGCCGCCATCGGGCGCCCTCCCATTCACGCCGCCCGCTCTAGCAGATTTGCCCGCCGCTGTCACGATGGCGGGGCCTACTCCAGGCGCACCGGCACGCCCGCCGCCTTCATGTGCGCCTTGGCCTGGCGGATCGAATAGATGCCGAAATGGAAGATCGACGCCGCCAGCACCGCCGTCGCGTGACCCTCATTGATGCCCTCGACCAGATGATCCAGCGTCCCCACCCCGCCCGACGCGATCACCGGGACGGTGACGGCGTCGGCGACGGCGCGGGTCAGCGCCAGATCGAAGCCCTCGCGGGTGCCGTCCCGGTCCATCGAGGTCAGCAGGATCTCGCCCGCCCCCGACGCCGTCACTCGCTTCGCCCAATCGACGGCGTCGATGCCGGTCCCCCGGCGTCCGCCATGGGTGAAGATCTCCCACTTGCCGGGCGAGAGCGCCTTGGCGTCGATGGCGACGACGATGCACTGGGAGCCGAACTTCCGGGCCGCCTCGGCGACGAACTCGGGCCGGGCGATGGCGGCGGTGTTGATCGAGACCTTATCGGCGCCGGCCAGCAAAAGGGTGCGGATGTCCTCGACCGCGCGCACCCCGCCGCCGACGGTGAGCGGCATGAAGCACTGCTCCGCCGTGCCCCGGACCACGTCATAGAGGGTGTCGCGGTTCTCAACCGAGGCGGTGATGTCGAGGAAACAGAGCTCGTCCGCCCCCTCGCCGTCATAGACCCTGGCCTGGGCCACCGGGTCGCCGGCGTCGATGAGATCGACGAAGTTGACGCCCTTGACGACGCGCCCGTCCTTGACGTCGAGACAGGGAATGATGCGCATCTTCAACATGTCCCGGTCCTTCTTCGTCCCACCTGGCTCCGCCCTACCTGGCCATGACCTTGAGCGCCGCCTTCGGCGCGATGCGCCCGTCATAGAGCGCGCGGCCGCAGATCACGCCCTCGATCCCGGCGCTCTCGTTCTGCTTCAATTCCTCGAGGTCCGAAATCGAGGACACGCCGCCCGATGCGATCACCGGCGTCGTCAGCGCCCAGGCAAAATCCACCGTGGCGTCGACATTGACCCCGGTCATGGCGCCGTCGCGGTCGATGTCGGTATAGACGATGGCGGCGACGCCCGAATCCTCGAACCTCAGCGCCAGATCCAAGGACTTCACCCGCGAGGTCTTGGCCCAACCCTCGACCGCCACATAGCCGTCGCGGACGTCGATGGCGACGACGATGCGGCCGGGATAGAGGCGGCACGCCTGCTTCACCAGCTCCGGCTCATTCAGCGCCACGGTGCCGAGGATGACCCGCTTCACCCCCTTGTCCAGCCAGATGCCGATGGTGTCGAGATCGCGGATGCCGCCGCCCAGTTGCGCCGGGATGTCGATGGCGTCGAGGATCGCCGCCACCGCCCCGACATTGACCGGCTTGCCGGTGATGGCGCCGTTGAGATCGACCAGATGGAGCCACTTGAACCCCGCCTTGCGGAAGGCGCGGGCCTGGCCGGCGGGGTCGGGGTTGTAGACCGTCGCCTTGTTCATGTCGCCCTGGAACAGGCGCACGCAGACGCCGTCCTTGAGGTCTATGGCGGGGAACAGGATCATCGGCGCACTCCCGCCCCTCACGGCCGCCAGTCGAGGAAATTGGCGATCAGTCGGAGCCCCGTCGCCTGGCTCTTATCCGGGTGGAACTGGGTGCCCACCATGTTGTCGCGCCCCACCGCCGCGACCAGGGGCCCGCCGTAATCGACCTCGGCGATGACATCGCCCGGGCGCTCGCACAAAATCCGGTAACTGTGCACGAAATACACGTGCCGGCCGGTGCCGATGCCGGCGAACAGGGGATGGGAGGGATCGCGGACCTCGAGGTCGTTCCACCCCATATGGGGGATCTTGAAGGATGCCGGATCGGCGCCGGCGGGCGCATCGATGGCGGTGACCTTGGCGTCGATCCAGCCAAGTCCCTGGTGATCGCCATGTTCGTGGCCGGTTTTCGCCATCAGCTGCATGCCGACACAGATGCCGAGGAACGGTTTGCCTTCCCCGATCACCGCCCCCTCGAGCGCCTCGGTCATGCCCGCCACTCCCTCGAGGCCCCGCTTGCAATCGGCGAAGGCGCCTTGACCGGGAAGGACGATGTGGCTGGCGGCTTTAAGCGCCTTGGGGTCGGCGGAGACGACGATGGCGGTGGCGGTGTCCGCCGCCGCGCGCTCGAACGCCTTGGCCGCCGAGCGCAGATTGCCCGACCCGTAATCGACGATGACGACGGTCATGGTCCCCCATCCGGCGTGGCGAGAGGCCTGTAAGCGCCACCCTCCATGCTCTTGAGATCGCCGAACCGCCTGAGCGCCGCGTCGGCGCGCGGCGCCGCCACGATGCCGGCGTCCTCGAAGTCGCGGCGCAGAAGCGCCCGGCGGCGCCAGTCATTGGCATGGAAGCCGACGAGGACGGCGTAACCAAGTGTCATCGCCGCCCGGCTTTCCGGCCCGAGGCCGAGAAACGCCACCCCGGCGCCGATCGCCGCGCCCGCCGCCAGCAGTCCGGTCGCCACCAGCCACATCCGGTGCCATAGCGCCCACGGCACGGTGAATATCGCCGCCGCCCAGTTGAACCCTTCCTTGACGATCACCGGATCGGCGTCCAGCGGTCCGTACCGCGGCGGCAGGTGGATGGTGTAGATGCGCATCATGGCGCCGCAAATCGCCTACAGCGATCCCCCCAGCACGCCCTTGGTGGAAGGGACATCGCCCGACTTGCGGGGATCGATCGCCACCGCGGCGCGCAGGCTGCGCGCCAGACCCTTGAAGCACGACTCGACGATGTGGTGGCTGTTCTCGCCATAGAGGTTCTCGATATGCAGGGTGACGCCGGCGTGCTGGGCGAAGGACTGGAACCATTCCTTGAACAGCTCGGTGTCCATATCGCCGACCTTGGGGCGGGTGAAGGTGACCCGCCATATCAAATAGGGCCGGTTCGACGCGTCGAGCGCCACCCTGGTCAGGGTCTCGTCCATCGGTATCAGGGCCTCGCCGTACCGCACGATGCCGGTGCGCTCGCCCAGCGCTTCCGACACCGCCTGGCCGATGGCGATGGCGGTATCCTCGGTGGTGTGGTGGAAATCGATGTGGAGGTCGCCCTTGGCCTTGACGGTCAGATCGATCAGGCTGTGGCGCGAGAGCTGCTCCAGCATGTGATCGAGGAAGCCGATGCCGGTGGACACCTCATAAACGCCGCCGCCGTCGAGATTAACCGTTACCTCGATCGATGTCTCCTTGGTCTTGCGCGCAATCGTGGCCTCGCGCATAGTACCCTCCCGCGGCGGAAATTCAGCGCCCTTTTAGCAGGAAGCGGCGCGATCCGAAAGGCCAATGGCAAAGGGTGTCCGCGCCCGCCCTTGATCCAGAGCTTTAAAATCCCACATCGTCTGTTATCTTTGCGCCTCGGCGCTCAAACGACCGGCGCCGATAAACGAACCAGGGAACCTAACGGACCATGGCCCAAGCTTCCGATCGACAATGGCACGGCACCACCATCCTCGCCGTGCGCAAGGGTAGCCAGGTGGTGGTCGCCGGCGACGGCCAGGTGAGTATCGGCGAGACCGTGATCAAGGCCAACGCGCGCAAGGTGCGCCGGCTTGCCAACGACCAGGTGATCGCCGGCTTCGCCGGCGCCACCGCCGACGCCTTCACCCTGTTCGAGCGCCTGGAGGGCAAGCTCGACAAGCACAGCGGCCATCTGACCCGCGCCTGCGTCGAGTTGGCCAAGGATTGGCGGACCGACCGCTACCTCCGGCGCCTGGAGGCGATGCTGGCGGTCGCCGACAAGGACGTGTCGCTGGTGGTGACCGGGACCGGCGACGTGCTCGAGCCGGAGGACGGGTTGATCGGCATCGGCTCGGGCGGTAGTTATGCCCTTGCCGCCGCCCGCGCGCTGATGGAGATGGACGGCCTCGACGCCGAGGCGATCGCCCGAAAGGCGCTCGCCATTGCCGCCGGCATCTGCATCTACACCAACGAGAACATCACCGTCGAAACCTTGTGAGAAAATGAGCCCCATCGCCACCGCATCTTTCAGTCCCCGGGAAATCGTTTCCGAACTCGACCGCTTCATCGTCGGCCAGAACGACGCCAAGCGCGCCGTGGCGGTGGCGCTGCGCAACCGCTGGCGGCGTCAGCAGCTGCCCGAGGATCTGCGCGAGGAGGTGATGCCCAAGAACATCCTGATGATCGGGCCGACCGGCGTCGGCAAGACCGAGATCGCGCGGCGCCTCGCGCGCCTCGCCCAGGCACCGTTCCTGAAAGTCGAGGCCACCAAGTTCACCGAGGTCGGCTATGTCGGGCGCGACGTCGAGCAGATCATCCGCGACCTGGTGGAGGGCGCCATCCTCATGACCCGCGCGCGGCTGCGCAAGGAAGTCCAGGCCAAGGCCGAGCTCGCCGCCGAGGAGCGGGTGATCGACGGGCTGGTCGGCGACAACGCCAGCAGCGCCACCCGTAACAAGTTCCGCGAGATGCTGCGCTCGGGCGAACTCGACGACAAGGAGATCGAGGTCGACGTCACCGATTCGGGCGCCGGCACCATGCCCACCTTCGAGATCCCGGGCATGCCCGGCGCCCAGATGGGGATGCTCAATCTCGGCGACATCTTCGGCAAGGCCTTGGGCCAGCGCACCAAGCCGCGGCGCATGACGGTGGCGGAGTCCCATGAGGTGCTGATCGACGAGGAGAGCGACAAGATGCTCGACAACGACCGCGTCGTGCGCGAGGCGATCGAGGCGGTCGAGCAGAACGGCATCGTCTTCCTCGATGAGATCGACAAGATCTGCGCCCGCGAGGAACGCCTCGGCGGCGACGTCAGCCGCGAGGGCGTGCAGCGCGACCTGTTGCCGCTGATCGAGGGCACCACGGTGGTGACCAAGCACGGCGCGGTGAAGACCGATCACATCCTGTTCATCGCCTCTGGCGCCTTCCACCTGGCCAAGCCCTCGGACCTGCTGCCCGAGCTCCAGGGGCGCCTGCCGATCCGGGTCGAGCTGGCGGCGCTGACGCGCGAGGACTTCGTGCGCATCCTGACCGAGCCCGAGGCCAGCCTGATCAAGCAGTACACGGCGCTGCTGGCGACCGAGGGGGTGACGCTCGACTTCACCGACGACGGGGTGGAGGAGATCGCCACCCTGGCGGCGGACGTCAATGAAAGCGTCGAGAACATCGGCGCCCGGCGCCTGATGACGGTGATGGAACGGCTGTTGGAGGACATCAGCTTCGACGCCTCCGATAAACCGGGCACGTCGCTCACCATCGACGCCGCTTACGTCCGCGAACAGGTCGCCGACCTGGCCAAGGACTCCGATCTCTCCAAGTTCATTTTGTAATTCTCGCCGACATAAAACTCAGCGGAGGACTCTCTGCATGACACCTGAGCTCATAAGTGGTGTGATTGGCGGGGTGATCGGTGGATTTTTGGGAGTAGTGGGCACTCTTGTCGGCGCCTATTACGGTCCCCGCAAGTTGGAGGAATGGCGTGAAAAGCGCGCCGATGAGCGGCTGCACGGCCCACGCAAGAGGCTGCTTAAAAAACTACTTGTAGACGAGCGTTTCCCGGACGGCCGCACCCTGAAAACACTCACCCTCCATACCGGCACATCGTCAGATGAATGCCGCCGCCTGTTAATCGAAATCGAGGCGCGCGGGGTGATGCTTAAGGACGACAAAGAAGGCTGGGCGTTGATCAGCCGGAAGCCGCTGGTAGACACAGACATATAGAGGCGGTCGTTGCAATCGGGTTATTGGCCATTCACAGCCTATGCCTTTAGCTTCGCAATCTGCTCCGCTACCTCGTTTCTGATCGTCTCCACATCAAGCATGAAGAAAAACGCCATTTGGCCATTCTTGGTCAAATCGAAGATTTTCGCTTCGCCATCAACGAGATAGGCGTCGGTGCCGTTTGTCAAAACATATCGGTCCGCCCCCACACGTCCGTTGAGGGGAATATCGTGGAACTTCTTCCGCATCGTGACGATGGCAAGCTTGAGCTTCCTGACGGGCAGTCCCCGGCGCAATAGGTGGTTCACCGACCGTAACAGAACGAGATCGCGGAACGTATAGAGCCGTCTTCGCCCCCGTCCTGGAGTCGCCGATCTCGATGGGCGGACGATACCTGTTCGATGCAGATAATCGAGCATGTGTGGGGTTTTGAAGCCGGTGAGCTGAACCGCTTGCTTGACGGTGAACGTCTCGATCATAGGTATGAATGCCTTGCCATATTAAGAGTTTAGTACTTAACTCTAAATATTAATTCCAAAAAATCAAGATAATACTTTATACTCTACATATTGTGTCTACTTTTAAAGGAGCCCCAAAATATTGTGTTCTCTGGCACATGTTGTGGTCTTGATGAGTACTCATCTATATCTTACGTTGAGCTCATGGCTGTGTTACAGAGAAAATCCGGTCCATCTGGAACCGAATAGTCGACGCCCGCCGCAGGCCTCGCAGGGCATCAACGACGGGCGCCAGTTCTGCCAACCTCTGTGCTGGTGACACCCATGCCGGTATCTGCATCCGCCCCAAGCACAGACGGAGCATGCATTGAGAAGAGTACTGACCATTGACGGCGGCGGGATCCGGGGCACATTTCCAGCCGCGTTCCTGGCCAACCTGGAGCAAGACCTCGAACATCCGGTCGGCCGGTACTTCGATCTCATCGCCGGCACCTCCACCGGCGGGATCATCGCCATCGGCCTCGCGCTGGGGATGCGCGCCAAGGATATCCTGAAGTTCTACGAGGACAAAGGCCCTGCGATCTTCGCTCAGACGCGATCAGGGCTGCCGGGCTGGCTGGCCCGGTATGCCCGGTTCGGCAGGTGCCTTCTCTGGGGTCCGAAATACAGCGCCAAGCCGCTGTGCGACGCCCTAATCGAAGTCCTGGGCGAACGGCGGCTCGGCGACGCCCAAACACGCCTGATGATTCCCGCATGGCACCCGCAAACACAATGCGTCTACATCTTCAAGACAGCCCACCACCCGCGCCTCAAAACCGACTACAAGGAGCTGGCCGTCGATGCGGCGATGGCCACCGCAGCGGCGCCCACCTACTTCGCGCAGCACATCACGGCCAACGATGTCGGACTCGTCGATGGCGGGCTTTGGGCGAACAATCCCACTGGCATCGCCGTCGTCGAGGCAATCGCGACGCTCGGCTGGGCGCCTGACGATCTCAAGGTGCTGAGCATCGGGTGCCTCGAAGACATCAAGATCGTCCGGAAAGCCTATGGCGCGGCTAGGCTGGCGCCGCAACTCGCCAGCCTGTTCATGGCTGGCCAGTCGTACGGGTCACTCGGCATCGCGCAAATCCTTACTGGCGATCCTCATGAGCGCAAGGCCATATACCGAATTTCTCAGCCGGTCCCCGACGGCTTCTACGCGCTCGATAACACCAGGCGCATCCGCGACCTGAAAGATCGGGCCTTTGCCGAGGCGCGTATCCAGAGGCCCATACTCCAACCCGCATTCTTCCGTGAACCAGCTGAAGAATTCGTACCTGTGTACAGGTGAAGACATGACGAAACACGACCGGAAAATCGCACGCACCCACGACGACGTTTTCGAAGAGATCGCGGAGGCACTCGACGTCCCGCCATCCAAGTTCAAAGAAGCAATAGAGCGTTACGAATCGCTCGGCACCTGGCTGGATCGCGACGAGTCGACCTTGTCCGCGTATAACCCCGGCATCTCCCCGCAGGGCTCGTTCCTTCTCGGCACGGTCACCCGGCCGCTGACCGACACCGAGGAGTTCGACGTTGATCTTGTCTGTCTGCTCAAGGCTTCGAAGACGGAGTTCACCCAGAAGAGCCTGAAGGCGGCGGTCGGCCATGAGATCGCCCTCTACGTCCGGGCGCACAAAATGGCCAAGCCGGCGGAGGAAGGGCGGCGCTGCTGGACCCTGCACTACGCCGACGGCGCCCAGTTCCATATGGACACGCTCCCCGCGCTGCCCGATGAGCAGCGATATCAGGCGATGCTCAAGCGCTACGGTTATACCGATCTCGCCAACGACCTCGCCCTGTCCGGCCAGGCGATCGCCATCACCGACAACACCCTGCCGCAATATGACGAGGTGACCGATGACTGGCCCCAGAGCAATCCGATGGGCTATGCCGCATGGTTCCGCAGCCGGATGACCGTCCAGCTAGCGGAACGCAAGAGGGCGTTTACCAAAGCCCAGCTGGTCACGGCCAGCGTGGACGAGATACCCGATTACAAGGTCAGGACGCCCTTGCAGCGCGCCATCCAGCTTCTCAAACGTCACCGGGACTGCATTTTCGTTGATGACGGCGCGCATAAGCCGATCTCGATCATCATCACGACGCTCTCGGCCCACGCCTACAACGAAGAGCTAACAATCTCGGCGGCGCTGCACAGCATCCTGACCCGCATGGATCAGTACATCGAGTATCGCGGCGACGTGGCCTGGGTCGCCAATCCGGTCAACCCGGCGGAGAACTTCGCCGACAACTGGGCGGAAGAGCCCAGGAAGCGCCAGAATTTTTATGACTGGCTGGAACAGGCTCGTCATGACTTCGGGCTGTATCTCCGAGCGAGCCGATTCGATGCCGTGCCCCAAGAGCTAATAGATTCGCTTGGCGCCGAACTGGTGGACCGGGCTCTCAAAGCTATCATCCCGGCGGCTGCGTCTCCGCTTGCCGCGCCCGCGATCGTCAAGGCCGCTTCGAACAATGATGATGATGTGCGGCGCGCCGAGGCCGCCATCGACGAACGCCGGAGCGCGGGAACGCAGTCAAAGCCGTGGGCAAAATCGTAAGATCTTCGGCGGGAGTGACGCTGGAAGAGGTCAAGGCTGCCATCGCGTTCGATCAACCGAAGTTGCGCGCCGCGCGCGATGGCCCGAACATACACGTTGGCGGGAGCTATCTACTCTTCGAGAACGGCGCCGTCGCGAAGCCAGCAGGGCCTATATCAGAGTTCGACATCGAGATCGTCCTGTCTAACAGGTTTCCGAGACACGAACCCAAGGTCTTCGAGGTCGGGGGGCGAATCCCGCGATGCGCCGACCGGCACGTCAATCCTGACGGCGATTGCTGCGTCACCGTCTGGGAGCACTGGCTCGCCTGCGCCACGGACCATTCGTTCGCGGCGTTTCTCAATGGCCCGGCTAACGAATTCTTTCTCGGACAATACTGGTTCGAGAAGACCGGCAAGTGGCCGTTCGGGGCGCGGCCGCACGGGCAAAAGGGCCTTGAAGAAGCGTATGCCGATGCCCTGGGGATACCGAACAGGAAGAACGACATCATCTACCATTTGCGGCTACTATCCAAGGATTGGCCCAAGGGGCACTGGCTCTGCCCGTGCGGCAGCGGCAAGCTGCTGCGCCATTGTCACAGAGACGACCTTATAGCCCTGCACGAGAGAATCCCGCCCCGTATCGCCGAGCGGATGCTCCGCCGCCTAAAGTCCTACACCAGATAGGCTGCATAGCCAGATTTGGCACTGGCTGCAATCCGGCCCAGCAGTCAAGTCCTGGAACTGCTGGATAATTTGGATGGCGGTTTAGCCTTCGAGGCTTGTTCGGTGAGGCTGACCGAGGCCTCGTATTCCTGATCGAATTCGGTTCGCAGGGCAGCCATCTGGCGGCGCTCGAAATCGGTGACCTTGATCGCCCGCCAGCGCTCGGCGACGCGGATCATGGCGCCAAACATCAGCTTGAGAAACGCCGGCGCGCCTACACTCCGGCGCGCTTGACCTCGTCGAGCAGGCGTTGGATCGTCGCGTCGTCGAGATCGGCGATGCTGTCGGCCAGCAGGTTGGCGAGCTCGGTCGCCTCGGCGCTGAGGCCCGA
>JADFJG010000040.1:19633-27795 GCA_022566265.1 Pseudomonadota bacterium | reverse complement strand
GGTTCTTTTGCGCCGTGGCGTCGTTGCGCACCTTTGCCGATGCGCAAGCATCGCCATGCGGCACGCGCCTAGCCACGACGCAAAATAATCCCGGTCAAACGATTCCATCTGGTCGGATAGTGCTCTAGGTGTGCAAAATGTGCGCAATTCAGGAGGATGTGGGGACGCCGGCGACGGGACTTGAAGCCATGACATCAGGCGGTGATGCGTTCCAGCGTTCCGAGGCGGGCGCGCATCCCTCCGGCGATCGATTCGGCGAGCGCCACCGGGAAGTCCGCCGCAAGGGAGGCCAGCGTGTCATCGGTCGTGCTTTCGGCGGTCCCCGCCAATTCGGCGCATATATCCTCCACCATCGCGGCGGGGAGGCCGTTATTCTCCGCGGTTTGCGTAAAATGCCGGGGCAGGATCGTATCGATCACATAATGGCGTTTGTCGCCGACCGCGAGCGCCAGCTTCATCTTGTTCTTTCCGAGCTGGCCGGCATCCACCGCCGGCTGAACCGACATCACATCGTAGAGTGGCGTCAGGTTAAAGCGTGCTCCCGGCCTTAAAAAAATACTGAAATTCTTCGCGTGGCCGTCGGTCGCGCCTAACAGCCAGAAGACGATCTGGGCTTTCAGGAACATTCTTCGGTCGGCTTCCGGTTCATCGCCGCCCTTAAGCAGATCCAGAATATCCGCCATGCCGGGACCGCCGTCGGATTGGTATTTAAGGGTCGGCGGTATCGATAGCGCCTGGCAGCAATCTTCCTGTGGCAGGCGCAATAGACGCTTGTCCTCGGTCCAGCGCCTGTCGAAGCGCTCGATTACCAACACGCGCTCGCCCTCGAAGTCGGCGATTTCGGTCTTTGCGCTTGGCAGGCCGAGTGCTTCCGTGAGCTTGAGACATAGATGTTCGTTCTCCACGCTTTGCGTGAGATCGATGCCGCTTGGCAACATGCCGATTTGCGGTTTCATGATATGCGTCGTTGCCGTCATGCCATGCGGGATGTGCCATTTCTTTTTCCAGTAAAGAAAGGCCGTCTTTTCCTGCGTCCCGGCGATTGAAATCCGGAACTCTTCATCCTCATCGACGCCGAGCGGGTTCACCGACAAATCACGGATTTTCTTGGCGATGTAATCATCACCGACCGCGCGGCCCTTAACCGCGCCAGCCGGGCCGGGTTCTTGCCCCTCGGGCAGGAATTGCAGCGCGCCCACGCAGTCGCGCCCGACCTTGGCCAGCAGGTTGTAGGCATCATGGCCATCAGCCTTGACGCGCTCGGCGACGCGGCGGCGAACCGGTTCGCTATCGGGGAGCAGGTTATCGAAGACCGCGATCACCGGGTCGCCCCTATAGCGGTCCTCGCGCAGGGGCAGAGACACCGAGACCGGCAGGGCATGATCCCAGTCAAGCCAGCTCGCATCGTAGTGGAAGTCGATCGCACCGCCGCCAAGACGCCGCAGCCGTCCTACAAGGCGGGCGTTGAGATAGACATCGAGAGGTATGCGGGTCCGCTTGCGCGCCACTAGAAGAAATCCTCGATCCTGCCTTCCGCCTTGGAGCGCTCGCGGATAACGAGTTCGAGGCCAAGCGCGACCATCACGTCGATCAGCGTGCGCAGCCGCGCGCCCGGCTCGCCATTCTCCAACGCCGAGATCGTCGCCTGCCGCAGTTTGGTCTTGGCCCCAAGCTCTCCCTGGCTCAGATTCAAGAGACGGCGGCGGCGGCGAATCGCGGCGCCAATCTGTTTCGAGGTCCGGGCAATCTGCTCCATGGCGGACTCCTTCGTTCCTCAGATTATATACGCTCTGGCGTATAAATGTCAATATACGATGTAGCGTATAAAATTGAATTATACGGTGGAGCGTATAAGATCAAACACGGCCATAATGAGCGGTGGCGGCAAAAGGCCCTCCGGCGGGCGCCGCTTGGCGAGCCGGGCACGGGGCGCTTAGCTCAGCGGGAGAGCACCGTCTTCACACGGCGGGGGTCGCTGGTTCAAATCCAGCAGCGCCCACCATTTTGTCGAGGGCTTGGCGGAAGACCGCTCGGCCCTTTTTCATTTCGGACAGCGCACGGGGTAACAAGAATGAGAAAAGAAGGGGGTTTCCGGCGGCTTGACAACCCCAAGGAGTACGCCCAAAGTTCACATAGCGTCGCTACGGATCGCCAAAGAGGCCGGCCACAGATAGTCCAAGGCCCAGCAATGGGGAGGCCCCAGCGCGCAACATCAAACCCAGTACGCAAGCGTCACCAACAAGCGAGGTGCGATCATGCGTAGGCTCTGTCTGTGTCTCTCGTTTCTTTTGGCCGCCGTGGTCGTTGCGCCGAACGCCAACGCGCAAGGTGGGTTGAACCTCAATCAGACCTACCGGGACGTCATCCGACTGGACTTTCCAGCCGGACAGACCCAAATCCCATTGCCGGAGGGCGAGTGGGAGCTTCTTGGCTTACAGGAAGATCAGGGAGATATGACAACGAGAATTTGGCGTGTCTTCCTCGGCCGGATGGAAAATGGCGTCCTTCTTGGCAAGATCTACTTCAATATAAATCACGACTTACCTCAGGTAGGATGGGCGGCAGCTTCTTTCTGTGATAGAGATAAGATATATTATATAGTTGTGAATTCTAACAAAGATAGCGCCGTAGATTGTTGGGCCGTTAATCGCGTTTTTACAAGGGTAACAAAGCGCTGGCCAGAGAGTGCGCGTCAAATGCGTAATACCATACTTTCTAGGGATATCGAGATACCTCCTAAAATGGTCCGTGCTATCTTTTACAGAAGGAATACCGATAACCTTTTGACAATAGCTTACTATTTCCATCGTTATCCACCTAGTGTTCCTTCTATCACACGTTCACGTCTCAAATCTTGGGCGCGAGAATGGAAGCCCAAAGTGGATGCCGGTTTCTTGGGAGAGCTAGAAGTCGCCAAAAGGAAGGAAACCTTCGCACCTCCCGAACAAACTCCGAAAGCCGTAACTTTAGGTGAAAAGAAAGGCGACATTGAAGCGCGGTTGACAAGGCTTAAGAAGCTGTTTGATGAAAGCTTGATTACCGACAGCGAGTATACCGACAAGCGCCAGGAAATTCTAAAAGGCTTCTAATGCGGGCTGTCTCAGAACTTCAAAAATTCCTATATCGGAAAAATTGTTGGTATTCGCCCAAGCGTGGACGCAATCATCAAGGCGGTGCGATCATGCGTAGGCTCTGTCTGTGTTTCTCTTTTCTTTTGGCCGCCCTGGTCGTTGCGCCGAACGCCACCGCTCAGGACACGCTTAAGCTCAACCAGACCTACCGGGATGTCATCCAACTGGATTTTCCAGCCGGAAAGACCCAAATCCCCTTGCCTGAGGGCGAGTGGGAGCTTCTCGGCCTACAGGAAGATTTAGCAGACGTGGGAATTAGAATGTGGCTTGTTTATCTCGCTCGTGTAGAGAATGACACACTTGTTGGTCAAATCATTTTCTATATCAATTCTGATTTGTATGATGGAGGCTGGGCATCGGTACCAGGTTGTAAAAATTCAAAATTTTACTATGAAGAAATTATATCAAATGAAGATAGCAATGTAGACTGTTGGAACGTCTGGCATATTCGTTTGAGGTTGAAAAATAGCTGGCCGGATGGCAGGAAGCAAATGCATAACACATTACTTGCAAGAAATATAACAATTCCTCGTTCAATGATGCGCATAGTGTTTATTAGGAGGAACGAAGACAATCTTCTATCACTTACTTATTATTTCCATCCTTACCCTCCTGGTAGTGCCTCTATAACTCCTGATGATATCAAGACCTGGGGGCGGAAGTGGAAACCAAAGGTGGACGCCGGTTTTTTGGGAAAACTGAAGATGTTCAAAACGAAGGAAACCCTCGCACCTCCCGGACAAACTCCGAAAACCGTAACTTCGGGTGAAGAGAAAGGCGATATTGAACAGAGGATAATAAGGCTCTTAAAGCTTTATGATGAAGGCTTGATTAGCGATAGTGAGTATTTCCAAAAGCGCAATCGGATTTTGTTGGGACTGTAGCGCCCTTTGGCCCCTGTTCCTCCACTCAGCCCTATACCTGTGCAATCGTGCAACCGTGAACCGTCGACCCTCACCGTTGAAAATTTGATGGGCAAGATCGAGAATGCGTTGACGAAGGTTATCGATGCCAAGCCGTTCACGACGGTTGCGCGGCCGGGATGTGCTAGGGTCTTCTTGCCGGCGGCAGCCGTGACGGCCAGGCACACTGTGTCGGGCGGGTCGGGTCGCCCTGCCGGTGCCACCACGCGTGGATACGGATCGAGGCGACGAAACAGGCCGATGCCTGGGGGACTCCCGAATGGAAGAGACAAAAATCGACCGTGAAGCCATGGGGCGCCTGGCGAAAGCCTTGGTTTTCATCCGCGGCGCGGATGATCCGACGACGGTCGCCCTCAAGGCGGCCGCCGAGAGTGGTTCCGAACGAGACATCAAGAAAGCCCGCACCCTGTTTCTCAAACTGAAGCCGGGAGACCGCCGGGCCGCATTGACCATGCTCGCCGATTGACCGCCGCCGCGCCGGGTCGTTCCCGTTGCGCTTTTTTAGCGATCTAAAGCCCGAGCACGGGCATTGACGGAGGAATTGCGCGGGGGATTCGCCCCGCCCTCCTCTACTCCCGATACCCCGTATCCAGCCGGTCGATGGCGCGGACCATGGCGGCCCAGTCGCGGTCGCCGACGAGTTCGTTCTCGTTGCCCGGGCGGTTCTCGGCCCAGCCGAGGCGGAGCTTCCGGCAGTCCTCGGCCGGCGGCTCGGTCAGCTTGGCGCCCGTCGACATGGCGGCGATCTGTATCTGACAGGCGCGTTCGAGGAAATGGTGCAGCAGGTAGCATTCGGGGATCGACCGCCCGGTGACGAGCGTGCCGTGGTTCTCCAGGAAGCAGACCTTGTTGTCGGCGAGGTCGCGCACCAGACGCGGGCATTCCTCGTCCCTGTGCACCAAGCCTTCGTAGCGGTGATAGCCGATCTTGCCATAGAACCGCATCGAGGCCTGGGAGATGAACATCAAGCCGCCTTCGAGCGCCGATACGGCGGCGCCCGGCGTGGTGTGGAGGTGGATGGTGGCGTTGACGTCGGCGCGCGCGTCGAGCACCGAGGCATGGATCAGGAATCCGGCGGGGCTCGACGTGTGTTCGGTTTCATAAACCAGGTTGCCGTCGAGATCGTAACAACACAAGTTCGACGCCGTCACTTCCGAGAACAAAAGCGCCGTCGGCTTGATCAGGAAATGGTCCGGCGCGTCCGGCACTCGGGCGGCGAAGTGGTTGTAGGTCAAATCCTCCAACCCCTGATAGGCGGCGATGCGGTAAAGCTGGGCGAGCGTGACCCGGGTTTTCCATTCCGTCTTGCTCACGCGATCACGGATGTCGGGCGCCCCGCTCCTTGTTTGGGCCTCGGTCGTCATCGCGCCCCTTAGTTCAGCTGGGTGCGGACATCGACCAGGGCGACGGCGCCGGCCTCGACCTCGGCGACGGCGCGCGCAAGGGCGCCGGCGAGATCGTCGGGATCCTCCACCGGGCCCTCGCCCCAGGCGCCGTAGGAGCGGGCGACGGCGGCGTAATCGACCGCCGGGGCCGCCATCCGCTGGCCGATCCAGGCGTTCTCGACCGGCCGCCCTCGTTCCTTGGCGAGGGTGATCTGGTGCTCCTCGTCGTTGCCGAACGAGGTGTTGTTATGAAGCACGACGAGGAGCGGGATCTTGTAATGCGCCGCGGTCCAGAGCGCCGCCGGGCCCATGGTGAAGTCGCCGTCGCCGATGATGGCGACGGGGAAGCGCCCGTCGGCGCGCGCCGCCAGCGCGATGCCGACGGCGCCGCCCGGCCCGTAGCCGACACCGCCGCCGCCGTTGTTGCTCATATGCCGGCCGGCGCCGTCATACTGCCAGATGCCCTCGTACCAGCAGCGGTAATTGCGCATGGCCGACAGCCAGGGCTTGTCCTTCACCGCCTGGTAGACCTCGTGGATCATGCGGGCGACCGAGATCGGCCGCTCGTCCCAACGCGATTTCAGCACCTCTTGCTGGCGGCCGCGGAGCGCCGCATGCCGCCCGGCCAATGCCTTGGCGCGCTCCCGGGCGCGCTGGCGCCACGGCGCTTCACCCTCGGCCCGGCGCTTGACCTCGCCGAGTAGCTGGTTCAGCCCGTAGAGGGGATCGGCGAGGAGCTGGACATCGAAGGGCGACGGGGCGCCGCCCATGTTCGACCAGTGCTGGAGGGTGAAATCGTTGAGCGACAGATCGATCACCTGGCGGGCCGTATCCCCGGCGCCGGGCCCGTAGCCGCCGCCCCGCGCCCTGGCGTAACCGCCGGTGACGTTGGTGACGTCGGCGCAGTCGATGGTGAGCCAGACGTCGGCCTCGCCGCGGATCTCGGTCTCGGCGCTGGCGCGAAAGCCGCCGGTCAGGTTCTGCGGGTGCGCCGTCGGCAGACATACGCAGTCCCGGTCGTCCTGATAGGCGGCGCCCAGGAGCTCGACGAGCGCGACCAGGGGCGCGGTGGCCTCCGCCTTGATGCCGATGCGCCCGCCGATGATGAGCGGCAACTCGGCCGCTATCAGGAGATCGGCGGCGGCCTCGACCGCCTCGGCCGGGGCGGCGATGGGCGGCGCCGGGCAATTCCGGGGCAGGGTGACGTCGGGCAACTCGACCGGGCCATCGAGCGGCGCTTCCTGGAGGCCGGCGTCGATCGAGACGTAGGTCGGACCGGCCGGGGCGTTGAGCGAGATGCGGTAGGCCCGGGCCATGGAGTCGAGCACCGCTTGCAGGGTCACCGGCTCGTCCGTCCATTTCGAATAGGGCCGCATCAACTCGGACTGGGTGTTGGCGGAATGGAGCCAGTCGATGTAGCGCCGATCCGCCGGGTCCGCCGGGCCGGAACCGCCGAGCACGAATACCGGCGCGCGGTCGACGGAGGCGTTGTAACACGCCATCAGGGCGTGCTGGATGCCGACGAGATCATGCAGGATCACCCCGCCGACCCTGCCCGAAGCCTTGGCGTAGCCGTGCGCCAGCGCCACGGCGATCTCCTCATGGGCGCAGAGGATAAGCTCGGGCCGGTGGTTGCGCCCGTAATTCACCAGGGAGTCGTGGATTCCCCGGAAGCTCGACCCCGGCGTCAGGGCGATGTAGTCGAAACCGAGCGCCGCCAGCATGTCGACCACCACGTCCGAGCCGTATTCCGGATCCTGGCGGTTGGCGGGAAGGTTGATCGGGACTTCCGAGGCGTAAGGGTCCCCGGAGGGTGGCGATGTGCTCATCCGTTCTCTCTCATTGACGCGGGCGCCGGGCGCCTGACCGGGGGACGGTAAGACCAGGGGCCGATCGCGACGGGCGGAAGCTGGTTGCCTCGAAACGACCCCCCGGCTCAGGGCCGGGGGGCGTCGTCGTACCGTCGGCGCACCCCGGTGGGGAAGTGCGCGGTTGAAAGCTAGCTCTTCTTTTTCTTCTTCTTTTTCTTCTTGCAGTTCTTCTGGCACTTTTCCGTCTTCCCCTTGGTCGCCGCGCGCGCCCTTTCCACCAGTTCTTTCGGCGTATTCAACGCCCGCAAGGCGATCTTCTGGACCTCGGCGCCAGGCTTCGGATCGATAATCGCGTTCCGCTTCTTGGCGAAAGCCAAAAGCTTGGGATCCTTGACCGTCTTATCGAACGCCTTGCGCAGGGCCGCGATCCGGTCCTTGGGCGTGCCGGGGCCGGCGATGATCGAACGGCCGATGGCCGAACCCGAGGAGACGAACTCGAGAATCCGCTTGATCTCCGCATCCTCGGTGAGGTCCTGCATCAGGGGCAGGTCGGGAAGATCGGCCTCGCGCTTCAGACCGACCTGGACGATGGGCTTGAGATCGCCATTCTGGATCGCATCGAAGTGGCGGATCTTCCAGCTGATCCAGGCCGAGGACTGGGCGTCGACCTCGCCGCGTTGAAGGGCCAGCGTCATCGGCGCCGATCCCTTGTAGCCGCAGATCAGCTTCCACTTGAAGCCGATGAAGTACTTCAGCATCGCCGGCATGATGTAGCTTTGCGACCCCCTGCCCGAGCAGGCGATGGCGATCTCGGTCTTCTTCAGGGCCTCGATGCTCTTGGCCTTCGATTGCCGGCGCACGACGATGACCGGATTGACCGGCACGATGGAGCCGATATAGGTCATCTTGGCG
>JADFJG010000040.1:0-19535 GCA_022566265.1 Pseudomonadota bacterium | reverse complement strand
CCCCTGCCCGAGCAGGCGATGGCGATCTCGGTCTTCTTCAGGGCCTCGATGCTCTTGGCCTTCGATTGCCGGCGCACGACGATGACCGGATTGACCGGCACGATGGAGCCGATATAGGTCATCTTGGCGATGTCGTACTTCATCTTCTTGGGACGCAGGAGCTGGGCGAGCGGCGCGGCGTCGGCCAGGAAGGCCAGCATCGAGCCGTCCTTGGGCGCGACGTTGTAGAAATAGTTCGCCGCCTTGGAGCCGCCGCCGCCCGGCATGTGCTGGACGATGATGTTGGGCTTGCCGGGAATGTATTGGCCCATGTGCTCGGCCATCAGCCGGGCGTAGAAGCCATAAGACCCGCCGGCGCTATAGCCGACGAGGAAGGTCAGGTCCTTGCCCTTGTAGAAATCGGCGACCGATCCCGCCTTGGCGGGCGAAGATGCGATCACGCCGCCGAGGATGGCGGCGGCGGCAAGGACGGCGATGGATGTAGGTTTCAACATGCGTGTTCTCCCTGTACGTGTGGGGGCCTTCGGCCCAATTTCTTGAGGACCTCCCGGCCCGCTTGTCTTGCAGGCTAATTTATAGCACTTGAACGGGCAACAGAATTCCGCCTATTCAATAATGTAGAACTTAAAGAACTAACTATAACATATTGATTATTTTTCTTTTATTTGTCCATAACTAAATGTCGTCGTCGGCCTTCCTGACCGAGGTTTCGGGCTTCAATCCCTTGCGCAGCCGCCGGGCGGTGCGCCGGCCGTTCTCGAGATAATCCCCGCCGGCGGCGCGAAGCGCGCCCTCGTCCCACTCATCGGACCAATCGCCGAGCGAATAGCCGAACCACGGGGATTCGGGCTTCAATGGCGCCAAGCCGAGGCGCTCCCACAACGCCTTGGCGGCCTCCATATATTGGCGCTTGGGCAGGGCCAGGGGCGGCATGTCCTCTTTCTGGGTGGCGTCGATCAGCAGCGTCGAATCCTCCCCGTCCCCGCGCCCGGTCTTGGGCCCGTGGCCCCGGCCCCGGTGGGGCAGGATCTCGACGTCGAGCGACGGGTTGGAACGATAGGCGATGGCCCAGAACACCGCGTCGCCGTTGTCGGGATCGATGTCCTCGTTGACGGCGATGACGAGCTTGCCGCAGGCGGCCTGCAGGGTCGCGGCGCCATAGAGCGCGCGCCAGACCTCGGTCCGGGGCGTGGTGCGCGCCATCTGGAGGAAGATGACCGGGCGGATGTTGGTCAGCGGCTCGTGCAGCGACACACCGACGATGCCGTCGATGCCGAGATGGTCGCGCAGATGGGCGAGGAACAGGGGCTCATAGGCGACCCGCTTGATGACGCTCGACTCGCTCGGCGTCACCTGGGAGATGATGGAGGGGATGATGGGGTGGCGCTTGCGGGTGATGGCGCTCACCTCCATGATCATGTTGTAGTCCTCGAGCGCGATATGGCCGTGGGACTCGCCGAACGGCCCCTCGGGCTCGAGATATTCGGTGTCGATCAGGCCTTCGATGACCAGCTCGGCCTCCGCCGGCACCAGAAGGTCCACGGTCTTGGCCGCGACAACGTTGATCGGCGCGCCGACGATGCCGCCGGCGACGTCGAGCTCATCGACCCCGTGGCGCAGCTTCTGCGGCCCGAGATAGGCGACGGCCGGCGGACAGCCGACGACGATGGCGATCGGCATCCTCTCGCCCAGCGCCTGGTATTTCTGCCAGTGGATATAGCCGCCGGCGCCGCCGGTCCTGACCGCCATCCTGACGCCGAGCCGGCGCGACGATTTGAGGCCGGCCCGGTAGGTGCCCATGTTCTGCACCCCGGTCTCGGGGTCGCGGGTGATGCAGTTGGTGGCGGTGAGATAGGGCGCGGCGTCGTAGCCGGGCGTCGATATCGGGATCGGCAGGGCATCGAGACCCTTGCCGGGGCCCTCCAAATCCTCGCCGTCGATGACCACCTCCTGGCAGGGCGCGCTTTCGACGATCCGGGGCGCGATGGGACCGGCAATGGCGCGGCGCCAGGTCTCGCCGATCTCATCCACGGCCACGCCCATGCCGATGCCATAGATTTCGGCGTTGGCGGCGAGCGCGCCGATGACCACCGGGATGTCGTATTCGCGGCCCTTGGAATCGGTGATGTTGGTGAACAGGAACGCCTTGCGCTCGGCCTCGGGGATGCCGCCGCGGAACTGCCAGCGCACCAGCGGGTGCATCTCGGTGTCCTTGTTGATCGGCTCGTCGATGGTCACAAGCAGGCCCGCCGCGTCGAGCGCCTTCAGGTGCTCTTGCAGGTCCGGATAACCGCGCCCGGCGCCCTCGGATTTCTCCCCGGTCCTCGTCGCCATGATCTAAACCGGCTCCGTCACGGGTCGGGGGTTTCCGGGACCGTTACGCTCACTCACGCGTCCTCTCCCGGTTCCTTGTCGAGCGTCCTCACCTCGGTGTTCATCTCGACGTCCTTGCGCCGGCGCTGGGCGTATATCTTGCCGGTCTCCCAATATTCGCTCCTCACCGCGAGCTCGGCCATGTGCTCGAGCTCCTCGTTCCATTCGCCGAGATCGTAGCCGAACCAGGGCGCCTCGGGCGTCAGTTTGGGCAGGCCGAGTTCCTCCCAGATTTCCGCCGCCTTCTCCATGAACTCGCGCTTGGGCAACGACACCGGCGGGAAGGTCTCCTTCAGCGTCGCATCGACCAGCACCGCCGAATCCTCACTGTCGATGAGGCTGCGCGGCCCATGGCCTTCATGCTTGTGCTTGAGGATCTCGACGTCGCGATGCGGCTTGGAGCGGTAAGACATGGCCCAAAAGACGGCGTTGGTGTCGTCCGGGTCGATGTCGTCGTTGACGGCGATGATCCATTTGCCTTCCGCCATGCGGTGCGAAGCGACGCCGTAAAGCGCCCGCCAGATCTCGGTGCGGGGGGCGTCGCGCTCGAAGGTGACGATGATCAGCTTGTGGAGCGAGGTCAGCGGCTCGTGGGTCGAGACGCCGATCAGGCCCTGGATGCCGAGGTTATCGCGCAGATGGGCAAACTGCTTGGCCTCGTAGGCCGGGCGCTTGATGACGCTCGATTCGCTCGGCGTCACCTGGCTGATCCACGAGGTGATCACCGCGTCCTTGCGCCGGGTGATCGCGGTGAGGTCCATATAGGCGTTATATTCGGTGAGGTTCACGTGGCCGTGGGATTCGCCGAACGGCGCCTCGGGCTCGAGGTACTCGGTGTCGACATAGCCCTCGATCACCACCTCGGCCTCGGCCGGCACCAAAAGATCGACGGTCTTGGCCTTGACCACGTTGAGCGGCGAACCCGCCAGCGCGCCCGAGACATGGAATTCATCGACGCCGGCGGGCAACTTCTGGACGGCGGTGAAGGACACCACGGGCGGGCAGCCGAGGACGACGGCGCAGGGCATTTTCTTACCCAGTTTCTTCCACGCCAGCCAGTGGATGTAGCCGCCGGTGTGGTGCTCGATCGACGGGTTCATGCCGATGCGGTCGGGCGCCTTGATCTGGCCGCGGTAATTGCCCGAATTCTGGACGCCGGTCTCGGGGTCCTTGGTGATGAAATGGGAAGACGAGGTATAGGGCGCGTTGTCCCAGCCAGGGGTCGAGATCGGTACCGGCAGGGCGTCGAGGCCGTTGCCGTTCAACAGGTCCTCGCCCTCGAATAGCAGATCGTGGCAGGGCGCATCGGCGCTTTCGACGATGTTGGGCTCCAGGGGCGCGTTGGTCGCCCGGATCCAGGTCTCGCCGATCTCGTCGATGGGGCAGCCCATGCCGATCTGATAGATCGCCTTGTTGCCGGCGAGGCCGCAGACCAGCACCGGGATGTCGTACTTGCGGCCCTTGGAATCGGTGACGTTGGTGAACAGGAACGCCTTGCGGTCGGCCTCGGGGATGCCGCCGCGGAACTGCCAGCGAACCAGCGGGTGCATCTCGGTGTCCTTGTTGATCTCCCGGTCGATCTCGAGCAAAAGCCCCGCCTCCCTGAGCGCCTCTATATGCTCATGCAGGTCGCTATAGCCGCGCTCCACCCCGGAAGTCTTCATCGCTCCCTTCCCGTCGTTCGCCATTACGCCAACCCCTTTCTTAGCTTCCGGTTGGGACATCCGCCGCCGATACTCCCGCTCTCCCCATCATATTCATCACTGCGCCCGCGCCGGGTCAAATTACTCATCCCCCCCGTCGAGCGTCCTCACCTCGGTGTTCATCTCGACGTCCTTGCGCCGGCGCTGGGCGTAGATCTTGCCGGTCTCCCAATATTCGCTCCTCACCGCGAGCTCGGCCATGTGTTCGAGCTCCTCGTTCCATTCGCCGAGATCGTAGCCGAACCAGGGCGCCTCGGGCGTCAGTTTGGGCAGGCCGAGTTCCTCCCAGATTTCCGCCGCCTTCTCCATGAACTCGCGCTTGGGCAGCGACACCGGCGGGAAGGTCTCCTTCAAGGTGGCATCCACCAGCACCGCCGCATCTTCACTGTCGATGCGGCTGCGCGGCCCGTGGCCCTCGTCCTGGTGCTTGAGGATGACGACGTCGCGGTGTGGCTTGGCGCGATATGACATGGCCCAGAAGACGGCGTCGGTCTGGTCGGCGTCGATGTCGTCATTGACCGCGATCAGCCATTTGCCGTCGGCGCGCCGGTGCGCCGCGACGCCATAAAGCGCGCGCCAGATCTCGGTCGCCGGGGCCGTGCGCTCAAACGTCACGACGATCAACTTGGTCAACGAGGTCAGAGGCTCATGGGCGGAGACGCCGATCAGGCCCTGGATGCCGAGATGGTCGCGCAAGTAGCTGAGAAGGCGCGCTTCATAAGCCGGCCGGCGGATGGCGCTCGATTCGCTCGGCGTCACCTGGCTGACCCAGGACGTGATCACCGCGTCCTTGCGCCGGGTGATCGCGGTGACGTCCATGAATCCGTTATATTCGGTGAGGTTGACGTGGCCGTGGGATTCGCCGAACGGCCCCTCGGGCTCGAGATATTCGGTGTCGACATAGCCCTCGATCACCACCTCGGCCTCGGCCGGGACCAAAAGATCGACGGTCTTGGCCTTGACCACGTTGATCGGCGCGCCCGCCAAGGCGCCGGAGACGGCAAGCTCGTCCTCGCCTTCGGGCAGCTTCTGCACGGCGGTGAAGGACACCACGGGCGGGCAGCCAAGGACGACGGCGCAGGGCATTTTCTCGCCCCGCTTCTTCCACGCCAGCCAGTGGATATAGCCGCCGGTGCGAAGCTCGGTCGACGTGTTGATACCCAGCCGGTCGGGCGCCTTCAACTGCCCCCGGTAATTGCCCATGTTCTGAACCCCGGTGCCCGGGTCCTTGGTGATGAAATGGGACGACGAGGTATAGGGCGCGTTGTCCCAGCCGGGCGTCGAGATCGGCACCGGCAGGGCGTCGAGGCCGTTGCCGTTCAACAGCTCCTCGCCTTCGAAAACCACCTCATGGCACGGCGCATCGGCGCTGGCGATCACATTCGGCGCCAAGGGGGCGTCGATCGCCTTTATCCAGGTCTCGCCGATCTCATCGATGCCACAGCCCATGCCGGTCTGATAGATCGCCCGGTTGCCGGCGAGACCACAGACCAGCACCGGGATGTCGTACTTGCGGCCCTTGGAATCGGTGACGTTGGTGAACAGGAAGGCCTTGCGGTCGGCCTCGGCGATGCCGCCACGGAACTGCCAGCGCACCAGCGGGTGCATCTCGGTGTCCTTGTTGATCTCCCGGTCGATCTCGACCAAAAGGCCCGCCCGGCGCAGCGCCTCTATATGCTCGTGCAGATCGTTATAGCCGCGCGCGGGCCCGCCGGCTTTTGCCGCTCCCTTCCCATCGTTCGCCATACCCGAGGCCTCTTCTCACGCCGTTCGGCTGATTTTAGCATTTATGGGGCATGGGGAGTCCCAAGTGAACCTAGGCGAACGTCCGGGCGCTTCCGATTAAGGGTCATCCCAGCGTGGCGGCGCGGCGCACGCTGGCGATCATCGAGGTGGCGAGGAGGAACTGGCGCGCGCGTTCGGGATCGGCGGCGGTCTCGCGCAGCTCATCGAGGTTGCGGCGGCGGATTTCCGGATCCTTTTCCTCCAGCCGCTTCTTGTTGCGGATGGTCTGGGCCTGGAGGTAATCGATGGCGGTGGTGCGCCGCTGCACCTCATAACGGTCCAGTTCGCTGTCTTCGGCCTCGCCGAACCACACAAGCGCCAGCTTTTCCGCCAGGTTGATGGCGTCGTGAATGCCGCAGTTCATGCCCAACCCGCCGATCGGGTTGTTGACGTGGGCGGCGTCCCCGGCCAGGAAGACCCGGCCCTGGCGGTACCGCGCCGCGACGCGCTGGTGGATCTTGTACAGATTGCGGTGGATCACGTCGTATTCATCGCCCTTGGGAAAGAACTTCTGCAGGCGCGCCTGGACCCTGTCGTCGGAAAGGACCTCCTCGTCGGTGTCTTCCGGGTCGGTGGGGAAAACCGTCCGCCAAAGCCCCGGCGGGCCGTCGGCCGAGACCTTGAAGAGATTGCACCACTCATCCGGATCGGCGAAGTAGGTGCGGAAGACATAGCCCCGCTCGGCGGCAAAATCGAAGGGCGTGGTCAGGACCAGGAACCTTTCGGGATAGGTGAAACCCTCGAACGGGATCGCCAACTCTTTCCGGACCGTACTGCGCCCGCCATCGGCGCCGATCAGATAGCTGCCGCTTAGCCGTTCCTCGCCGCCCGGCGTCTCGACGGTAACCACCACCTCGTCTTCGGTCTGCCTGATCCCGGTGAGGCGGTGGGAAAAAAGCACCTCGCCCTCGGGCAGTGCCTCCAGCGCCTCGATCGCCAGGGCCGCCGTCTTGTACTGTTCGCACTGCACGACGTAAGGAAACCGCGTGTCGTCCGCCAACAAGGAGTGGTCGAACACGGCGATCAACTCCCCCGTCGGGCGGTCGCGGAAATGAAATTCGACCGCCACCAGGCCCTGCTCCTCGACCTTCCCGGCAAGGCCGATCTCGTCCAGCATCTCCAGGGTGGCGGGATGGGTCGTCGCCGCGCGCGGGTCCTGCTGAATCTCGGCCTCCGCTTCAAGCACCGTCACCGGAACGCCGCGCCTGGCAAGGGCGAGCGCCGCGATCGATCCGACCGGGCCGGCGCCCACCACCAGCACCCGAGCGTTATCCACTCCCTTGACCAACCTTCCGCATCCTCATCCTTTAGGCGCAAAACGCCGGCCAAGGCTTTCAAACAGCAGGTATTTTGCCTTGAACCATGGCTCCTTGGCGAGGCGCGCGCGCCATTGGGTCGCCCGGGCAACCTTGCGTTCTTCGCTGTCAAGGGCGTCGGCGCTTCGCAAGTAATGCAGCGCCAGATGGGTGACGTCCCAGGGTTCGCCGAGGGTGACGGCGAAGCGCCGGCACATCAACCAGTCCCTGTTGCGAAGCAGGGCCGGCACGTGGTCGACTTCGTACCATTCGTTGAAATCCCCGTGGCGATCCTCGGGCACGTTGAAGAAGACGGCGTAAAGCACCGGCGCCTCCATCGCATCGCCATCGATATCGTCGCGCCGCTGGGTGCCGATGTGGTTGGCGATGTAGCGCGAAAACCCCGACACCGATGACAGCATCCGCCGGGTCAGATCGCTGGGATTCTCCTTGACCTCCCGGTAGGCGGCGCTGCCCAACGTCGCCTCGCTTTCCATGTCGTAGACGGCGAGATACTTGCTGTCCTCCTGGCGGCAATAGCGCCGGGCGCCGAGGAACCCCGGCACCGCCATGCGCAGCGGGATGTGTTCGTCGTCGTACCAGGCGTTGAACGCCTCCTCCATTTCCGGGGGCGGCGTCATTTCCGAAAACAGGATGGTGCCGGCCTGCATTCTCCCGTCCTTGCAAGGGGGTGACAGCCATAGAGCTTATGTTACTGTTCGCGTTGCAACAACCCGTATCGATGACGGTCCGGTCTAGCCCGGGCAGGCGGGACATCGAAAACAGGGTGAGGGAACCCATGCACATCCGAAAGATCTTTACCGTCGTCGAGGAAATCTTCAGCGAAGCGGGCCGGGACGCGAGCCCGCCGCTTCGCAAGGTGGCGGTGATCGCCGTGGTGAAGAACCCCTATGCCGGGGAATATCACGACGACCTCGGGGCGCTCACCGAAGCGAGCGCGGATATCGGCAAGCGCATCACGTCCATGGCCACCGCCGCCATGGCGCCTTATGAGGCGATGAGCTACGGCAAGGCGGCCGTGGTCGGGTCGGACGGCGAGCAACAGCACGGCTCCGCCATGGTGACCACCATCTACGGCAACATCATGAGAGAGGCGGCCGGCGGCGGCAAGGCATGGATATCGTCGGTTTCCAAGCGCGCCGGGCCGGGGGTCACCATCGACATTCCACTGGCCCACAAGGACGCCCTTTACGTGCGCTCACATTACGACGCCATGACGGTGACGCTGCATGACGCGCCGCTGGCCGATGAGATCGCGGTCATCTGCTGTTACGCCAACCGCGGTCAATTGAACCACCGGGTCGGGGGGCTTGGGGCCGCCGATATCAAGGGCGAGGACGGTCTGGTCTAGGTCCGGCCCCGCAACCGGAATACAGGGACAAGGGAGGACAGCCATGAAAATCGCTTTGGTCAACATCGGGACCATCGTCTCCGGTGACTGGCGCGAGCCCTTCGTCGGGGGCGACGCCCTGTACATGGCCGGCGGCCGGATCGAGGAGGTGGGCAGCGTCGGGTCCGGGAACATCGACGCGGCGGACCTCGTCGTCGATGTCGGCGGCATGACGGTGATCCCCGGTCTCATCGATTCCCACGTCCACACCACCTTCGGCGATTACACCCCGCGCCAGCAAACCGTCGGCTTCCTCGAAAGCTACCTCCACGGCGGCATCACCAGCGCAATCTCGGCGAGCGAGATTCACGTTCCCGGCCGGCCGGCGGACCCGGCGGGACTGAAGGCGCTGGCGATCGCGGCGCAGCGCTGTTTCCAGACCTTCCGCCCCGGCGGCATGCGGGTCTATGGCGGCTCGGTGATCATGGAGCCGGGGCTGACGGAGGCGGACTACGCCGAAATGGCCGGAGAAGGCGTGTGGCTGGCCAAGGTCGGCTTCGGCGCCTTCGACAAGCCGGCCGACGTCACGCCCCAGGTCCGGGCGGCGCAGAAACATGGCTTCAAGGTCATGTGCCACACCGGCGGCGCCTCGGTACCGGGCTCCTCGCCGATCGACGCCGATGACCTCCTGACCATGCTGCCCGATATCGCCGGCCACGTGAACGGCGGGCCGGTGGCGCTTTCCGACAAGGACCTCACCCGGGTGGTCAACGAATCCCCCATCGCCCTGCAGATCGCCCAGGCGGGGAACATCCGAAGCGCCGTCAAGGTGGTCGAACTGGTCGAGGAAGGTGGATTTTTCGACCGGCTGATGATCTCCAGCGACACGCCGACGGGCACCGGCATGATGCCGCTCGGCGTCATCAAGTCGCTGGTCGAGATGACCTGCCTGACCGGCGTCGAGCCCGAGCGCATCATCGCCACCGCGACCGGCAACTGCGGGCGCATCTACGATCTCGACAGCGGCTTCCTGGCGCCGGGAAAAGCGGGGGACGTCACCGTCATCGACGCGGCCCTTGGGTGCTCTCGGGAAACGGCGCTGGCGGGCATGAGCAACGGCGATATTCCGGCGATCGCGGCGGTGTTCTCGGACGGCATGCCGAGATTCGTCGGCAAGAGCCGCAACACCCCGCCGCCGACGCGCAAGATCAGCATCGTCAAGAACAACGTCCCGGCAAGCTACGGTGATGAAACCACCCATCACTGTTGTTAGGATGGAGGACACGCCGGGCCATGGTGCGCGGCGGGTGTCCGGGGACTCCCCGAAAGGTTCGGTGATTGAACGATGAAGGCGGCGGCGTTCGACTACATACGCGCGGGCGATCTCGCCGAGGTGTGCCGGGCGCTCGATGACGGCGGGCCCGATTGCAAGATCATCGCCGGCGGCCAGACCCTGGTGCCGATGATGGCGATGCGCCTGGCGCGGCCTTCGATCCTCATCGACATCAACGCCGTCGGGGAACTTCAGGGCATCGGCGGCGATGAGACTTCCCTGGTGATCAAGGCCTGCACCCGCCAGGCGGCGGCGGAGCGTTCGCCCGAGGTGCGCGCCAAGGCGCCGCTGCTCGCCAAGGCGCTCCGTTTCGTCGGCCATCCCCAGACCCGCAACCGCGGCACCGTCGGCGGCTCCATCGCCAACGCCGACCCCGTCGCCGAGATCCCGCTGGTGGCGCTGACGCTGGACGCCGGACTGGTGGCCGAGAGTGCGGGCGGCGCCAGAAACATCGGCATTTCCGGGTTTTTTCACGGCCTGATGGAGACCTCGTTGGCGGCGGACGAATGCCTGACGGAGGTGCGCTTTCCGGTGTGGAACGGCGGCGGCATCGTCGGCACCGGCTTCCGGGAGGTGAGCATCCGCGCCGGCGATTTCGCCATCGTCGCCGCCGCCGTGCAACTCGCCCTGGACGAAAACGGGGTCTGCAAACGGGCCGCCGTCGCGCTTGGCGGTGTCGCGCCGACGCCGCTCCGGATCGAAGCGACCGCCGAAGCCCTCCTTTCCTCAGACCTTGACGCCAAAACCGTCGGTGAGGCGGCCCGCCTGGCGGCGCATGAGATCGACCCCGTGGCGGATGTCCATGCCAGCGCCGAATACCGCCGGCGCACCGCCCGGGTCATGGTCGAACGCGCGATCCTCGAGGCCCGGGACGAAGCTTTAGGGCGGGTGGCGAAGCCATGAAACCCAGGGAAATCAGCGTCACCGTCAACGCCAAGCATTACCGGAGCGAGGTTCCGCCGCGCCTCACCCTCCTCGATTATCTGCGCGAGGTGCTTGGGCTCACGGGCACCCATGCCGGCTGCGAGCACGGGGTCTGTGGCGCCTGCTCGGTGATCTTCGACGGTCAGCCCATCCGCTCGTGCCTGATGTTCGCCATCCAGGCCGACGGCCACGAGGTCGAGACCGTCGAGGGGCTGGCCGGGGCGGATGGCGGCTTGAGCCCGTTACAGGACGCCTTCTGGGAAGCCCACGCCTTGCAGTGCGGCTATTGCACGCCGGGCATGCTGATGGCATCCCATGCCCTGCTGCGAGCCAATCCCGACCCGACGGAGGACGAGATCAAGGAAGCGATCGGCGGCAACCTTTGCCGCTGTACCGGCTATCAACAAATCGTCGAAGCCGTCCGTCTGGCGGCGAAGCGGATGCGGGAGGCGGACCCCGAGGCAGGCCCCGAGGGAAACAAGGACAGGGTCGATGAGTAGCGAAGCGCCGGAGGGGCGCCGGTTCCGCTACGTCTCGCGCAAGCGGCGGACCAAGGAAGACCGGCGCTTCATCGCAGGCCAAGGCCGCTTCGTCGCCGACATTTCGCTTCCCGGCATGAAGCATGTGGCGCTGGTGACCAGCCCCCACCCGGCGGCGCGGATCGAGGCGATCCGCACGGAAGAGGCATTGAAGATCGAAGGCGTCCTCGCCGTCATCACCGGAGAGGAATTGGCGCGGGCGACCGACCCGCTGATGAGCGGGCTCAACCTCCCCGATGTCCGACGCTTCCCCCTGGCCGTCGATCGGGCGCGCTATGCCGGCGAATGGGTCGCCGCCGTCGTCGCCGATTCGCGTTACATCGCCGAGGACGGCGCCGAGTTGGTCGAGGTCGACTACGACCCCCTGCCCTTCGTGGTCGACGCCGAGGAAGCCATGAACGAGGACGCGCCGGCGGTCCATCCCGCTCACGGCACCAATGTCCTCTACCAGCGGAAATTCGTCTATGGCGCGGTCGACGACGACTTCGCCGCCGCCGATCACCGGCTTGCCTTCCGGGCGTGCTGGGGGCGGAGTTCCACCGTTCCCATCGAGACCTTCGGCGTCCTCGCCGAGTGGCATCCGGGCACCGGAATACTGGATGTCTGGGCGTCGATCCAGATGCCCAAATACCCCGAACAGATCGCCCGGGCGCTCAGGCTGGACGCCAACTGCGTTCGGGTGCACTACGACGTCGACGTCGGCGGCAGCTACGGCGTCAAGCGCGGCATCAAGCACACCGTGCTGGTGGGTTATCTTGCCCGCAAGCTGGGATGCCCGGTGCGGCTGATCGAAGACCGGCTGGAAAACATGACCGGCGGCGACGCCCACGGGCCGGAGCGGATTTTCGACGTCGAGGCCGCCTTCAACGGCGACGGCGAGATCCGCTCGCTGCGCATTCGCGCGCTCGACAATGTCGGCGCCTACGCCGGCCGGGCGCCGCTGCAGCTGGCCAAGCCCATCGGCGCCATCGTCGGCCCCTACCGCATCAACAGCGTCGAATACGAGGCCATCTCCGTCACCACCAACAAGACCGTCCAGGAGGCGGTCCGCGGCTTCGGCCAGTCGCCGACCAATTTCGCCATCGAGACCGCCGTCGACAAGATCGCCCGCGCTCTCGATCTCGACCGCGTCGAGATCCGCAAGCGGAACTTCATCCGCAAGGATGAGTTCCCCTACACCATCCCCAGCGGATCGGAATATGACAGCGGCGATTACCTGACGGTCCAGGACAAGGTCCTCGATCTCGCCGATTTCCCCGCGCTTCTGGCCCGCCGTGACGCGCTGCGCGCCGAGGGAACGCTGGCGGGGATCGGCATATCTTCGTGCCTGGAGCCGTCGGGCGGTAACGCCGCCTTCGAGCCGCTGTTCAATCCGGCGAACGAGACCACGACCTGGATGGAATCCTGCGTCACCAAGATCGACCTCGCCGGCACGGTGACCTCGATCATGGCGACGGCCTCGGCCGGTCAGGGGCACGAGACCCTGGTGGCGACGGTGACGGCCGAGGAGTTGGAGCGCGATCCCGACGGTATCCGCGTGGTGCGCTCCGATTCCCTCGCCAGCCTGCCGAGCAACAGCCCGGTCGCCAGCCGCATGGCGATCATGCTTGGCGGCGCCGCCTCGGGCGCGGCGAAAATCCTCAAGCGCAAGCTCATCGACATCGCCGCCCACAATTTGCAGCTTCCCGCCGACAGGCTGGTCTATGAAGGCGGCAACGTTGCCGTCAGGGACGATCCCGGCAAAAAACTCGCATGGGACGAGCTGGTGGAGATCGCCCATCGCAAATATCACCAGATGCCCCTTGGCATGGAGCCCGGCCTGCAGGCGAGTTACGTCTGGGAAGTCCCCAAGGGCGGCGAGTTGCCCGACGCCGACGGGCGGGTGCGGATGTATCCCTGCTATTCCTTCGAGGCCCACATCCCGCTCATCGAGATCGACCGGGACACCGGGCAGGTCAAGATACTGGAATATTTCATCGGCCATGACTGCGGCACGATGATCAATCCCGATATCGTCCACGGCATGGTCTATGGCGGCATCGCGCACGGCATCGGCGCGGCGCTCTATGAGATCTTCGCCTACAACGAGGACGGCCAGCTGCTGACCGGCACCTTCATGGATTATCTGCTGCCCTCGGTCCACGAGATTCCCGACATCAAGATGGTGGACCACTCGACCCCCTCGCCGCTCACGTCGATGGGCCAGAAAGGAACGGGGGAAGGCGGTTATTTGGGCGCGCCGGCGGCGGTGGCGAGCGCGGTGAACGACGCGCTGGCGCCGCTCGGCCTCGAATTGGACGCCCTTCCCATGCGCCCCGGCGATATCGAGGCCCTGTTGAGGACAAAATCGGGGTGAGGACAAAATCTGGGACCCGATAACCGGCCCCTGGAATCGCCAGGAAGAATGCCAGGAAGAAGGAAAAGAATGATCATCGACACCCACGCCCATTACGCGCCCCAGGCCATGCTCGACGCCCTTAAAAGCGGGGCCGGGTCGTTTCCCTCGGTCGAATTGCTGCATAAAGACGACAAGTACCGGCTTTCCTTCGCCGGACGCGACCCCACCAGGCCGCTCTCGCCCAAGCTTCGCGATGCCGAGCAGCGCTTGGCGTGGATGGGCGAACAGGGGATCGACCATCAGGTGACCAGCGGCTGGCTCGACAGTTTCGGATACGAACTCCCCGCCGCCGAGGGCGCCGCCTGGAGCCGCTTCATCAACGAGCACCTGATATCGGCGACGGCGGGCTCGGACAAACTCACGCCGCTCGGCAGCGTTCCGCTACAGGACGGCAAGATGGCGGCGGAAGTCCTCGGCGAGGCTCTCGAGGCCGGGTTTCCCGGCGTCATGATCGGCACCCTGCCGTTCGGCGGCTCGGGCAATCTGGATGATCCCACCCTCGATCCCTTCTGGCAGGCGGCGTCCGATCTCGGCGCCACGGTCTTCATCCATCCGATGTTCGGCTGCGGCGACCCGAGGCTCGTCGATTATGAGATGATGAACGCCGTCGGGCGCGGCACCGATACGACGACGGCGGTCGCCAGGCTCCTGTTCTCCGGTCATTTCCTGAAATATACCGGCATGAAGGTGGTGCTGCCCCATGGCGGCGGCGCGCTGCCCTACATGCTGGGCCGGCTGATACGCAACTACGACGTCCACCGCGACCAATGCGCCGATCCCGCCGAGGGGATGCGCCGGGTTTATTTCGATTCTATCGTGTTCGACGCCGATACCTTGCGCTATCTCCGCGACAAGTTCGGCGCCGGGCGCATCATGCTGGGATCGGACTATCCCTTCCCGATCGGCGATCTCGAGCCGGTCAAGGTGGTCCGCGAAGCCGGCCTCGAGGAAATCGAGGTCGGCCAGATTCTCGGCGAGACGGCGGCCAGGATCTTCCGCGTCGAGACGCCTTGCGGCTGCCAGGGCTAAGCGCTCCTCCCCCCGCCATGACCCCCGAAATGACAAGATCAAACAACATGTGAGGAAACCCCATGGGCATCGAAATCATCGACACGCTGGCGCTCGCCAACCGCGAGAAGAAGAGGACGGTGGTGATGAACACCCGGCGCTTCCACGCCTGGGTGCATTACTACCCCAACCCCGGCGACAGGGACGACATGCACTGCCATAACGCCGACCAGAGCTTCTATATGATCTCGGGCGAATGCACCATGCACTTTCCCGACGGCACCAAGGCGACGCTGACGCCGGGCAAGGCGGCGCTGATCACCGGCGGCTCCTTCTACCAGCTGGAAAACACCGGGTCCGGGCCGATGATCATGATGGGCAACCGCTCGGGCTCCCAGGACGACATCAAGCACATCAATTACGAGACCCGCGAAGACCTCCGCGCCCAAGGCGGGATGGACCGCTACCGCGAGCGCGCGCGAAAGCCCAAGGAGAGGTGACCGGCCCAAGTGCCCTTGGGCCGGTGGCCAAACTGTCCCGCCCCTATCCCGTGTTCTCGGCGAGGAAACCGGAGATCGCCTCGTTGAAGGCCTCGGGCTGCTCGAGATTTGAGATATGGGCGGCGGGGTCGAGTTCGACATACTGTGAATTCTGTACCGCCTCGTGCATCGCACGCATGCCGTCTGGCGGCGTGGCGCCGTCCCCGGACCCGGCGATGAAGAGCGCCGGGGTCGAAATCCCGCCCAACCGGGGCAGGTAGTCGAGCCCCTGGAGCGCCCGCGCGCAGCCGATATAGCCCTCCCCTCCGGCTTGGTCGAGCGGATCATGCCCCTCACCGCCGCGATTCACCCTTCCCAGGGATTCACAGGGGATTCGGGCTATGATAGATATAGGATGAAGGGGGCTTTTTGTATTCGCGCCTGCAGGACGCTGGAAAGAAGAAATATGCTATACTTCTTAAAAGGGCAAAATAATGGCAAGAGTTAAAGCAGATATAAAACCGGACTTGCTTGTTTGGGCGCGGGAGAGTGCAGGCTTCTCCATAGATGAAGTCGCAGGCAAGCTCAAACAAGACCCGGATGTGATCCGGTCGTGGGAGCACGGTCCGGATCAGCCCTTTATGGGACAGTTGCGCCGCCTTGCCGATATCTACAAGCGTTCGCTTTCCGATTTCTACCTGCCGGAACGGCCAAAGGAATGGGCTATTCCGCATGATTTCCGGCGCTCACCGGGCGAAGTCGCTCTGGTCTACTCCCCTGCTCTGCGCCGTCAGTTGCGTGTGGCGCAGGAGCGCCGCGATCTGGCAATAGCCTTGTACGAAGAAGTGGGGCAGGCCGTTCACGAAATCGCCGTGCGGATCACAGAGAGGGCAGACCCGGAGGCCATTGGCGGGCAAGTGCGGCAGCTTTTGGATATCGATTTTCAGGAGCAACGGCGATGGGGCGACGGGCGGTCTGCCTATAATGCGTGGCGGAGACGCATTGAAGCATTAGGGATACTGGTCTTCCAGTTTACGAATGTCGCGCCCGAAGAAGCGTGGGGCTTTTCTATCGTGGACGGCATTTTGCCTGTCGTCGGCATAAACCGGAAGCTGGCCCCGAACGGGCGCACCTTTACCCTGTTGCATGAGCTTGTGCATGTGTTGCTGGGGGAAAGCAGTATCTGCGACATTGACGATCTGACGCCGCGCGGACCGCAGGAACTGCAAATTGAAGTTTTCTGCAACCGCGTTGCGGCGGCGGCGCTGATGCCAAGGCCGCTGTTCCTGGCGCATGACGTGATTGCAGATCACGAAAAAGGAAAAGTGACTTGGGACGATCACGAAATTGCGGCTTTAGGGCGCACCTTCGGTGTCAGCCGTGAAGCGGCGGTGCGCAGGCTGGAAACGTTCGGTTTGACGACTATGGCCTTCTATCTGCGTAAACGGGAACAATACAGGCGGGAAAGAGAAGAACGGCGGAAGAAGGAACTGGCGGCGTCGAAAGAAAAGCCGATGAAGCGGAATATGCCGCGAGAGGCCGTCAGCAATCTGGGGCGGCGTTTTGTCGGCCTGATTCTTCACAACTATGAAGCAGAGCGGATCACCTTGATGGACGCCTCGAATTATCTCGGTGTGCGTGCGGAGAAAGTGCGCAATGTCGAAGAGTTGGCGCGGGCGTGGTGATCAATGGCCGGTGGGATTTGCTACAGCATCGATACAAGCGCCCTGATTAACTGGTGGGTCGAGGATTACAGCCCGGATGTGTTTCCGGGTCTGCTTCCCAAAATGGAGGATTTGATTGGGCAGGACCGCTTACGGGCGGCACGGAGCGTCAAGGACGAACTTGCAACCGGGGATCTTCGGACATGGTGCCTTGCGCAGCCTGATTTGTTCGTGGATGAAGATGAGGAAATCCAGAAGCGCGTGGCCGGGTTGATGGCGGCTTACCAGAACCCGAAAAAGACGCGCGGGATCGATCAGGCCGATCCGTTTGTGGTCGCTCTCGCGGATATGAATGGCTGGCATGTTGTCTCAGCGGAGCGCGGCGGGAGCCTTGAAAATAATCCGAATATCCCGACCGTCTGCAACGCGATGGGGGTGCAGCATATCCGCTTTTTCGAAATGCTGCGTGGCGAGGGTTGGAAGCTGTAAAAAAAAAGCTGGGCATGACGTCATCGGGAAAAAATTCGTAGCGAACGTAGAAGAGGCCGGACTTTGTCGGATTTCTTTGACCGAGTATTGCCTGAAGTGCAGAAGACAATCGAGCTTCTTCGAAAGAAAAAATTTCGGCTTGATCCGATTGGGGGCGAAAAATACTCACGGAGCACCAGTGTGATCAGCTCTGCGTACAAACGACATGGGAGTATTATCGAGGCTGCCATACGAGAAAGGCTGAAGGATAACGATAATTTTGTGGTTTGGGACGAACGTTCGTTCAAGGTATCCCAAGCTGCAACTAATATTCTTAGTGGGACTGATGAGGACTGCTTAGGCGCGTCGCTCAAATACGGCGATGAAGTTAGAACCCTGCAGGTTGATCTCATTGTATATGATAAAACGCGCCGTACGTTGCGGGCTTATGAAGTCAAGCGTGGAAACGGTAGTTTCGACTCCGGAAAAAAAAGATCAATAATGCGTGACTTATTATCAACGCACGTACTGTTGAAATCTTACGGAGAAACCCGTGGATTAAAGGTAGATTCGGCGGAAAGTATGATTATTTTTTACTATGGAATTCGATCTATCCCTAAACCATTTTCTTTGACTGGCGATGAACTCGATGAACATTTTGGGTTTGATTTAGTTTCTGCGGTTGAGTTGGTAAATGAGTATTTTAAAAATAGCCTTTATGAAATACTCCAGAAATAATACTATATGTGATTTTATAATCTCTGGAATTTTATAAGATTTCTTATTCGTTTTGTGAATATATTGACTATGCTTCTATAAGGTCGAGCTGATTGGTAAAGATCATAACTCTACGATGAACTGGACCGACGGGCAGATCATAGTCACTTTCTTTTTCTAGACTCTTTCGGCAAGGGGGAATCCATGCTAGCATTGGATAACCAACATGAGACTTCTCCCAAATTATCCAACTATAACCCGTTGCAGTTGAGGCTTTTCTGTCCAGGCGCCCTCTCACCATTGGAACTCTTTCTGTGAACTGTGCAAACCTGGATGGCGGTGTTTCTCTGAAAATACGTTCGTAACGTCCTATGCTTTCGATGAATACTGTTCGGGCTAAAATTGCCACTCCGCGCCGTGCGATCCGAAGCGATTTAACAACAAAGTCCTCTGCCAGCCGAAAGGGGGGGTTTGTGATAACCCAATCGACAGTTTGTTGCGGCCAATCCTCATCCAAAAAGTCGTGAACCTGGCCATATTCGCAGTCGTACTTGTCCGATGAAATGACGCATCCGAAGTATTCTTCAAGGACCTTCGACATATGGCCTACGCCGCAGGCTGGTTCCAAGCATGATTGATTTCGAAACTCTTCGTGTGGTCCGATAGCGTGTTCTATCAAACCTCTTGTCGCCCAAGGTGGGGTGGGGAAATCATCGCGGCTGTCTTTTGGTTCATGTCGTTGCCCCATCACGGCATGCGAAGTGTTTTGCATATCCTAAATTCCCCATATCTTGTGGCGCAGGAGCAGTATGGATCAATATCTTGTCAGTTGGAAGAGTGAATTTCACGTTCAACTCCTACCAATCCCATGTAGGCAGCCTAGTATGTTTTTGCTTTGTTCTCAAGGGGCTGGGTACACCCCCTTCGCTTGGCAGTGGCCTGCGGAATCCCTGGGGTCGAATTGGCCGGTTTCGAGGGGGTTTTTCCCTATACCCGATTTTGGACGAATTTGGACTTCTCATGCACGTTCCTAGGTACGCCCCTGGCAAAATCAAGCATCGGCAGCGCGGGTCTCAACCCCGCCACGCCGATTTTTACGGGGTCCCGCCCTAAGCCGTGTTCTCGGCGAGGAAACCGGAGAGCGCGTCGTTGAAGGCGTCGGGCTGCTCGAGGTTGGAGATATGGGCGGCGGGGTCGAGCTCGACATAGCGCGAATTCGCCACTGCCTGGTGCATCGCCCGCATGCCCTCGGGCGACGCCCATGCCAAGGCGGCGTCAGCATCCATCCCGGCCGTCACCGCCATCGTTCTTCCGTCCGCCCCTCGCCTCGACGAATTTGACGACGGCCCACACGACCGCCATGACGGCGAGTGCGAGTACGCCGATTTTCAAATAGGCAAGGGCCTGTCCGGCGAGAAAGCTCATGGCGAAGGTCAACCGTTAAATATGGAAAATCGCCTTCGGCGTTTATGAAAACACGCTCACCCTAGCCCGGATA
>JADFJG010000039.1 GCA_022566265.1 Pseudomonadota bacterium | reverse complement strand
GTTCTTTTGCGCCGTGGCGTCGTTGCGCACCTTTGCCGATGCGCAAGCATCGCCATGCGGCACGCGCCTAGCCACGACGCAAAATAATCCCGGTCAAACGATTCCATCTGGTCGGATAGTGCTCTAGTCCGGCACCACCAGCTGGAGGCGGTGACCGTCGGGGTCGCGGAAATAGATGCAGCGGTCTTCGCCGCGCCGGCCGGTGACCTCCAGCCCATGGGCTTCGAGATGCGCCTTGATCTCTTCATAGGTCCCGGCATCGACGCCGAAGGCGACGTGATTGAGATCGCGATCCGTCTCGGGGGACGCACCGTCCCTAGGCTCGAACAACGCGAACCCCTGGCCGCCGCAGCTGAGGAAGAGGTGGCGGGGCGATTCATGGGCGACGCTCATGCCGAGGACATCGAGGTAGAATTTCTTGGATCGCTGGATATCGCTGACATAGAGCACCACGTGATCTATGCCGGTCGTCCGCAGCGTGGTCTCGGGCATCGATTCCCTCCGTTAAATCCGAATGCGCCGTGGATCGCGCACCTCGCCTACTTGACGATCCTGGCGATGGTCTGGGTGGTGCCGTGGCCCGGCGCGATCTCCACCAACAGCACCCTACCGCCGTAACTTTGCACGAACTCGGCGCCGACGACCTCCTCGATAGCCCAATCGGCGCCCTTGATCAAAACGTCGGGGCGGATGGCCTCGATCAGTTTCACCGGCGTGTCGTCGGCGAACACCACCACGAGATCGACGCTGGCGACGGAGCCGAGCACGGCGGCGCGGGCGGCCTCGGCCTGTATGGGCCGGCCGGCGCCCTTGAAGCGGGTGACGGAAGCATCGGAGTTGAGGCCGACCACGAGCCGGTCGCAGGCCCCGCGCGCCTGTTCGAACAGGGATACATGACCGGGATGGAGGAGATCGAAGCAGCCATTGGTGAAACCGATCCTCAATCCCTTCCGCCGCCACCGCGCGATGCGCTCGAGCGCCGCCTCGAAAGAGGCGAGTTTGGATCCGGCGTCCCACTGGTCGCGGCCATGGAGCGCGTCGATCAGTTCCGATGTCTCCACCACGGCGGTGCCGACCTTGCCGACGACGACACCGGCGGCGGCGTTGGCGATGCCGGCGGCGGCGGCGAGCCCCACTCCCGCCCCGATGGCCGCCGCAAGCGTCGCCACCACCGTGTCGCCGGCGCCGGAAACGTCGAACACCTCGCGCTTCATCGCATCGAAATGTTCGGCGCCGGCATTCGTGACCAGGGTCATGCCGTCCTTGGCGCGGGTCACCAGCACCGCCTCGATACCGCACCCGGCGATCAGCTTTTCGGCCGCGGCGGTGATTTCGGCGTCGTCGGAGACCGCCAGTCCCGAGGCCTCGGCCAGCTCCGTTCTATTGGGGGTGACCACCGAAGCGCCGCGATAGTGGCTCATATCCGGCCCCTTGGGGTCCACCACCACCGGTTTACCGGCCTTGCGCGCGGCCTCGATTATCCTCGCCGTCACCGCCGGGGTCAGCACGCCCTTGCCGTAATCCGAAAGCACGATGGCATCGGTCTCGGAAAGGGCCGCGGCGACGGCGGCGACGATCTTCTCGGCGATTGCGGGCTCGATGTCGGTGGTGGTTTCCCGGTCGGCGCGAAGCAGCTGCTGGCTGCCGGCGATATAGCGGGTCTTGATCGTCGTCTGGCGGCCCTTGGCCCGGAACAGCCCGGCTTGCGCCCCCGTTTCGGCCTCGATCAGCGCCCGCAGCTCGGACCCGGCGCCGTCGTCACCGATCACCGCGACGATCCGCGCCGCCACCCCAAGTGCCGAGAGATTGCGCAACACATTGCCGGCGCCGCCCGCCATGGTGGCTTCGTGTTGGTGGCGGAAGACCGGTATCGGCGCTTCCGGTGAGATGCGCGCGACCTCGCCATAGGCGAAGCGGTCGAGCATGACGTCGCCGACGCAGAGCACGCGAACGCCCGAGAAGGCCTCGACATGGGCGGCAAGGGCGGAATGATCGGTCATGGTCGCTAAATTACCATGACGGCGGTCCCAAGCCAAATGCCGGCGATGGCGGGGCTCGAGGCCGGTTCGCCGCGGGCTTCAGGCGCCGCCTTTCAACAGTTCGTCGAAATAGGCGACGGTCCTGCCGAGCCCTTCCTTGAGCGGCACTTTCGGCTCCCACTTCAGGACCTTGCGGGCAAGGGAGATGTCGGGACAGCGCTGCACCGGGTCGTCGGTCGGCAGGGGCCGGTGTTCGATCTTCGACTTCGAACCGGTGATCTCGATGACGGTATCGGCGAGTTCGCGGATCGACAGCTCATGGGGATTGCCGAGGTTGACCGGACCCGTCACCTCGTCCGGGGCCGCCATCAGGCGCATCGCGCCTTCGATCAGATCGTCGACATAGCAGAACGCCCGGGTCTGGCCGCCGTCGCCGTAAAGCGTGATCGGCTCGTTCTTCAGCGCCTGGACGATGAAGTTCGACACCACGCGGCCATCATCGGGGTGCATCCTCGGCCCGTAGGTATTGAAGATGCGGGCGACGCGGATCCTCAGGGCGTGCTGGCGGTAATAATCGAAGAACAGGGTCTCGGCGCAGCGCTTGCCCTCGTCATAGCACGCCCTCGGGCCCAGGGTATTGACATGCCCCTTGTAGTCCTCGGTCTGGGGATGGACTTCGGGGTCGCCGTAGACCTCGCTGGTCGACGCCTGGAAGATCTTGGCCCGCACCCGCTTGGCCAGGCCCAGCATGTTGATCGCCCCATGGACGGATGTCTTGGTCGTCTGCACCGGGTCGAACTGGTAATGGACCGGCGATGCCGGACAGGCGAGATTGTAGATCTCGTCGACCTCGACATAGAGGGGAAAGGTGACGTCGTGACGCACGACCTCGAAATGCGGATGGTCCCTGAAGGCGGCGATGTTGTCCTTGGTGCCGGTGAAGAAGTTATCGACACAGATCACCTCGTCCCCGGCGGCCAGGAGCCTCTCGCAGAGGTGGGAGCCGAGGAACCCGGCGCCGCCGGTGACCAGAACGTGTTTCCTGGAATACATATCAAGTCATTCTTTCGGTTCAAGGATTCCCAAAACCCGCCCCAAGAGCACTATCCGGCCAGCCAACGCAAGCAAAAATTCCATCATCCCGTTTCCGTCCTATCCTAATGTCGTGTTTCTAATAAAACGTTCCCCATAGTTGAATTTTACCACAGAGGCACAGAGACACAGAGAAGTACGAAAGAATTAATTATTATAACTTTGTCTTTTCCTCTGTGTCTCTGTGCCTCTGTGGTTCACCCCTTTTTGCACCCATCCGGGTGCGAATGGTTGGAGCCGGAACACTAGGTATGGAGGAAGGCGCGGTTGGCGCCCTCGAGCACCAGGCAGGTCAATTTGCCGGTGGCGTAAGCACCGGTGTCGATGCCGATGCGGTTGGCCTCGATTTCCGGTTGGCGCGCGATCGAGTGCCCGTGGACGACGATCTTGCCGTGATCGGCGTCCGAGGACAGGAACAAATCCCGGATCCAGATCATGTCGGCCTCGTCCTGATCCTCCAGCGCGACGCCGGGCCTGACGCCGGCGTGGACGAACATATAGTCCCCTTCGGCGTGCGATAAGGCAAGCGCACCAAGAAACTCGAGGTGGCGTGCCGGAATGGAGGCGCGAAATTCGGCCTGAAGGCCATCGGCACCCGCCGTCGGGGTCACGCCGTAGCTCGAGAGGGTGGCGTCGGCGCCATTAAAGAGCCACATCGGCCAGACCGACGCATCGTCGAGGAAATCGAGGAGGAGCTGTTCGTGGTTGCCCTTGAGATGGACGGACTCGAAACCGGCAAGCGGCTCGTCGACCAGGAGATCGATGACCTCGCATGATCGCGGGCCCCGGTCGACATAATCGCCGAGATAAACCACCACCTTGCGTTCGCCGGTGAAATTCCCGCTATCCATGACGATCCGCTCGCTCAGTTGCGCCAACAGGTCGAGCCGGCCGTGGATGTCGCCGATGGCGTAGACCCGGGTGCCTTCCGGGACCCTCGGGGCCGGGACCCTGGGGGCCGCGGCGCGCCGGCCGATGAGCGCGCTGATCGTCTTGGAGAACATGGCACCGAATATGACGGATCACGACCGATATTGCCACGCTCCGCTGTAGCGGCCGGAGGGAAACCGAGGACCGATTCTAGGGATTCGATGGAACGGTTGGCGCTTCGGCGAAGCCGGTCCATTCTTCGCGTCCCTTGCGGTTGTCGAGATAATTGATCAGGGCGGCGACCGCTCCGCGGGCGAAGACCGTGCCGACCTGGGAAAGCAGCATCTCGATCGCCTCGTCGAAGCCGATGCCCGGACGATAGGCGCGGGGAGAAACCATGGCGACGAAGGCGTTGGCGACGGCGACGATGCGGGCGGTGACGAGGATCTCTTCGCCCTCGAGGCCCCTGGGTTTGCCGACGCCGTCCCAGCGTTCCTGCAACTGGCGGAGGGTCTCGACCACCGGGCCCTCGAACTCGATCCCGTCGAGGAGATCGGCGCTGGCAAGAATGCTGCCGCGAACCTGCTGGATTTCCTCGTCGCTGAGACGGCTTCTCTTGGTCAGCACCTCGGCCGGCACCAGTATCTTGCCGAGGTTCATCAGCCTGCCGGCGATCTCCGCCGTTTGCGCCGTGACGTCATCGAGATCCATCTCCCGGGCGATGGCCCGCGCCACCGCCGCGACCCGGGCCGAATGATTGGCGGCATAGGGGTCGCGGCGGTCGACCACCTTGACGAGGGTCTCGATCAGTTGGGTGAGGATGCGCTCGGAGCGCGCGCGCGCGGTGACGGCGACGGTGATATCGCTCTCGACCACCAGGACGCCGGGACCGGCGGCGCCGTTACCGGGAACCGGGGTGTGCTCGGAATGAAGCACGCGGAATTCCCGGTCGCCGTTAACATTGTGAACCGCGGTCACGGTGCGGTCTTTCTCCAGGGCCTGGCGGTTCAGCTCCAGGTAATGTTTCGCCGCGTCGGGCCCGATGACGCTGGCCATGGACTTGCCGATCATATCGGCGCTATCGATCCCCGTCGGGCGCGCCGCCTCGAGGTTGGCGAACCGGTAGGTGCCGGCTTCGTCGGTGATGAAGATGGCGTTGGGCTGGCTGTCGGTGACGAGGCGGAGGAAATCACTCTGCGCCGCGTAGCGCCGCGCCATGTCCTCATAGCGGTGCGCGGCCTCGCTCGCCCGCCTGGTGGTTCCGTGACGCCAGGCGACGACGATCAGGGCGGCGATCAGCACGATGATGAGCAACAACACGCCCAACAGCCGCGCCAGGCGATCGTCGGCGCCGGCCAGGGCCTCGGCACGATCGATCTTGCTCACCAGGGTCCAGGGCACGGTGGTGAAGGAACGCGACGTCGCCAGCACTTCCACATCCCGGTAATCGCGCTTGATGCCGAAGCCGCCCGGCGCGCCGATGGCGAAGGCGGCGGCAAGCTCCGCCGTGTCGCCGGCAAGCGCCCGGCCGAGCGCCGGGGTGCCGTCGCCAAGCGGCGACAGATATTCGATCACGGCGCCACGGGTGCGCACCAGGATGCTCTCGGCCGTTTCGTTGACCTCGCCCGGCTGCGCGAGCAAGGGATAAAGCTCCGCGCTCACCTCCTTGATGCCGATCACCCAGCCGATCTGCGAGCTCGGTTTGGCGTTGCCCTGAACGGCGAAGAGCGGGACCGCGAACCCCATGGCGGCCTTGCCCGCCGCGTTCTTGTGGAGGTCGAATATTCCCCGCTGTCCCCGTTCCAAGCCATCGAGGAATGTCTTGAGGGGACCGTCAAGGGGCGGCATCGCCGGGGTGGCGACAATCGGGCGGCCCGCCATATCGACGATGGCGATGCCGGCGACCCCGACGCGCTTGACGTTGGCCCTGACGTCCGGACCCATGACCGGTCCGGTGAATCTGGCGCGATCGGCCGTGACCACCAGGAGATTGCCGAGATAGGCCGCCTGGGCGGCCTCGTCGGTGACGCGGGAAACGTCGCCGGTGCTCATGCTCAACTCGGTGGCATAGATCTGAAGGGAGGCGTTTTCCGCCAGCCCCGTAAGCTCGCCATACTGGCGCTCGAGCCAGGAATTCACCGCCTCGAAGCGCCCGTCGGCGACGATGCCGAGGCGGACCTGCCAGGCCCGGAGTTCGCGCGCCCGCTCGTCATCGACGAACTGGACCACGCCGACGACGCTCAAGGTCGCCAGCATCACCAGCATGATACCGGCGGCGACCAGCCTTTCGGTGACGGCGCGGGGGCCTTTATCCTTGGCGTTCCGGTGTGGTTCGCCCACTCCGATCTCCTGAAGTTTCGCTCCCATCCGCCCAGGCCGCCGGCATAAGGCACGAATGAGGGCTTTCGCGCCCCTAATATGGTTAACACTGATTAGCAAATTCTTAACGCCGCCCCCCTATCCTGTGTTTGTCCCGAAAATTCCCCCGAGACGCGACGATTCAAGGCGATGAGGAGTACGGAAGTGCCGCAAGCTCTTGGTATCGGGTTCAAGAAGGTTTTGATGCCCTTCCTGGTGGCGATCCTGATCGTGGCGGCGGGCATCGCCGACGCCAAGGTCAATAACCCGCCGGTCAGGCCCGGCGCCTTCGGCACCATCGCCATCCGCTCCAACAACCTGAATCCCTTTCCGAAATGGCGGGGGGCGCTCGAGCGCTATTTCAAGGAAGAGAAATTCGTCAACCGGCCCTGCACTTCGACCCTCTTCAACCCCTGTCAGTTGAAGGAATGGAAGGCGTTCCTCAAGGACCTCGAGGACAAGGACCGGCGGGTGCAGCTCGAACGCATCAACAAGGAGATGAACTATAAGCGCTACATCCTCGACATCATCAATTACAAGGTCGAGGACTACTGGGCGACGCCGCTCCAGTTCTTCAGCAAGGACGGCGACTGCGAGGACTACGCCATCACCAAGTACATGTCGCTCCGTACCCTCGGGGTGCCGGCCGAGGACATGCGGATCGTCGTCCTCCAGGACATGAACCTTCGCCTCGCCCATGCCGTGCTGGTGGTCTATCTCAACGATGAGGCATTCGTGCTCGACAACCAGATCCGCTGGGTGGTGAAGGAATCGACGATCCTCCATTACCGGCCCTACTACTCGGTCAACGAGACTTCCTGGTGGCTGCACCGCCAGAGCTAGACCGGCGCCGTTCCCTTAAACCCGATACGCTTCATTCCAATCACGCCATATTCGCGCCGAGACGCGTCCGACCGTCGGCGCGACGGCACCTTGGCGCTGGCCGTTCGCCGAAATTTATCCCATGATCGGCCGTCATGGACGCAGCCGTCATCAGGGTCGAGGGTCTGACCAAACGCTACGGCGACGTCGTCGCCGTCGACGCCATCGACTTCGAGGTCAAGGGCGGGGCGACGGCGGCGCTGCTCGGCGCCAACGGCGCCGGCAAGACGACGACGCTGGCGATGATCCTGGGCCTGCTTCTGCCCACCGCCGGCACGCTTTCGGTGCTCGGTCAAGACATGGTGCGTCACCGCTACCGGGTGCTGTCGCGGATGAACTTTTCCTCCCCCTATATCGATCTGCCGAGGCGTCTGACGGTGGCCGAGAACCTGACCGTCTATGCCCGGCTTTACGGAATTGGCCGGACCCGGCCACGGGTGCGTCAGTTGTGCGAGGAACTGGCGATCACCGATTTCATGGACCGGACGCTGGGGACCCTTTCCGCCGGACAGCGTTCGCGGGTGGCGCTGGCGAAAGCGCTGTTGAACGAGCCGGAGATACTCTTGCTCGACGAGCCCACCGCCTCGCTCGATCCCGACGTCGCCGACTGGGTGCGCCAATACCTGCTGGCCTATCAGGCGCGCACCGGGGCGACGATCCTGCTGGCGTCCCACAACATGGCGGAGGTCGAGCGCATGTGCACCGACGTCATGATCATGCGCCGGGGCGCGATCGTCGACCGGGGAACGCCGGCGGAGCTCATCCAGCGTCACGGCCGGCAGACCCTGGAAGAGGTGTTCCTCGACATCGTCCGCCATGACGGCGGCGAAGGCGCGAGGGCGGCGCAATGACCGCGCCGGCGCGGGAACTCATCTCGTTCCGCCGGATCGGCGCCATGGTGCTGCGTTACGTCTATCTGTTGCGCGGCTCCTGGCCCCGCATCATCGAGCTCGCCTACTGGCCGACGGTGCAGATGATCCTTTGGGGCTTCATCAGCCAGTTCTTCACCACCCACAGCTCCTGGGTGGCCCAGGCGGCGGGGGTGCTGATCGCCGCGGTCCTGCTGTGGGACGTGCTGTTCCGGGGCCAGCTCGGGGTGTCGATCCCGTTCCTCGAGGAGATGTGGTCGCGCAACCTGGCGAACCTGTTCATCAGCCCGCTTCGCCCTTACGAGTTGATCGTCGCGCTGCTCGGCATGAGCTTCATCCGCACCCTCGTCGGCGTCGTGCCGGCGGCGTTCCTCGCCATCGCGCTCTATCAATATTCGGTGTTCGACCTCGGCCTGCCCCTGCTCTCCTTCTTCATCAACCTCCTGGTGATGGGCTGGTCGATCGGCCTCGTCGTCTCGGCGCTGATCCTGCGCTACGGGCTTGGCGCCGAGAGCCTGGCCTGGATCGCCATCTTCGCCATCGCGCCGGTGAGCGCCATCTATTACCCCGTCGCCGTGCTGCCCGAATGGCTGCAGCCGGTCGCCTGGGCGCTGCCGTCGGCCTATGTCTTCGAGGGCATGCGCGCGGTGATGTTCGAGGGCGTCTTTCGCACCGACTATCTCTTGCGCGCGGTGCTGCTCAACATCTTCTACCTCGGGCTCGGTTCGGCGATCTTCCTCTATGCCTTCCGCGTCGCCCGGCGCGAGGGGCTGCTCCTGAAGATGGGAGAATAGACGCTCAATCGTCCCGTTTGCCGCTGATATTGGCCGAACCGAAGCTCGCCATGCCGGTGTGACAGGCGACGGCGCCCTTGAGCACGCCAAGGGCGAGTACCGCGCCCGTCGCCTCGCCGAGCCGCATGTCGAGCTCGAGGATCGGCTTCTTGCCGATGGCGTCGAGCAGACGTCGGTGGCCCGGCTCGGCCGAGCGATGGGCCACCTGGCAGTGATCGAGGAGGCCGGGATCGAGTTGGTGAAGGACCGCCGCCGCGGCCGACACCACATAGCCGTCGAGGAGCACCGGGGTGCGCGCCAGCCTGGCGGCGATGATGGCGCCGGCGATCGCCGCCAGCTCCTGCCCGCCGAGGCAGCGCATCACCGAAAGTGGATCGATAAGCGCGTCGGAGTGGCGTTCGACGCCCGCCGCCACCACTTCCGTCTTCAGCGCCAATACCTCGCCGCCAACGCCGGTCCCGGGCCCCACCCAGTCCGCCGCCTCGCCGCCGAACAACGCCAGCGACATCGCCGCCGCCGAGGTGGTGTTGCCGATGCCCATCTCGCCCAGGCATAGGACGTCGGTGCCGGCCTCCACCGTCATCATGCCGTAGGCCATGGCGCGCACGCATGTCGCCTCATCCATCGCCGGCGCCTCGGTGAAATCCAGCGTCGGTTCCTCCAGCGCCATCTCATGGACCTTGAAGTCGGCCTCCATCACCCGGCAGAGCTGGTTCACCGCCGCGCCGCCGTCGATGAAGTTGGCGACCATTTGCGCCGTCACTTCCGCCGGATAGGCCGACACCCCTCGCGCCGCCACCCCGTGATTGCCGGCGAAAACCGCCACCCTCGGATGGTCGAGGCCGGGCGGGTGGCGGCCCTGCCAGGCGCAAAGCCATTCGCTTAGCGCCTCGAGCCTTCCCAGCGCGCCGGCGGGCTTGGTGAGCGTGGCCTCCCGCGCCCGCGCCTTGGCCCGGGCCTCCTCATTGGGACCGGGCAGCGCGCGGAGCAAGGCGCGCACCTCGTCGAACGAGGTCGGGGGTCCAAGCGAAGAAAGGGGATCGTCGGTCGCCATCGGTCGAGTCCCGCTCTAACGGTTGGCGGACGGATTAAATTGGCCTCGGCCCGCATCTGTCTTATAACCTACCCCGAGGATCGAAATAGAGGAACCGGGGGGCCGGTCCGGCGGGACCGGACGGGCCAAGCCATGGCTGACACCGACACCGACACCGACGAAGCTCAATCGACGGCCCTGTTGACCGGATGGTGGAACGATTTCTGCACCACCGCCGGCTTCCTTACCCGGCTGCCCATGGGGGCGAAGCGGGACGCCGGGGCGGCGCCGCAAAAAGGCGATCTCGCCCGCGCCGTGCGTGCCTTCCCGCTGGTGGGCCTGGTGGTCGGGCTGGTGGCGGCGCTTGCCTATCTCATCGCCGACGGTCTCAACCTGCCGCCGTTCCTCGCCGGCCTGATCGCCGTCGGCGTCATGATCGTCATTACCGGCGCGCTCCATGAGGACGGCCTGGCCGACGTCGCCGACGCCTTCCTCGACACCGCGCCCAAGGCCGAAAAACTGAAGATCATGCGCGACAGCCGCATCGGCGTCTACGGCGCCTCGGCGCTCATAATCGCGCTCGGGCTCAGGGTCGGGGCGCTGACCGCCATCGCCGAGGCCGGCCAGGTCGCCGCCGCGCTGATCGCCACCGCCATCGCCTCGCGCGCCGCCCTTCCGGCGCTGATGTACCGGATGAAACCGGCACGGCGCGGCGGCCTCGCCGCCGCCGCCGGAAAGCCGGATCAGAGCCAGGTCCTCCTCACCCTCCTTCTCGGCATCGCCATGGCGCTGTTTTTCCTCAACTTCCTCATCCCGGGCTTCCCCGGTCTGATGGCCGGCGTCATCGTGCTCATCGTCGGCTCGGGCGCCGTCTTCGGGATCGCCACTCTCGCCCGGCGCGCCATCGGCGGATACACCGGCGACGTGTTGGGCGCCGCCCAGCAGACGATGGAAATCGCCATGCTGCTCGCCATCGTCGCCATCATATGACCGTCTCGACCCGCTGGTGGTGGGTCCGCCACGCACCGGTCCCCAACGCCGCCCGGCGCATCTATGGCCAGGACGACGTCGGCGCCGATGTCTCCGACCTGGCGGCGATCGAGGCCCTGGCCGCTTCATTGCCGACCGGCGCCGTCTGGGTCGCCAGCCCGCTCAAGCGCGCGCTGCAGACCGCCGCCGCCGTCGCCTCCGGTCTTGGCGCGCACGCTTCCGCCGCACCCGAACCGGTGATCGAGCCCGCCATCGCCGAACAGCATTTCGGCGACTGGCAGGGCATGAGTTATGACCAGCTTCGCGACAGTTTGGGCCCGGCCTATGACCGCGTCTGGCAGGCGCCGGGCCAGGCGACGCCGCCCGGCGGCGAGAGCTTCGAAGCGGTGATGATGCGCGTCGGCGGTGCTATCGAGCGTCTGACGCAGGCCTATCGCGGGCGCGACATCGTCGCCTTCGGCCATGGCGGCTCGATCCGCTCGGCGCTCGCCCATGCGCTCGGCCTCGACGCCGACGCCGCGCTATCGTTTCGTATCGAGTGTCTGTCGATCACCCGCATCGACCATTTCGATCAGAACGATAAGGACGCCGCGTCCGGCGCCCTTCGCCCATGGCGGGTCTCGGGCGTCAATATGATCAACGGCGCGCGAAGCGGCCTGCCCGATGGCGCCAGGGACAGACGGCCGCACCCCGCCTTGCGCCAAGGCACGGCTTTGTGAGAAACGGGGAAAAGTGACTTCTTGGCCGGATACCAAGGGGTTGGATACGAAGCCGGATGTGGATAGGTCTGTGGGCCGAATTCGCATGACGGGGACTTTCTAAGCCGTTGTAACCCCCGTGTTTTTTGCTAATGTCGGTCCCCGAAACCGGTCGACGAAAGATCGGGATTCCAACATCGCGGAGGCGACGATGGCTGAGTCCGCGCAAGCGCAATTACTGAAACTCATGGAAGCCGGGATTTGCCCCGAATGCGGCCAACTCGTCCCGGACACCAACCGGATCGATAGTGCGCGCAAGATCGACCGCGGATTTTGCGGCCTGGATTGTTACACCGCCTATTACGAGATCGAACTGGCCGAAAGATTGCGGCCCGCCGTCAGACGATCGGGCCACTATGCCTGAAGCCGCGCCGGATCTGTTCCCCGACCCGGGAGCAGGCAGCCAGGAGCCAATGCGCGGCACCGGCATCCTGCCGGTTCAGGAAATCCGCGCGCTGATCCGCGACAAGCACATCGTGGCTGCCGCCGAGATCACCGAGGACCAGATCCAGCCGGCGTCGGTGGACCTCAGGCTCGGCTCGACGGCCTATCGGGTCCGGGCGAGCTTCCTGCCCGGCCCGGATATGAAGGTCAAGGAGAAGATCGCGGCGCTCGGCATGCACGAGGTCGATCTGACCGGGGGCGCCGTGCTCGAGCGGGGCTGCGTCTATATCGTGCCGTTGATGGAGTCGCTCAGACTATCGAAGCGCGATTCGGGCGTCGCCAACCCCAAGAGCTCGACCGGGCGGCTCGACGTGTTCACCCGGCTGATCACCGATCATGGCGCCGAGTTCGACCGCGTCCGGCCCGGCTATGAAGGGCCGCTCTATGCCGAAATCTCACCCAGGACCTTCTCCATCCTCGCCCGCAAGGGCTCGCGCCTCAACCAGTTGCGGCTCAGGCGCGGCGCGCCGGCGGTCGGCGAGGCGGCGCTCAAGCGGCTGAACGAGGAGGTCCGCCTGGTGCATACGGACGCCGGCACGGACAACATCGCCGAAGGCAAGGTGACGCTCACCGTCGACCTCGCGGGCGAGCCCGATACCAAGTTCATCGGCTACAAGGCCCGGAAGAACGCCGACCTCATCGACATCGACAAAACCAATCATTACGACGCGGCGGATTTCTGGGAGCCCATCTACGCCCGCGCCGATCGCGCCATCATCCTCGATCCCGACGACTTCCATATCCTGGCGTCGCGCGAGGCGATCACCGTGCCGCCCGACCATGCCGCCGAGATGGTCGCCTACGACACCTTGGTCGGCGAGTTCCGCGTCCATTACGCCGGCTTCTTCGATCCCGGTTTCGGCTACGAGGTCGAAGGCGCGCCGGGCACCCGCGCGGTGCTGGAGGTCCGTTCCCACGAGGTGCCGTTCGTCATCGAACACGGCCAGACCATGGGCCGGCTGGTCTACGAAAGACTGACCGGGGTTCCCGACAAAATCTACGGCGCCGGCATCGGATCGTCCTACCAGCGCCAAGGCCTGACCTTGAGCAAACACTTCAAGCGTTAGCTACGTTAAGAATCGATTTTTTTCGCCCGCCGGGCGCATCGGAACGCATCGCCGCTGGCGCGGCGCCGGGCGGCGTGTTAGGTTCGCCTCCGTGCCGGGACAGGGAAGTCCGGTGACGCGGTTCCGTCGTTGACGATGGAGCCGCCAGGCCGGCGCAGCCCCCGCTACTGTGAGCGGCGAGGCCGGAACGGGACGTATGTCCAGCCACTGGCAAGACCCTGCCGGGAAGGCGTTTCGGTCGATGACCCCGAGCCAGGAGACCTCCTCGGCACGTCGGCTGTTCTCGTCCTCGGGTGGAGGGTTACGCCATGGTTGCACCGCTCCCAAACGCCAAAGGTCCGGCGACCCCTGACATTGACTCCCTGTCTTCGCTGGCGCCGGTGACGCTGATCATCGGCGGCGCGCGCTCGGGCAAGAGCAAGCATGGCGAGGCGTTGATCGAAAATTGCCGCGCCGGAGGCGGCGCGAAGCCGCTTTATATCGCCACCGCCGAGGCCGGCGATGAGGAAATGGCGGCGCGCATACTCAAGCACCAGCGCCGCCGCGGCGTGCGCTGGGAAACATTGGAAGAGCCGATCGAGATCGCCCGCGCCCTTGAAGTCCATGGGCGCCCGGACCGGGCCATCCTCGTCGATTGCCTGACGCTTTGGCTTTCCAACCTGATGGGCAAGGGGCGCGACATCGCGGCGGAAACGGCCCGGCTCCTCGAAGCGCTCGATGACCTCGAAAGCCCCGTGGTGCTGATCGCCAACGAGGTCGGGCTCGGCATCGTGCCAGAGAACGCCCTTGCCCGCGAATTTCGCGATCGGGCCGGGGAGCTCAACCAGGCCATGGCGGAGAGGGCCGAGCGGGTCGTCTTCATCGCCGCCGGCATCGCCATGACCATCAAGGACGCCGCGCCGACGGGCGCGGCGATGGGCTTGCGCGCGATCGGCGGGGGCGGGGGCGCATGAGCTTCACCGAAGCCACGCCCCCCGCCGGGCGCGCCAGGATCCCGGCGACGGTGATCACCGGTTTCCTCGGCGCCGGCAAGACCAGCCTCATCCGCCATGCGCTGGCGACCGCCAATGGCCGGCGCCTGGCGCTCATCATCAACGAGTTCGGCGAGCTCGGCATCGACGGCTCCCTGCTTGAAGGCTGCGGCATCGAGAACTGCGCGCCAGGGAGCATCATCGAGCTCGCCAACGGCTGCATCTGTTGCACCGTCGCCGATGAATTCCTGCCGACCATGGAGAAATTGATCGCGCTGCCCCAACCGCCCGACGGCATCCTCATCGAGACCTCCGGCCTGGCGTTGCCGAAGCCGCTGCTGAAGGCCTTCACCTGGCCCGAGATCCGCTCGCGCGTCACGGTGGACGGTGTCGTCGCCGTGGTCGACGCCGCCGCCGTCCATGAGGGCCGGTTCGCCGACGATCCCGCCGAGGTCCAGGCCCGGCGCCTGGCCGATCCGGCGCTCGATCACGACAACCCGTTGGAGGAGGTGTTCGGGGACCAGATCGACTGCGCCGATCTCGTGGTGCTCAACAAGACCGACCTTCTCGACGCGGCGGCCCTTGAGGAACTCGAGGCCGGGCTGCGCCGGCGCCTCAAACCTTCGGTCAAGCTGTTGCGCGCCTCCTTCGGCGCGGTGCCGGCGCGGCTCATTCTCGATCTCGCCGCCGGGGCCGAGGACGACATCGACAACCGGCGCTCCCATCACGACGGCGCGCCGGACGATCATGACCATGACGATTTCGAAAGCTTCTCCGTCGCGCTTGGCAAGATCGGCGACCTCGACGGCCTGATGGCGCGCCTGAAGGTGCTGGCCAAGGACCACGACATCCTCCGCCTCAAGGGTTTCATCGAGATCTCCGGGCGCGACATGCGCCATGTCATCCAGGGCGTCGGCGCGCGCCTGCAAGGCTATTACGACCGGCCGTGGCGCGCCGGAGAGGAGCGCAGATCGGTCCTCGTGGTCATCGGGCGCAAGGGGATCGACCGCGCCCGCATAGAGACGGCGCTGGCCGGGTAACGGGGGGCGAAGGAACTTCATGCATCTTCTGGCCACCCAGCCAGGCACCATTACCGATGGCAGCGAAGCGGTCGATCTCGGCCAGTCGCCCGGCGACATCGTCGTCTTGTCGGCCGCCGACAGCGAGCTTGCCGCGCTCGCCGACGCTCAAACGACGCTCACGCGCGAATTGGGCGATGGCTTGCCGAGCCTGCGCCTCGCCAACCTGATGCGGCTCGGCCACAATTTCTCGGTCGATCTCTATACCGAGAGCGTCATCGCCGGCGCCAAACTGGTGATCGTCCGCTTGCTCGGCGGGCGCGGTTACTGGCCTTACGGCGTCGAACAGCTGGCCGCGACGTGCCGGGCCAACGACATTCCCCTGGCGCTGCTTCCCGGCGACGATCAGCCCGACGCCGAACTGGCCGGGGCGACCACGCTCGAAGGCGCCGCGGCGCACCGTTTGTGGCAGTATTGCGTCCATGGCGGCCCGGACAACGCCGCCAACTTCCTCCGCTTCGCCGCTTCCCTCACCGGCGCGTCGGTGGAATGGCGCGAACCGGCGCCGCTGTTGCGCGCCGGGCTCTACTGGCCGGGCGCGCGGCCGGCCGATATCGCCGATATCGGCGAACACTGGCGGGCTGGCGCGCCCATCGGCGCCATCCTGTTTTACCGGGCGCTGGTTCAGGCGGCGAACCTGGCGCCCATCGACGCCCTGATCGAAAGCCTCCAGGATCGCGCCATCAACCCGCTGCCGATCTTCCTCACCAGCCTCAGGGACCCGGTGGCCGCGGCCATGGTGGACGGGATCCTCGGCGCCGCGCCGCCGGACGTGGTGCTGAACGCGACGGGCTTCGCCAAATCGGTCCCCGGCGCGCCGTTCGAGGCCGTGCCGGCCCATCTCGACTGCCCCGTCCTCCAGGTCATATTCGCCGGCACCGACGAGGCCGCCTGGCGCCAGGGCACCCGTGGCCTCGGCCCCACCGACATCGCCATGAACGTAGCGTTGCCCGAGGTCGATGGGCGTCTGATCGCCCGCGCGGTCTCGTTCAAGGGCCGGGCCAAGCGATCGGAATTGTGCGAGACCGACATCGTCTCCTACGTGCCGGTGCCGGACCGTATCGACTTCACCGCGTCCCTGGCGGCGGCCTGGGTGCGCCTCCGCCGGACCCCGGCGGGGAAGCGCAATATCGCCATCGTCCTCGCCAATTATCCCAACCGGGACGGGCGCATCGGCAACGGCGTCGGCCTCGACACCCCGGCCTCGGCGGTCAAGGTGTTGGACGCCATGGCGGACGCCGGCTACACGGTAAAGCACGCGCCGGCCGACGGCGCCGAGTTGATCGCCCGGCTCCTGGCCGGTCCCACCAACGCGCCCAGAAACGGCAAGGCCCAAGGCAACGGCAAGGCCCCCCCAAGTGATCCAAAGCACGGCGGCGAAACCCTCACGCTCGTCGATTATCTCGATTTCTTCGCCACCCTGCCCGAGACCCTGCGGGTGAAAGTCACGGCGCGCTGGGGCCCGCCCGAGGACGATCCCTTTTTCCGCGCATCCGGGTCCAAGGGCGCGGCGTTCGCCATCGCCGCCTACCGCTGCGGGCGCGTCGCCATCTGCCTGCAGCCGGCGCGCGGTTACAACATCGACCCCCAGCGCAGCTATCACGACCCGGCGCTGGTGCCGCCCCATGGCTATTTCGCCTTTTACGCTTGGGTCAGGCGCGCATTCGCCGCCGACGCCGTCATTCACCTCGGCAAGCACGGCAATCTCGAATGGCTGCCGGGCAAGGCGGTGGCGCTGTCGCGGGATTGTTTCCCCGAAGCCACGCTGGGGCCGACCCCGAACCTCTATCCCTTCATCGTCAACGATCCCGGCGAGGGCACCCAGGCCAAGCGCCGGGCCGGGGCCGTAATCATCGATCATCTGACGCCGCCGCTGACCCGCGCCGAGTCCTACGGCCCGTTGCGCGACCTCGAACAGTTGGTCGACGAATATTACGAGGCGGCGGGGATGGACCCGCGCCGGCTTGGGGTGCTGACGACCGAAATCCTCGATCTCGCGCGGCGCATCGGCCTGGATACGGACTGCGGCATCGCCAAGGACGAGGCCGAGGACACGGCGCTTTTCAAGCTCGACAACTACCTCTGTGAGCTCAAGGAAATGCAGATCCGCGACGGCCTGCATATCTTCGGCATCTCACCCGACGGCGAACGGCTGACCGATCTGCTGGTGGCGTTGACCCGGATCGCCCGTGGACCCGGAACCGGCAACGGCAAAGACGATGGCGGCGAATCGCTGCTCCGCGCCCTCGGGCTCGATCTCGGGCTCGACTTCGATCCGCTGGATGTCGAGATGGCGGGGAAATTCAACGGCCCGGCGCCGGCGGCCCTGAAGGGCGCGCTTAACGGCGCCGGCGGCCCCTTGCGCACCTATGGCGACGGCATCGAGCGGCTCGAGGCGCTGGCCAAATCGCTGATCGACGGGACCAAGGCGGCGCCCACATCCTGGCGGCGCACCCGGGCGGTGCTCGACGCCGTTGAGACCACCATCCGCCCGGCGGTCGAGGCCTGCGGCGGGGGCGAGATCGCAGGGCTGCTCGCGGGCCTCGACGGGCGCTTCGTCGTGCCCGGCCCGTCCGGCGCGCCGACGCGCGGGCGGCCCGACGTGCTGCCGACCGGGCGGAATTTCTATTCCGTCGACACCCGCACCGTGCCGACGCCGGCGGCCTGGCATCTCGGCTGGAAATCGGCGGGCCTTCTGGTCGAACGCTACGCCCAGGACCATGGCCGTTACCCCAGCGCCATGGCGCTTTCGGCCTGGGGCACGTCGAACATGCGAACCGGCGGCGATGACATCGCCCAGGCCCTTGCGCTGTTGGGCACGCGGCCGACGTGGGACGCGGCGTCGAGGCGCGTCACCGGCTTCGAGATCCTGCCGCTTTCCGTCATCGGCCGGCCGCGCGTCGACGTGACACTCCGGATCTCCGGCTTCTTCCGCGACGCCTTCCCGGCGCTGATCGATTTGTTCGATTCCGCCACCCGCGCCGTCGCCGGGCTTGACGAGAGCGTCGCCGACAATCCCCTCGCCGCCCGGGTGGCCTCGGAGGCGGGTAAATTCCAAGACCAGGGGCTGTCACCATTCGAGGCCCGGCGCCGGGCGGGAACCCGCGTCTTCGGCTCGATGCCGGGGGCCTATGGCGCCGGGCTCCAGTCCCTGATCGACGAACGCGGCTGGGAAAGCGAAGCCGACCTCGCCCGAGCCTACCTCGCCTGGGGCGGCTATGCCTATGGCGCCGGGGCGGACGGCGAAGCGGCGCGGGATCTCTTCCGTTCGCGCCTTTCCCGCGTCGAGGCGGTGGTGCAGAACCAGGACAACCGAGAGCACGATCTTCTCGACAGCGACGATTACTATCAGTTCGAGGGCGGGCTCGCCGTCGCCGTCAAGGAAACATCGGGCACCGCGCCCGCCGTCTATCACAACGACCATTCGCGCCCCGAAAACCCCAAGATCCGCACCCTGACGGAGGAGATCGCCCGCGTCGTCCGCGCCCGGGTGGTCAACCCCAAATGGATCGGCGGCGTCATGCGCCACGGCTACAAGGGCGCCTTCGAGATGGCGGCGACGGTCGATTATCTCTTCGCCTTCGCGGCGACGGCGAAGGCCGTCAAGGACCATCATTTCGACGCCGTCTTCGACGCCTATATCCAGGACGACAAGGTGCGCGCCTTCCTCGAAGACAACAACCCGGCGGCGCTGGCCGACATCGGCGCCCGGCTGTTGGAGGCGCAAGAGCGGGGGCTGTGGCGCCCGCGCGCCAATATCGCCCATGAGGTGCTTAGCGCCCTGGCCGCGGGAGAGGAAAGGGAAAGACCATGAGCACGGCGAAACCGGAAGCGTTGAGCGAAGCGGAGATCAACCGCCGGGCCAACGAGAAGGCGCGCAAGCGCAAGGAGGTGCGCGACAGGATCCTCGCCACCAAGACCATCGAGAAGGGCCTTGTCATCGTCCACACCGGGACGGGCAAGGGAAAGACGACCGCCGCCTTCGGCCTCGCCATGCGGGCGATCGGCAACGGCATGAGGATCGGCGTCGTGCAGTTCGTCAAGGGCAAGTGGGAGACCGGCGAACGCCATGCCCTTGCCGCCTTCCCCGATCAGGTGGTGATCCGCACCATGGGCGAGGGCTTTACCTGGGAGACCCAGGACCGGGCGCGCGACATAAAAGCGGCCAGGAAGGCGTGGGAGACCGCCAAGGAGATGATCGCCGACCGGGCCTACGACATGGTGATCCTGGATGAGCTCAATATCGTGCTGCGCTACGACCACCTGCCGCTCGAGGAAGTACTGGAAACGCTTAAACACAAGCCGAGCGCAACCCATGTCGTCATCACCGGGAGGAACGCGCGCCCGGAGTTGATCGAACTCGCCGATCTGGTGACGGAGATGAAGCTCCTCAAGCACCCGTTCCGCTCCGGCGTCAAGGCCCAGCCCGGCATCGAGTTCTGAAAACCATGTGCACTCTTACCCTCAGGAGACTGAATCATGCGAAACCTGGTTAGACATTCCCTCGCCCTGATCGTCATGGCGGGGCTTTCCTCCGCCATAACGGTGCCGGCAATGGCTGCATCGGAGACCGAGGAACTGATCGTCAAATCCCGGCTGACGGCCGAAAAGCTGCTTGCCCATCGCGATTTCTCGGACCTGCGTGACTGGCTCAAGAAGTCCAAGGGGGTGCTCATCATCCCCAGCCTGCTCAGGGCCGGGTTCCTCATCGGCGGCTCGGCCGGCTCGGGCGTGATGCTGTCGCGGGACAAGGACGGCAGGTGGAGCTACCCCGCGTTCTACACCCTCACCGCGGCTTCCCTCGGCCTGCAGGCCGGGGTCTCGAACGCCGAGATCATGCTCGTCATCATGTCGGACGAGGCCATGCGGGCGCTGATCGACAATGAGGTAACGCTCGGCGGCGACGCATCGATCGCCGTCGGCAACCAGGGCGCCGGCGTCAAGGGCGCGACGACGCTCGAGTTCGGCAAGGATATCTTCTCCTTTTCCAAGGAGGTGGGACTGTACGGCGGCGCCACCGTCGAGGGCGCCTGGGTCAGGAAACGCGAGGCCTTCAACGCCGAATATTACGGCGCCAAGGCGACCCCCAAGGAGATCCTGCTGGAGCGCAAGTTCTCCAACCCCGGCGCCGACATGCTGAGGGCGGTCCTTGACATCAATTAGCGGATCCTCGCGCGCCGGGCGCGTCCCCGCCCTGATGCTGCAGGGAACGGGCTCGGACGTCGGCAAGTCACTGCTGCTGGCGGGGCTGGCGCGCGCCTTCGCGCGCTCGGGTCTCAAGGTGCGCCCGTTCAAGCCCCAGAACATGTCGAACAACGCCGCGGTGACCGCCGACGGCGGCGAGATCGGGCGCGCCCAGGCGCTCCAGGCCCGGGCGTGCTTCACCGAGCCCGTCTCCGACATGAACCCGGTGCTGTTGAAGCCGCAGTCCGAAATGGACGCCCAGATCGTCGTCCAGGGGCGGATCGCCGCCACCGCCGGCGCCAGGGACTATTACGCGCTGAAACCGTCGCTCTTGATCAAGGTGCTGGAAAGCTTCGGCCGCCTGGCGGGGGACGCCGAGCTGATCCTGGTCGAGGGCGCGGGCAGCCCGGCGGAGGTTAATCTGCGCGCCGCCGACATCGCCAACATGGGGTTCGCCGAGGCCGCCGATATTCCCGTCGCGCTGATCGGCGATATCGACCGCGGCGGCGTCATCGCCAGCCTCGTCGGCACCCACGCGCTGCTGAGCCCGGGCGAACGCCGCCGCGTCAAAGGCTATATCGTCAATAAGTTCCGCGGCGACGCGACGCTCTTCGAGCCGGCGATCGGCACCATAGCCGAGCGCACGGGATGGGATTGCCTCGGCGTCGTGCCGTACTTCGGCCCCGCCTCGCTGCTGCCCGCCGAGGACTCCATGGCGCTGGAGGAGGGCCGTTACGCCAAAGCGGCGGACCCGGCGGACGCGGAACCCATCACCGTCGCCGTGCCCCGCCTGCCCCGGATCAGCAATTTCGACGATCTCGATCCCCTGGCGGCGGAGCCCGGCGTGACCATCGACCTGGTCGAGCCCGGCCGGCCGTTGCCGGTGGGCGCCAAGCTGGTGCTGCTGCTCGGCTCAAAAACGACGATCGGCGATCTCGAATTCCTGCGCGCCCAAGGGTGGGACACCGACATTTACGCCCATCTGCGCCAGGGCGGACGGGTGCTCGGCCTTTGCGGCGGCTATCAGATGCTGGGCAAGAAGATCGCCGATGGGCAAGGCGTCGAAGGGACGCCGGGCGAGGCCGAGGGCCTCGGTCTTCTCGATGTCACCACGAGGATCGAGGCGAAGAAGACCTTGAAAGAGGCCACCGGCATCGAGATCGCCACCGGCGCATCCGTGCATGGCTATGAAATACATTCAGGGCAGACATCCGGCCCCGACTGCGCCCGCCCGATGCTCGATCTGGCGGGCCGCGCCGAAGGGGCGCGTTCGGCCGACGGCAAGGTCATGGGCTGTTATCTCCATGGCCTCTTCGCTTCGGATGCGTTCCGGCGCGCTTTCCTCGACACCCTCGGCGCCAAGGCCGCGAAGGCCGATTATGAGGCCAGGATCGAGACCACGCTCGATGAACTGGCGGATCATTTGGAGGCCCACATCGACGTCCCCCGGTTGCTGGAGATCGCCCGTGAACGCGCTAGACGCTGAGATGCAGGAGTATCAGACCGGCGACGAGACCGGCGTTTATCAGGCAGGCGACCGTGAACATGTAAAGGGCGCGGCGGATGTCCCGGTGGTTCGCCCGCGCCCTGCCGCCGCCGATCCAGGGATCGGACACCCCCTCGCCTTGATAGCTCCTCGGCCCGCCGAGCGCCAGGTCGAGCGCCCCGGCCATCGCCCCTTCGGGCCAGCCGGCGTTGAGCGAGCGGTGCTTGGCGGCGTCGCTCAACATCACCTTGAAGGCACGCGCGACGTTGGCCGTCGGCACGAACAGCGCCGCCAGGGCGATCACCACGCCGGAAATGCGCGCCGGGAAGAAGTTCAGCGCATCGTCGAGCCGCGCCGCCGCCATGCCGAAGGCGTGATGGCGGGGCGTGGTATAGCCGATCATGCTGTCCATGGTGTTGACCGCCTTGTACATCATCAAGCCCGGAAGGCCGAGGAGGGCGTACCAGAACACCGGCGCCAGCACCCCGTCGTTGAAGTTCTCGGCGCAGCTTTCGATCGCCGCGCGGCAGACCCCGTGATCGTCGAGCCCCTTGACGTCGCGCCCGACGATGTGGCCGACGGCGGCGCGCCCGGCGTCGATCCCGTCCTCGCGAAGCGCCGCGCCGACGCGCCTGACGTGATCGAAAAGGCCGCGCTGGGCGATCAGGATCACCAGGACCGCGAGTTCCAGGACCTCGCCATAGGGGACCTCGCGGGCAAACAGATGCACCGCCCAGCCGAGGGTGGCGACGAGAAGGATGAGGACGACGACGACGATGGCGCCGCGCAGGATGCGGTTGCGCTCGCTCCTGCTCTCGCGGTTGAGCCGGCGGTCCAGCGCGCCGACGAGCCGGCCGAAGGCGGCCACCGGGTGGGGAACGGCGCGGAACAGGGGGCGGAGATCGCCGACCATCGCCTCGATGAAGAGGGCGAGCAGCAGGATCAAGGCATCGTTCGCGCCGCTTCCGCCAACGCCGAGGGGGCCGGTGGCAAGCATCGCCAGAGCATGGTTTGGCACCGGCCGAAGGTCAATGACGAACTGGGAACGCGGGAGGGTATCTATTATGGCGCTTAACGGGAGCGAGACGGCGGTTCTGCTGTGCGGGCACGGCAGCCGCGACGAAGAGGCGATCGCCGAGTTCCGCCGGCTGGCGGCGAGGCTCGCCGAGAAGATCCGGCCCCTGCCGTTGGCCGACGCCCATCTCGAATTCGCCCGCCCCCATATCCGCGAAGGGCTGGAGAGCCTGCGCGAGGCCGGCGCCAAACGCATCCTCGCGGTCCCCGGCATGCTGTTGGCCGCCGGTCATGTCAAGAACGACATCCCGTGGGAGCTCAATTCCTTCGCCGATGCCCATCCGGAAATGACCGTGCGCTACGCCCGCGAGCTCGCCATCGAACCCAAGCTGTTGCGCGTCGCCGCCCAGCGCATCGAGGAGGCGGAAGGGGAAGCGAAAACGCGGGTTCGCCGCGCGGATTCCCTGCTCGTCGTCGTCGGGCGCGGCACGAAGGACCCCGACGCCAACTCCAACGTCGCCAAGATCGCCCGCATGCTGTGGGAAGGGATGGGCTTCGGCTGGGCCGAGACGGCGTTCAGCGGCGTCGCCCATCCGGGCGTGGATGAGGCGCTGGGCCGGGCGGCGCGCCTCGGTTTCGGGCGCATCATCGTCTTCCCCTATTTCCTCTTCACCGGCGTCCTGGTCAAACGCATCCTTCGCCTGACCCAAGAGGCGGCGGTCACGCATCCCGAGATCGAATTCCTCTCCGCCGGGTACCTCAAGGACCATCCGCTGACCATCGAGACCCTGATCGAACGGGTGCATGAGATCGGGAAGGGTGCGAACAACATGAACTGCCAGCTGTGCAAATACCGCGAACGGGTGATCGGTTACGAAGGAGATGTCGGCAAGGCCCAGGCCGGCCATCACCACCATGTGCGCGGCATCGGCACCGGCACCGGGCACCCCCAGCCATGAGGGCCTATCTCCGCGACGCGGAAGAGATTACCCGCCGTTCGTTTGAGGTGGCGCGGCGCGAGACCGACCTTTCGGCCATCCCCGATGACCTTACCGACATCGCCCTTCGCCTGGTCCACGCCACCGCCATGCCCGAATTGGTGCGCGATCTTCGGTTCTCCCCGGGCGCCGGGACGGCGGGCCAGGCGGCGCTCCTCGCGGGCGCGCCGATCGTCGCCGATTGCAAGATGGTGGCCGATGGCATCCGCGCCGGTCTCGTCGCCGGGCGGAACGAAATCATCTCGGCCCTCGATGGGCCGGGGACGGCGGCATACGCGCGCGAACGCGGGACCACCCGCGCCGCCGCCGGCATCGCGCTGGCCCGCATCGACGGCGGCGTGATCGCCATCGGCAACGCGCCGACGGCGCTGTTCGCGCTTCTCGATGCGATCGAGGACGGCGCCGGCAAGCCGGCGCTTATCCTCGGCTTTCCCGTCGGCTTCATCGGCGCCGCCGAATCCAAGCAGGCGCTGGCCGAGGCGCATATCGGCGTGCCCTTCATCACCCTGGCGGGAAGGTTCGGCGGCTCGGCCCTGGCGGCGGCGGCGGTCAACGCGCTGTTGATCGCCATCCCGGAAGCGGTACCGGCCGAAGCGGCGGCGGGCGCGCCATGACCGTCTGGCTCAACGTCGTCGGCATCGGCGCCGATGGGCTGGACGGGCTCAGCCCGGCGGCGCGGACCCTGATCGCCACCGCCGAGATCCTCATCGGCGGCGAACGCCACCTCGCCATGGTGCCGGGGAACGGCGCCGAGCGCATGGGCTGGCAATGGCCGCTGGAGCGCACGCTGGACGCCATCGCCGCCAAGCGGGGGAAGCGCGTCACCGTGCTCGCCACCGGCGATCCGATGTCGTTCGGCATCGGCGCCGCGCTGTCGAGGTATTTCGATCCCGCCGAAATGGCGGTGATCCCCCATATCGGCGCCTTCAGCTTAGCCTGCGCGCGGCTCAACTGGCCGCTTCACGAGGTCGAGACCCTGACCCTGCATGGCCGTCCGCTCGAACTCCTCAACCTCCACCTGGCGCCGGACGCGCGGCTCCTGATCCTGTCCGAGGACGGCGATACGCCGGGGAAGGTGGCCACTTTGTTGAAGGCGCGGGGCTTCGGGCCGAGCCGACTGGTGGTGCTGGAGGAAATGGGGGCGGCGGGGGAATCGCGCATAGAAGCCACCGCCGAGGGCTGGAACGCGCCCCGCTGCAACGACCTCAACACCATCGGCGTCGAATGCCGGGCCGGAAAGGACGCGGCGTTTCATGCGCGCGTGCCGGGCCTTGCCGACGACGCCTTCGAGCATGACGGCCAGATCACCAAGCGCGAGGTGCGCGCCATCACGCTCTCGGCGTTGGCGCCGATGCCAGGCGCCCGGCTTTGGGACGTCGGCGCCGGGTCGGGCTCCATCGCCATCGAATGGCTGCGCGCCGCCAAGCGCGCCGAGGCCACGGCGATCGAGCGTATTGCTGCGCGGCGCGCAATCATCGCCAGGAACGCCGCCGCCTTGGGGGTGCCGGGGATCGAGATCATCGAAGGCTCCGCGCCGGCGGCGCTCGACGGGCTCGAGGCGCCCGATGCGGTATTCATCGGCGGCGGGCTGACGGCGCCGGGCCTGATCGAGGCCTGCTGGGACGCGCTCAAACCGAAGGGACGGCTGGTCGCCAACGCGGTGACGGTGGAATCGGAAACGGTGCTGGCGCGCGCGCGCGACGACTTCGGCGGCAGCTTGACGCGCATCGCCATCTCCCGCGTCGAGCCCCTCGGCCCATATGGCGCCTGGCGGGGGTTGATCCCGGTGACGCAACTGGCGGCGGTGAAGGCGTAGGCGTTGGCTATGGCAGAGGGACAAAAACTATCGCCCGGCAGGGTTTACGGGCTCGGCGTCGGGCCCGGCGATCCCGACCTGATCACCGTCAAGGGCTTGCGCATCCTCAAGGCCGCGCCGGTGATCGCCTACCCGGCGACGATGGCGGGCGAGAGCACGGCGCGGGCGATCGTCGATTCCCATCTCGGCAACGGCAAGATCGAGCTGCCGCTTTTCATCGACATCGGCGCCGGCCACGCCGCCAACGGGCCCAATTACGACAAGGCGGCGGCGGCGATCTCGGCCCATCTCCAGGCCGGGCGCGACGTAGCCGTGCTGTGCGAGGGCGATCCCTTCTTCTACGGCTCCTTCTCCTACCTCTTCACCCGGCTGGCCGAGGACTGGCCGGTGGAGGTGGTGCCCGGCGTGTCGTCCCTGACCGCCTGCGCGGCGGCGCTGGGCGCGCCCCTGGCGGCGGGCGGCGATATTCTGACGGTGCTGCCGGCCTCACTCGACGAGAAAGTGCTGCGCCGGCGCATGGAGGAGGCCGACGGCGTCGCCATCATCAAGATCGGCCGGCACTTCGCCAAGATCGTCAAGGTGCTGGAGGAGGCCGGGCTCCTGGCCAACGCGCGTTATGTCGAGCGCGTCGGCTTCGATGATGAGCGAAGCCCGCCGATCGAAGAGGTCAAGGCGGACGAGGCGCCCTATTTCTCCATGGTGCTGGCGCACTATCGCCATGAGGCCTGGAAATGACCGCCGAGATCATGAAGCCCCCGGCGCTGATCGCCCTGACCGAGGGGGGTTATGAGCTTGCCGTCAGGATCAAAGCCGCCCTTCCCGGCGCCACCATCCATGGCCTCAGCATACGCACCGGCGGCGCCGATGTGCCCTTCACCGACCTCGCCCCGCATCTGCAAGCCTTGTTCGCCGGGCGCGTGCCCATCGTCGGCATCTGCGCCGCCGGCATCCTCATCCGCGCGCTTGCCGGTGTCATATCGGACAAGCGCCAGGAAGCGAGCGTGCTCGCCGTCGCCGAGGACGCCAGCGCCGTCGTGCCGCTGCTTGGCGGGCATCGCGGCGCCAACGCTCTCGCCCGCGAAATCGCGGGCGCTTTGGGAATATCGCCCGCCATCACCACCGCCGGCGATGTGCGTCTCGGCCTGGCGCTCGACGATCCGCCGAAAGGCTGGCGCGCCGCCAACCCCGAGGCCGCCAAGGCCGTCACCGCCGCCCTGCTTGCGGGGGAGCCCGTCAGGCTCGAAATCGAGGCCGGCGACGGTGCGTGGCTCCTCGACTCCGGCGCCCGCTTCACCGAGGCCGGCGATCACGCCATCGTTCTGACCGAGAGGGCTTTGGGCGAAGCGATGCGAGACGGCAAAACCCTGGTGCTCAACCCGGCGACCCTCGCCCTTGGCGTCGGCTGTGTCAGGGGGGCGGAGCCGGGGGAGCTCATCGCCCTGGCGCGCGAGACCCTGGCGTCGGCCAATCTCGCGCCCGGCGCCGTCGCCTGCGTCGTCTCCATCGATCTCAAGGCCGACGAGGCGGCGGTCCACGCGGTGGCGGAGGATCTCGGCGTGCCGGCGCGCTTCTTCGACTCCAAACGGCTCGAACGGGAGACGCCGCGCCTTGTCAACCCGTCCCTCGCCGTATACCGGGAGACCGGCTGTCACGGCGTCGCCGAGGGGGCGGCGCTGGCGGCGGCGGGGGCGGCGGCCGAGCTGATCGTCGCCAAGCGGAAAACGGCGAACGCGACTTGCGCCATCGCCCGCGCCGGCCGGGCGATCGATGCGGAGGAGACCGGCCAGGCGCGGGGCCGGCTGCACATCGTCGGCATCGGCCCCGGCGATCATGCGTACTTGACGGCGGAGGCGCGGGCAGCGCTGGCGGCGGCGGAAGAGGTCGTCGGCTACACCCTCTATCTCGATCTCCTGGGCCCGACGATCGCGGCCAAGCGGCGTCATGCCTTCCCAATAGGGGCCGAGGCCGCGCGGGCGCGCGCCGCCCTCGATCTCGCCGCCCGGGGCCGGGTGGTGGCGCTGGTATCTTCCGGCGACGCCGGCATCTACGCCCTCGCCGCACTGGTGTTTGAATTGCTCGACACCGAAGACCGCCCGGAATGGAACCGGGTCGACATATCCATCACCCCCGGCATCTCCGCCATGCAGGCCGCCGCGGCCGCGGCCGGGGCGCCCCTGGGCCATGATTTCTGCGCCATTTCGCTGTCCGACCTGCTGACCCCGTGGGCGGAGATCGCCCGCCGCCTCGGCGCCGCCGGCGAGGGGGATTTCGTCGTCGCCCTTTACAATCCGGCCTCGGCGCGCCGTCGCCATCAGATCATTGCGGCGCGGGACATCCTCCTGCGGTCACGCGGCCCCGAAACGCCGGTGCTGATCGCGCGCAATCTTGGGCGCAAGGGCCA
>JADFJG010000146.1 GCA_022566265.1 Pseudomonadota bacterium | reverse complement strand
GTCTGCTGCGCGGCACCAAGCGCGAGGAGGTGGAGCGCGGCCAGGTACTGGCGAAGCCGGGGTCGATCACGCCGCACACCAAGTTCGCGTGCGAGGCTTACATCCTGACCAAGGAGGAGGGCGGGCGTCACACGCCGTTCTTCGCCAACTACCGTCCGCAGTTTTACTTCCGGACGACGGACGTGACGGGCCATGTGGTGCTGCCCGAGGGGACGGAGATGGTGATGCCGGGCGACAACGCGACGATAGAGGTCGAGCTGATCGCGCCGATCGCCATGGAAGAGGGACTGCGCTTCGCCATCCGCGAAGGCGGCCGCACGGTCGGCGCCGGCGTCGTCTCGAGCGTCATCGAATAAGTGAGCATCGGCCGCCGCGTCCGAAGGGGACGACGCCGGCGGCGTTATGAGGGACCGGGGTGGGCCGAGGTTCGGTTTCACCAGTCGAGGGTACAGCCGGGACGATAGGAGTGTAGCTCAACTGGTAGAGCACCGGTCTCCAAAACCGGGGGTTGGGGGTTCGAGCCCCTCCACTCCTGCCAGTTAAGGCGAGGTCCGGCGCGCCTTCCGCGCGCGGAATTGAAAAGTTTCCTGGTGCCCGCGGGCGAATTTGCCGGGTCCGGGTTGGTTAGGCGGTATGATAAAGACTTCTCCTTGGCAGTTTATACAGCAGGTTCGCCAGGAAGTTTCCAAGGTGACCTGGACGTCGCGGAAGGAAACCATGGTCACCACGACGATGGTCGTCATCATGGTGTTCTGCGCCTCGATCTTCTTCTTTGTCGTCGATTGGTTCTTGGGAATCGCGGTGAAATCTATTCTCGGGTTGGGAAGCTAAGGCCATGGCGCAGCGTTGGTATGTCATCAACGTCTATTCCGGCTTCGAGAACAAGGTCGCCGACTCGATCCGCGAACTGGCGGAACAGAAGGGCATGGCCGACCTTTTCGAACAGATCCTGGTGCCGGTCGAGGAGGTCGTGGAGATGCGCCGCGGCGCCAAGGTCAAGACCGAACGCAAGTTCTTCCCGGGCTACGTCCTGATCAAGATGGAGATGACCGACGTATCGTGGCACCTGGTGAAGAACACGGCGAAAATGACCGGATTCCTGGGCGGCGGCGGCCGTCCCACCCCGGTCAGCGACGCCGAGGTCGATCGCATCCTGCGCCAGGTCCAGGAAGGCATCGAGCGGCCCAAGCCCTCCGTCACCTTCGAGATCGGCGAGCAGGTCCGGGTCTGCGACGGTCCCTTCAACTCCTTCAGCGGCCTGGTCGAGGAAGTCGACGAGGATCGGGCGCGGCTCAAGGTGGCGGTGTCGATCTTCGGCCGCGCCACGCCGGTGGAACTCGAATATTCGCAGGTGGAAAAGGCATGAACACCGCCCGCTTTATCGACGCCAGGGATTTTGGCGGCTTCGGCGCCGGCGGCATCGCGGCGCTGGCGCGGTTTACGGTCTGAGGGGACAAGATGGCGAAGAAAGTTCGCGGATTTATCAAGTTGCAGGTGCCCGCGGGTCAAGCCAACCCGTCGCCGCCGATCGGCCCGGCGCTCGGCCAGCACGGGGTCAACATCATGGAGTTCTGCAAGTCGTTCAACGCCCATTCCCAGGGCATGGAGCCGGGCGTGCCCTTGCCGGTGGAGCTTACGGTCTATCAGGACCGCTCATTCTCCTTCATCACCAAGACCCCGCCGGCGTCCTATTTTCTCAAGAAGGCGGCGGGGCTCGACAAGGCGGCGCGGGAGCCGGGCCGGGCCCCGGTGGGCCGGGTGAGCAAGGCGCAGATCCGCGAGATCGCGGAGAAGAAAATGATCGATCTCAACGCCGATGATGTCGAAGCGGCGATGCGGACGATCATGGGTTCCGCCCGTTCCATGGGCATCGAGGTCACGGAGTAAGGCGATGGGCAAGTTGGGAAAGCGTCTCAAGGGCGCCTATGAGGCCATCGACCGCGAAGCGGTTTACGATGTCGCCGAGGCGGTCAAGCTGGTCAAGGAACAGGCCCAGGCCAAGTTCGACGAAACGGTCGAGATTTCGGTCAATCTCGGCATCGATCCCCGTCACGCCGACCAGATGGTGCGCGGCGTCGTGAGCCTGCCGAACGGCACCGGCAAGTCCGTTCGCGTCGCCGTCTTCGCCAAGGACGACAAGGCGCAGGAGGCGAAGGACGCCGGCGCCGATCTGGTGGGCGCGGAGGATCTGGCGGAAAAGGTGAATAAGGGCGAGATCGATTTCGACCGCTGTATCGCCACGCCGGACATGATGGGCGTGGTCGGACGGCTGGGCAAGATCCTCGGCCCCCGGGGCTTGATGCCCAACCCCAAGCTGGGGACGGTGACGACCGAAGTCGCCAAGACGGTTCAGGCGGTCAAGGGCGGCCAGGTCGAGTTCAGGGCCGAGAAGGCGGGCATCGTCCATGCCGGGATCGGCAAGGCGAGTTTCACCGAACAGGCGTTGGTCGAGAATGTCCGCGCCTTCTATGAGGTGATCCTTCGCCACAAGCCAAGCGGTTCCAAAGGGACCTATGTGAAGAAAGTTTCGATCAGCTCGACCATGGGGGCCGGGCTGAAATTGGAGATCGCCAGCCTCTCGGGCGCTTGAACCCGAGGGGTTTGCAAGAAATCCGCCATCGCGGCACGCGGCCGCGGCGGCGGGGACAAGGACGGAAGCGATAAACATTCCGTCCGACCTGTCCGAGACCGCAGGTGCCTAGCCTGCCGGAGGAAGTGTTCCGGCGGCGAGGCTTAAGGGGAGCACCGCCTGCACAGACAGTTCCGACCTTATCCCCGGCTTGCGCCCTGCGCCGGCCGGGGGAGGGGCTTGAACCTCTGGGACAGGCGGGTGGACCTTGGGCGCGTTGCCGGGTCCGAAAGTAACCAAGCCTGGACCGGGCGCCTTGGACGGGCCAGGCGAAGGAAGCGGAGAAGGAAGAAAGTGGATCGCGCACGAAAAGAGCAACTGGTCGCTTCCCTGCGTGAGACCGTCGGCGGTGTCACCCTCCTGGTGGTGACCCAGCAGAGCGGCCTCAGCGTCGCGGAGGCCACCGATCTCCGCCGGCAAATGCGTCGGGCGGGCGCCAATTTCCGGGTGACCAAGAACCGGCTCGCGCGTCTTGCCCTCAAGGACACCAAGTTCGCCCAGATCGTGCCCTTGTTCACGGGCCCGACGGCGATCGCAACCTCCAAGGACCCGGTGGCGGCGGCCAAGGTGGCCGTCGAGTTCGCCAAAAAGAACGGCAAGCTGACGATCATCGGTGGCGCGCTCGACGACAAGGTGCTCGGCGTCGATGACGTCAAGGCGCTTGCGGCGCTGCCGTCGCTCGATGAATTGCGGACCAAGATCGTCGGCCTGGTGTCGGCCCCGGCGACGCGGATCGCGGTCGTCCTCGGGGCGCCGGCGGGGCAGATGGCGCGCCTCCTTCGTGCCTATTCGGAAAAGGACGAGGCGGCGTAGGTACCGACCAAACAACTGGAGTTCAGGCCTAGGAGAATATGATGGCAGATTTGGAAAAAATTGTTGGCGATCTCTCGAAACTGACGGTGATCGAAGCGGCGGATCTTTCCAAGCTTCTCGAAGAGAAGTGGGGTGTTTCCGCCACCGCGCCGGTGGCGGTCGTCGCCGCGCCGGCGGCCGCCGAGGAAGCGGCCGTCGAGAAGGACGAGTTCGACGTCGTTCTCGCCTCCTACGGGGAAAAGAAAATCAACGTGATCAAGGAGGTGCGGGCGCTCACCGGCCTCGGTCTCAAGGAGGCCAAGGATCTGGTGGAAGCGGCGCCGACGGCGGTCAAGGAAGGGGTCGGCAAGGAAGAGGCGGAGAGCGCCAAGAAACAGCTTGAAGAGGCCGGTGCGACAGTCGAGCTCAAGTAGCAGAGCGTGGGCCGTCGGGTTCGTCGTGGCAAACGTTGGCGTCGGCCCCCGGCCCGTTGGCCTTTCATCAATCCCGAGGATCGGCCCGCGGGGAAGCTGGCGTTCGCCGGGACGCCGGCGCCAGACCATCGGGCTAACCGTTAGTGATTTGAGGAGTCGTTATGACGCAGTCCTTCACCGGTCGTAAGCGTGTTCGCCTGAATTTCGGCCGCCTTCACTCGACGGTGCCGATGCCGAATCTGATCGAGATGCAGAAGTCCTCTTACGAAAAGTTTCTGCAGATGGAGGTCAAGCCCAGCGAACGGTCCAGCAGCGGTTTGCAGGAAGTGTTCCGCTCGGTTTTCCCGATCAAGGACTTCTCCGACCGCGGCACGCTGGAGTTTGTCGAGTACGAGTTCGATGTGCCCAAATACGACGTCGAGGAATGCCAGCAGCGGGGCATGAGCTACGCCGCCCCTCTCAGGGTGACTCTCAGGCTGGTGGTCTGGGACATCGACGAGGACACTGGCGCGCGTTCCATCCGCGACATCAAGGAGCAGGATGTCTACATGGGCGACATGCCGCTGATGACGGAAAACGGCACCTTCGTCATCAACGGCACCGAGCGGGTCATCGTCTCCCAGATGCACCGCTCGCCGGGGGTGTTTTTCGATCACGACAAGGGCAAGACCCACTCCTCGGGCAAGTATCTGTTCGCCGCCCGCATCATTCCCTACCGCGGATCATGGCTGGACTTCGAGTTCGACGCCAAGGACCTGGTCTATGTCCGCATCGACCGGCGCCGCAAGCTGCCGGTGACGACCTTGCTGCTGGCGCTCGACAGCGCCGCGACCGCCAAGCTCAGGAGCGAGAAGGCGCTGTCCGGCGACACCCTTGCGCTCGAAGATGTGTCGGGCATGGCACCGGAGGAAATCCTCGACTACTTCTACAAGAAGGTGCCTTTCACCTGGACCAAGAAGGGCTGGAGCGCACCCATCGCGATCGACCGCCTGCGTGGCACCAAGCTCGCCTCGGACCTGGTTAACGCCAAGACCGGCAGGGTCGCCGTCAAGGCTGGCACCAAGATCACCCCCAAGGTCGTCAAGAAGCTGACGGCGCAGGGGTTCAAGGAACAGTTGGTGCCGCGGGAGGAAGTCGTCGGGCGTTACGCCTCTTCCGACATCGTTGACGAAAAATCCGGCGAGATCTTCGTCGAGGTCGGCGGCGAGATCACCGACGAGGTTCTCACCGCCCTCGAGGAGGCCGGCATCAAGAAACTGCCGACCCTCGATATCGACCACATCAAGATCGGTCCCTACATCCGCAGCACGCTGGCGGCGGACAAGAACCAGAACCGCGAGGAGGCGCTGATCGATATTTACCGGGTCATGCGCCCCGGCGAACCGCCGACGCTGGAGACCGCCGAAGCCCTGTTCAAGGGCCTGTTCTTCAGTCCCGAGCGCTATGACCTGTCCGCCGTCGGCCGCGTCAAGATGAACTCGCGTCTGGGCTTCGAAACCGATGATTCGGTTCGCGTGCTGCGCCGCGAGGACATCCTCTCGGTCGTCAAAACCCTGGTCGAACTCAAGGACGGCCGCGGCGAGATCGACGATATCGACCATTTGGGCAACCGCCGGGTGCGCTCCGTCGGCGAGTTGATGGAAAACCAGTACCGGGTCGGACTCTTGCGCATGGAACGCGCGATCCGCGAGCGGATGAGCTCCGTCGATATCGATTCGGTCATGCCCCAGGATCTGATCAACGCCAAGCCGGCGGCGGCGGCGGTGCGCGAGTTCTTCGGTTCCTCGCAGCTGAGCCAGTTCATGGACCAGACCAACCCGCTCGCCGAGATCACCCACAAACGTCGGCTTTCGGCGCTTGGGCCCGGCGGTCTCACCCGCGAGCGCGCCGGCTTCGAGGTGCGCGACGTCCACCCCACCCACTACGGGCGCATCTGCCCCATCGAGACCCCGGAAGGGCCCAACATCGGGCTGATAAGCAGCCTCGCGACCTATGCCCGGGTGAACAAGTACGGGTTCATCGAAAGTCCTTACTGCAAGGTGATCAACACCAAGGTGACCGAGGAGGTGGTCTACTTCTCGGCCATGGAGGAGGGCAAACACACCATCGCCCAGGCCAATGCCGAGCTCGACAGCAAGGGCCGTTTCACCGGCGATCTGGTGAGTTGCCGCCACGGCGGGAATTTCGGCTTGGCGCGTCCCGAGGACATCGATTTCATCGACGTCTCGCCGAAGCAGCTGGTGTCGGTGGCGGCGGCGCTTATCCCGTTTCTCGAGAACGATGACGCCAACCGGGCGCTCATGGGCTCGAACATGCAACGCCAGGCCGTCCCCCTGATCCGCGCCGATGCGCCGCTGATTGGCACCGGCATGGAAGAGATCGTGGCGCGCGATTCCGGCGTTGTCATCATCGCCCGGCGCTCGGGCGTCGTCGACCAGGTGGACGCGACCCGCATCGTCGTGCGCGCCACCGAGGATACCGCCGAGGTCGCGCCGGCGGTGGACATTTACAATCTTCTCAAGTTCCAGCGTTCCAACCAGAACACCTGCATCAATCAGAGGCCGTTGGTAAGGGTCGGCGATCAGGTGACCAGGGACGACGTCATCGCCGACGGTCCGTCCACCAACCTCGGTGAGCTGGCGCTCGGGCGTAACGTGCTGGTCGCGTTCATGCCCTGGAACGGTTACAACTTCGAGGACTCGATCCTGATATCCGAGCGCCTGGTCAGGGACGATGTCTTCACCTCGATCCATATCGAGGAGTTCGAGGTGATGGCCCGCGA
>JADFJG010000005.1 GCA_022566265.1 Pseudomonadota bacterium | reverse complement strand
CGCTTGGCCATACCGGGCGTCCATTGACGGCGGGAGCGGGGACCACCGCGGCCTATCTATTGATAAGCGTGGCGGCGATGGCGCGGGTAACGTCGCCGTTGCTCGGCGAGCTGGAGTTAGCCGCCATCTGGATCTCGGGCGGCGCCTGGACCCTCGGGTACGGGCTCTTCACCGTCCTCTACTTTCCGGTGTTCACCAGGCCCCGGCCGGCCGGGCCCGATCCAAGGGTTGATCCGCCTTCGCCCGATTGACGCCGGTTGGGGTGTTTCGCCATACCGGGACATTCGGGACGCGCTCCCGCCCGGCTAAACCTTCTCGCTCATGCCGCCCTCGGCGCGGGCGAGGTCGAAGATGCGGTTGAAGGTCTCGGGCGGCTGGGCGCCGGAGATCGCGTGCCTCGCATTGACGATGAAGCAGGGAACGGCGTCGATCCCGAGGGTGCGCGCGCCGGCCAAATCGGCGCGGGTCTCGCGGGCGTCCGCATCGGTCGCGAGATAGGCATCGAGCTCAACCTTCGCCAGACCGGCCGAGGCGCCGATGCCGGCCAGCACGTCCCGATCGCCGATGTCGAGGCCATCGAGGAAATAACCCCTGAACAACGCCTCGACCACCTCGTCCTGGCGGCCCGATGAGGCCGCGTAGCGGATCAGCCGGTGGGAGTCGAAGCTGTTGGGGGTGCGGCGGATGCGGTCGAAGGCGAAGGCGATGCCTTCCTCGCGCCCGGCTTCGGCGATGGCGGCATAGACCTGGCGCGCCCGCTCGGGCCCGCCGAATTTGCGCGCCAGATACTCCTCCCGCGCCATGCCTCCGGCGGCCATGGCGGGGTTGAGCTCGAACGGCCGCCAGGCGATGGAAATCCCGCCGCCGGAGTGCCCGGCCAGGGCCTTCTCGAGCCGGCGCTTGCCGATGAAACACCAGGGGCAGATGGTGTCGGAATAGATATCGAGCTTCACGCGCCAAGACTACCGAGGCTCGCGGCCAAAGGCCAGAGCACTATGCGGCCAGATGGAGGCGACTTCGGGCTGGGTTCAATCCATGTGGCGCCCGGCGCGGGCGATCAATTGGTCGGCGTCGTCGCCGGGCTCCAGCGCGGCGCGGCCCGCCATCACCCAAAGACCGACGGGTTGGTCGGCGATGCCGAACTCGGTATGAGTCAGAATCCACATGATGCGGTTCATCGGCGTCTTCGTGTCCTCGATCGAGGTGTGCGGGAAGGTGACGCAGAAACCGTCTTCATACCTCGCCGCCAAATCCTCGACACGAACCAGGCGGGCCAACCAACTCGCCACTTCGGCGAACAGGCCGTCGGCCGCCTCGTCGCCGAATTCCTTGCGCAACCCGGCCATGTTGCGAATCTTGAACAGCGCCACCGATAGCGCCTTTCGCCCCCCCTCGCTGGCCCTGATCAGCTGGTCGAGATGGGCGCGCAGCAACGCCGTACTGTAGAGGCCGGCGCTGGCGTCACAGGTTTCATCGCCGAGCGTCGCCAGCAAGGCCTCCCTGATATCGCGGCGCGCCCGCTGACGCTTGACCAGGGTCATGATCGAAGCGTCGAGATCACTGGCGCCGACCGGTCTCAGATGGACGATGCTGGCGCCCTTGGAATAAGCCTCCGCCGGTTCCTTCAAACATTCCGGGTCCGAGATGACGAGCACGGGCAGGTTGAAAAGCGCCGGGTTCTTACGGACCTGGGCGCAGAGATAGAGGTAGTCGGCGGCGGTCCCGCTTTCCAGCGAGACGATGACGGCATCGAAGTCGCCGCCGCCGAGAAGCTTTTCCGCCTTGAAGGGGTCGGTGACCACTTCCAGCCCATAGCTGCCCTCGAGCACGGCTTCGATGTCCTTGAGCGGGCGCTCGCCTCCTCCCACCACCAGGACCCGGTACCGGCCGTCCCCGGCGCCGGGCCGAGGCGGCGGGGCGACGTCGATGCCGAATGTCGTGGCGGTGTCCAGTCTCAGGCGCAACTCCGACTGCATGGTGGCGAACCGGACCATGGGTTTGAGGCGATGGACGAGTTCCGTCCCGTCCGGGGTGCCTCCAAGCACGTCATCCACATCCTGTTCCAGGTACGCGCGCCGGCGTTCGGGCGAGATGCCGTCGCCGATTATGACCAGGGGAATGTGCGAGATTTCCGGGGCCGCCTTGAGTTCCTTGATCAGCGGCGTCTCGCCGCCGTCCCGGAACGGCGTCTTGAGCATGACGATGTCGGGAGAGCCGTCGCGCGCCCTCTCCAGCGCCTGCGCCCCGCCATCCGCCGTCAGCACGCCGTAGCCCACGTCCTCGAGTCTCGCCGACAACCGCCGCTGGTCCCCGGCGTCATCGGCGACGAGCAGGATTCGACCGACCTGGTTCATCTCACCAATCGTTCCTTCAAGACATCGGGCCAAGACATCGGGCCAAGACATCGGGCCAAGACATCGGGCCAAGACATCGGGCCAGGACATCGGACAGGTCCGCAAGACCCAGCTTCGCCCACGCCGGCGGCTCATTGCCGCCATAACGTACGAGAGTGCATAGCACCGGCGGGTGAAGGATTGGTTATCAAGGGGTGGGCGTCGATAGGGGCCTATTCGTATCGGCGGAACAAGGCCTCGGGCATCGGCATCCCGGCGCCCGCCGATGGCTCATCCGGCCATGGGGGTTCCCCGCCGGTGTGTCGCTCCGGCGCCCGGTCCGGTGCCCATCACCGCCGCCGGGGAGGGCGCACGAACCCGCCAGGCGCCACAGGCGCCCGCCGTCTCGAGGGTCAGTCCAACAGAGCCGTTTCAGGGGGTGATAGCGGGGCGCGAGGCACCGGCACCTGGCCGGATCATGGCCCGGCGCGGCGCTTCAATGGATGGTTCCCTTCGGGCGCATTGTCGGCGCCCAGAGCGGGCGTCTATTCCTCCGCCGGAGAGAGATCCGAGGCCTTGAGTCCGCGGGGGTCTTCGACCACCTCGAACTTGACCTTCTGACCTTCTGATAGTGTCCCCATCCCGGCAGCTTCCACGGCGGTGATGTGCACGAAGACGTCCTTGCCGCCGTCCTCCGGGGTGATAAAGCCGAAGCCCTTCGCAGGGTTGAACCATTTGACGGTTCCAGTAGCCATAAATACTGTCCTTCACGTTCGTTAGTTCGGACGCCAAATGCAATCATGCACCGGCGCATGCGCGCAAGGGTTCCACGATGCCGGGAAAATACCAAGTCAAGTGTATAGGCCGTAAACCTCCCCTACGCCGGGCCCATAGGTTGCCCGCGCCCGGATGTTACCCCACATCGCCGCAATCACAAGGGAAATCTGATCACGGAAATGTGTGCTGGAAGGGGCGGTGCCCTCCAGGGTGGCGGATGGGGTGGGATTCGAACCCACGAGGAGCGCTAACCCCTGCCGGTTTTCAAGACCGGTGCCTTCGACCGCTCGGCCACCCATCCATGTATGATCAATGAGATAACTGAAGTTCTTGATATAGGGGCGGGACCTTCGCCGGGCCAAGTTCCGGACCCGGCGCCCTGTCGCCATCGCCGTTCCCCCTTCTAGCGCACGACCATGGGGCCGTCCAGCCGGTTCGGGCGGATCGCCCCGGTGGATCGGAATGATCCGGCAAATCCTAGCGGCGACGCCATCGCGACAACCACCGCGCGTAAGCGTCCGCCAGGATCGGGCGGGGATGTCGGGATGGCGCCATGGGGACGGGTCTGGTGAAATGTCGATCGACCTCGGGGAACCCCTCAACCCAAGGGCAGCGACGTGCGGTACGGAGGCCGGCGCAGGGTGTTCTGGCACAGCGTGGCGGTCCAGGCGTTGCCGCAACACATAGGCCCATGGTTGTTTGCCGGCGCCTTTCGATGAGAGGTTAGGGGCCGGCCCTCTCCACCAGCACCCGGCCGCGCCCTCGCTTCAGCAAATAACCGCCGCGCGGGATGCTCAGCTTCTTGCTCTTGATCGCCGCTTCAATTGCTTCCGCGATCAACGCCGTGTTCCTGTCCACGGCAGCCTCCTTTCCGGCCTCGGCATTTTCTAGCCATTCCGCGAACGCCCTCTCCCCTATCGCCGGACCAACGGATTTCCGCAGGGCATTCAATTTACGTATCTGGCCCTTGGTAAGCTCGGCCTCGACAATTCCCAATTCCCTAACCATTGGCTCTCTCCCGATGAGCTTGTTTTGAAGTCGGGTACTATCGGCTTGGCTAGGGAAGGATGTCAACGGGATGCGGGGCTACATGACATGCCCGCGTGGCGGCGGGCCTACGAAGGATTGGATGGCTACAGAACTGACGCCGCACCACTGGCCACGTCGCGGTTGACCTTCAGCAGCCCCCGACGCAACCCCATCTTCAGTTTGCGGGCGACATGTTTCTTGGCGCGGACGGTCTCTTTGCGCGGCACGCCGACCCCGTGGAGCCGCAGCATCTCGTGAGCATAGGTCTCGGCTTCCTATTCTTGGATGTAGGAGTGCTTCTGGCCGCGATGGTTCAGCCCCACATGGCCGCACTCATGGGCCGAGGGTGGCCAAGGCTACGATGCGGAAATTCGTCGCCCGTGCAACCCGGCTTTACGAGCGGGAGCGGCAGGGACGAGAGGGTTCCTCAGCGCTTGGGATGTATGTGCGCCGGTGGTGCGCTTGGGCGAGCGGCGGTTTGGGCCCGGCGGGCGGGTCAGGAAGCGTACCTAGGTTTGTCTACGCCTGTTTCCACGCCTTGATCGGGAATCTGCCGCAGGGTCGGGCGGCGATATCGGGATGGCGCCATGGGGACGGGTCGGGTGAAATGTCGATCGACGTCGGGGAACCCCTCAACCCAGGGGCAGCGACGTGCGGTACTTGACCTGGTTCAGCGCGAAGCTCGACTTGATGTTGGCGATGCCGGGGATGCGGGTCAGGTGGTCCTTGAGGAAGGCCTCGTAAGTGGGGAGATCGGAGACCACGACCCGCAAGAGATAGTCCGCGTCGCCGGTCATCAGATAACACTCCATGACCTCCGGGCGCGCCTTCACCGCCGCCTCGAAGGTCTCCAGCGCCGTTTCGATCTGACGCTCGAGCGTCACCTGGACGAAGACGCTGACCGGCAGGCCGACGGCGGCGGCATCGACGAGGGCGACGTAGCCCGAAATCACGCCGCGCTTTTCCAACTCGCGCACCCGGCGCCAGCACGGCGAGGACGAGATGCCGACGGCATTGGCAAGCTCGACGTTGGAGACGCGCCCGTCCTCCTGCAGGCGGTCGAGGATGCGGCGGTCGATGGCGTCGAGATCGCTGTCAGGCATTATCTCCCTCATTCATGGCTTAAATCAGATATATATCCCTATTTTATGGGATAATTCGGAAGGAAACGCAATCATCTTCCTAGATATTGGTATTATGATCCTCGCAAGTTTCCCGACGTTATGGCCAGGCTGCCCCCGCCGTGACCTCGCTCAATATGACCCCACCGCATGGAGACGCGGCGCTTTCGGCGCCGGCCGGCAAGCTGGTTATTCTCAAGGAGCTCGAGAAGCGCGTCCTGTGGCTGGCGACGTGGATGATCCACCATGCCAATCACATCCGCCCCTCGCGCGACGGCCTCAAGGTCGGCGGCCATCAGGCGTCTTGCGCCTCGGTGGCGACGATTCTCACGGCGCTCTATTTCGACGTGCTGACGCCCGAGGACCGGGTGGCGGTGAAGCCCCACGGCGGCCCCGTCTACCACGCGATCCAATATATCCTCGGCCGCCTGGACCGGGACGCGCTGGTGAACTTCCGGGCGCTTGGCGGCGTTCAGGCCTATCCGTCGCGGACCAAGGACACCGACGACGTCGACTTCACCACCGGTTCCGTCGGCCTCGGCGTCGGCGCCACCCTGTTCGCGTCGATCGCCGCCGATTATGTCCGCCTCCACCGCCTGGCGCCCGATCATGCGCGCCAGGGCCGCATGATCGCAATCATGGGCGACGGCGAGCTCGATGAGGGCAATGTCTTCGAGGCCTTGCTCGAGGGCTGGAAGCACGACGTGCGCAATCTCTGGTGGGTCATCGATTACAACCGCCAGAGCCTCGACGGCATCGTTTCCGACCGGCTGTTCCGCAAGATAAACGACTTCTTCAAGACCGTCGGCTGGCGGGTCGAGATCCTCAAATACGGCAAGGCGCTGCACCGTGCCTTCGAGGGCCCGGCCGGCGGGAGCTTGAGAAAGTGGATCGACGATTGCCCCAACGACCTTTATTCGGCGCTCACCTTCAAGGGCGGCGCGGCCTGGCGCAAACGCCTCCAGGCCGACCTCGCGGGCGCCTCGGGGCTGAAAACCTTCCTCGACGGCTTCGATGACGGCGGGTTGGACGAACTGATGACCGACCTCGCCGGCCACGACATGGCGACCCTGCTCACCGCCTTCCACGGGGTAAGCGATGACGCCCCGCGCTGCTTCGTCGCCTACACGGTCAAGGGCTTCGGCCTGCCGCTCGCCGGCCACAAGGACAACCACGCCGGCCTGATGACGGTGGCGCAGATGGCGCGGTTCAAACAGTCGATGGGCATTGCCGACGGCGCCGAATGGCAACCCCTCGCCAATTTGGCCGTGGCCGAGGACGAGCTCGCCCGCTTCCTCGAATCGGTGCCGTTCAACCGGGCGCCCGAGCGCCGCTACACCGACGTCAAGATCGCGGTTCCGGACCTCGCCGACGCCATTGCCGCCGGCGCCAAGACCTCGACCCAGGCGGCCTTCGGGCGCATCCTCGGCGAACTCGGCAAGGGCGAGAGCGAACTCGCCCGGCGCATCGTCACCACCTCGGCCGACGTCACCGTCTCGACCAATCTCGGCGGCTGGGTGAACCGGCGCGGGCTGTTCGCGCGCAAGGTGAAGGAAGACGTGTTCAAGGCCGAGAAGGTGGCGTCGACCCAGAAATGGGAGAAGGGACCGGCGGGCCAGCACATCGAGCTCGGCATCGCCGAGAACAACCTGTTTCTGCTGCTCGGTGTTCTCGGATTGTCGGCGCCGTTGTTCGGCGCCCGCCTGATTCCCATCGGCACCCTGTACGACACCTTCATCGCCCGCGGGCTCGACGCGCTCAACTACGCCTGTTACCAGGACGCGCGCTTCATGGTGGTGGCGACCCCGTCGGGGCTGACCCTGGCGCCCGAGGGCGGGGCGCATCAATCGATCCTCGAGCCGATGATCGGCATGAGCCAGTCGGGGCTCAGCTACTTCGAGCCGGCCTTCGCCGACGAGCTCGCCTGGATCATGGGCTGGAGCTTCGATCACATGCAGGCGGCGGAGGGATCATCGGTCTATCTGCGCCTATCGACGCGCGCGATCGAGCCGCCGGAGCGGCGGATCGACGCCGCCCTCGGCGGCGATATCATCGCCGGCGCCTACTGGCAGCGGCCGCCGGCGCCGGGCGCCGAGTTCGCCATCGCCTATACCGGCGCGGTGGCGCCCGAGGCGATGGACGCCGTCGAACAGTTGCGCGACGACCTTCCCGGGGCCGGGCTCCTGGCCATTCCCTCGCCGGACCGCCTCCACGCCGAGTGGTCGCGGGCGGCGAAGGGCGGCAGAGAAAAAGAAAAGGGCGCGGCGGCCGTTTCCCATGTCGAGCGGCTGCTCGGCCGTCTGGCGCCCGACGCCGCCATCGTCACCGTCATCGACGGCCATCCGGCGACGCTGTCGTGGCTCGGCTCGGTCGCCGGGCATCGCACCTATCCCCTGGGCGTCACGGCGTTCGGGCAGTCGGGCGACATCGCCGATCTCTACCGCGTCCACGGGCTCGACGCCGACGCCATCCTCGATGCCTGCGCCAACGCCTGTCTCGAGAGGATGCGCCGGCGCGCCTGACGGCTTCGGGTTGTCCATCTCCTATAACGATTTGAATTAAGCGCGCGAACCGCCCATACTGCCCCCGGCGCCGGCCGAGCGGCCGCCGAGGTAAGAGTCCGCGGGCCGGTAAAGCGTAACCAACGCCAAGAACAGCCGTTGCCAAGGGGAGAGCAAAGGTGATTCCAGCAAACTTCGACTACCATCGGCCGGCGTCGGTCGATGAGGCGGTCGGGCTGATAGAGCAGTATGGCGACGACGGCGCGATCCTCGCCGGCGGCCACAGCCTGATACCGATGATGAAGCTCCGGTTCGCCACGCCCGGCCACCTGATCGACCTCAAGGCGTTGGACGAGCTTCGCGGCATCGAGGACACCGGCGCGGATATCCGCATCGGCGCCATGACCACCCAGGCCGAACTCCGGGCCTCGGCGGTCGCCGCCGAGGCCTGCCCGATCCTCGCCGAGACCGTCGATGTGATCGCCGACCCCCAGGTCCGCAATATGGGTACGCTGGGCGGCAACGTCGCCAACGGCGATCCCGGCAACGATATGCCGGCGGTGATGATGGCGCTCGGCGCCATTTATGTCCTCAGGGGTCCGGGCGGCGAGCGCGAGACGCCGGCGAACGGCTTCTACAAGGGAATCTTCGACACCGAGCGCGCCGCCAATGAACTGCTGGTCGCCATCCGCGTGCCCAAGCCGCCGGCCGGTCACGGCTATGCCTACAAGAAGTTGAAACGGAAAGTCGGCGATTACGCCACCGCCGCCGCCGCCGTGATCCTCGCCTTGGAGGGCGGCGCTTGCAGCCATGCGGCGATCGCCTTGACCAATGTCGGGCCGACGGCGCTCAACGCCGGGGACGCGGCGAAATCCCTCATCGGCACCAGCGTCGATGGGGAGGCGCAGGCCAGGGCGGCGGAACTGGCGATGGAAATCTGCGACCCGGTCAGCGACATGCATGGACCGGTGGAGTACCGCAGGAATATGGCCGGCGTGATGACGTACCGCGCCATCGCGGAAGCGCTCGGCCGCGCCAAGGGAGGCTGACGGCCATGGCGAAAACAGACATCAAGCTGACGATCAACGGCGAGGAGGTCGAGGCGACGGTCGAGCCGCGCATGCTGCTGATCTATCTGCTGCGCGAGCATCTCGGCCTCACCGGCGCCCATATCGGCTGTGAAACCAGCCACTGCGGCGCCTGCACGGTCGATCTCGACGGCAAGTCGGTCAAGTCCTGCACCGTCTTCGCGGTCCAGGCCTCGGGCGGCGAGGTGATGACCGTCGAAGGCCTGGCCAATGGCGCCGAGCTGCACCCGCTGCAGGCCGGCTTCGCCGAGGAGCACGGGCTGCAATGCGGCTTCTGCACGCCGGGGATGCTGATGCGGACCTACCGGCTGCTCGAGGACAACCCGAACCCGAGCGAGGATGAGATCCGCGTCGGCATCTCGGGCAACATCTGCCGGTGCACCGGCTATCAGAACATCGTCAAGGCGGTGCGCCATGCCATGCGCGAACTGGGCCACAAGGAGGCCACGGAATAATGAGCGAAACGACGGCACCCGCGGCGGAGCGGGAACTCGGGCTCGAGGGCGTCGGCTGCGAACGCCGGCGCAAGGAAGACGCCCGTTTCATCCAGGGCAAGGGCAATTACGTCGATGACATCAAGCTCGCCGGCACCGTGTTCGGCGACTTCGTCCGCAGCCCGTGCGCCCATGGCCGCATCAAATCGATCGACGCCGAGAAGGCCAAGGCGCTGCCCGGCGTCCTCGCCGTGCTGACGGCGGAGGACCTCAAGCCTCTCAACCTTCACTGGATGCCGACGCTGGCCGGCGACGTCCAGGCGGTGCTGGCCGACGGCAAGGTCCATTTCCAGAACCAGGAGGTCGCCTTCGTCATCGCCGAGGACCGCTACATCTGCGCCGACGCCATCCAACTGGTCGAGGTCGACTACGAGGAATTGCCGGTCATCGTCGATCCCAAGGTGGCGATGGCGCCCGACGCGCCGGTGATTCGCGAGGACGTCGAGGGCAAGGACACGGTCGGCCAGGGTCCGCGCAAGCACGCCAACCACATCTTCACCTGGGAGGTCGGCGACAAGGCGGCGACCGATGAGGCCTTCGCCGGCGCCGACGTCACCGCCAGGGAGGAGATCACCTATCAGCGCGTCCATCCGGCGCCGTTGGAGACCTGTGGCTGCGTCGCCTCGATGGACGCGGTGAGTGGGCAGCTTACCGTCTACGGCACCTTCCAGGCGCCCCATGTGGTGCGCACCGTGGTGTCCCTGATCGCCGGCCTGCCGGAGCACAAGATCCGCATCATCGCACCCGACATCGGCGGCGGCTTCGGCAACAAGGTCGGTCCCTATCCGGGCTATGTCTGCGCCATCGTCGGCACCATCGTGCTCGGCCGGCCGGTGAAGTGGGTCGAGAGCCGCCTCGATAACATCTCGACCACCTCCTTCGCCCGCGACTACCACATGACCGGCGAGATCGCCGCCGACAGGGACGGCAAGATCAAGGCGCTTCGCGTCCAGGTGCTCGCCGATCACGGCGCCTTCAACACCCACGCCCAGCCGTCGAAATGGCCGGCCGGCATGTTCAGCATCGTCACCGGCAGCTACGACATCCCCGCCGCCCACGTCGTCGTCGACGGCGTCTATACCAACAAGGCGCCGGGCGGTGTCGCCTATCGCTGTTCCTTCAGGGTGACGGAAGCGTCTTATCTGATCGAGCGGATGATCGACGTGCTGGCCAGCAAGCTCAAGATGGATCCGGCGGAATTGCGCCTCAAGAACTTCATCCAGCCTTCCCAGTTCCCCTACAACTCGGTGTTGGGCTGGGAGTACGACAGCGGCGACTATCCGACGGCGTTGAACAAGGTGATGGAGGCCGTCGACTATCGGGGCTTGCGCAAGGAGCAGGCCGAGAAGCGCGCCAAGGGCGAGCTCATGGGGATCGGCATCGCCACCTTCACCGAGATCGTCGGCGCCGGCCCGTCGCGCAACTGCGACATCCTCGGCATCGGCATGTTCGACAGTTGCGAGATCCGCATCCACCCGACGGGGACCGCCATCGCGCGCTTCGGCACCAAGTCCACGGGCCAGGGCCACGAGACCACTTACGCCCAGATCATCGCCTCGGAGATCGGCATCCCATCGGATGACATCACCATCGAGGAGGGCGACACCGACACCGCGCCCTATGGGCTCGGCACCTACGGTTCGCGCTCGACCCCGGTGGCCGGCGCCGCCGCCGCCCAGGCGGCGCGGAAGATCCGGGCCAAGGCGCAGAAGATCGCCGCCCATATGCTCGAGGTCGGCGAGGACGATCTCGAATGGGAGGTCGACCGCTTCCGCGTCAAGGGCCTGCCCGAGAAGATGGCGACGATGAAGGAGATCGCCATGGCGGCCTACGGCAACGTGCCCGCCGGCATGGAGCACGGCCTCGAGTCGGTCGATTATTACGACCCGCCCAACTTCACCTTTCCCTTCGGCGCCTATATCTGCGTCGTCGACGTCGACCGCTTCACCGGCGAGGTGGCGGTCCGCCGGTTCTACGCGCTCGATGACTGCGGCACCCGCATCAACCCGATGATCATCGAGGGCCAGATCCATGGCGGGCTGACCGAAGCCCTGGCCATCGCCATGGGCCAGGAGTTGCTGTTCGACGATATCGGCAACGTGCTCGGCGCCAGCTTCCTCGACTACTTCATGCCGACCGCGGTGGAGACGCCCCATTGGGAGACCGACTTTACCGTGACCCCGTCTCCCCATCACCCGATCGGCGCCAAGGGGGTCGGCGAGTCGCCCAATGTCGGCGGCGTGTCGGCGCTGTCCAATGCCGTCATCGACGCCTTCGCCCATCTCGGCGTCACCCACATGCCGATGCCCCATACCCCGTGGCGGGTGTGGCAGAAGGCCAACGAGTTGGGCATCGACAGGTAATATGCCGGCGCCGCCGTCCGCCAACGGGGAACCGGATCGCCACGCGCCCGAGGCGCTGCGCCAAGGCTTCGAAGACGCCGGCTATATCGCCGACAACGAGTTGATCATGGCGATCTCGCTGACCTTCCGGCTTGACCGCCCGTTGCTGCTCGAGGGCGAGACCGGCGTCGGCAAGACCGAGGTCGCCAAGACCTTGGCGAAGGTGCTCGATTGCCCGCTGATCCGGCTGCAGTGCTATGAGGGGCTGGACGCCAACGCCGCCGTCTATGAATGGAACTACCAGCGCCAGCTCCTCGCCATCAAGATCTGGGAGACCGAGGACATATCGGCGGCGGAGAAGGAGCGTCACGTCTTCGAGGAGGAGTTCCTGCTGCGCCGGCCGTTGCTCCAGGCCATCAGCATGGACAAACCGCCGGTCCTGTTGATCGACGAGATCGACCGCTCGGACGAGGAATTCGAGGCCTACCTTTTGGAAGTGTTGTCCGAGTTCCAGATCACCATTCCCGAGCTCGGCACCATCGAGGCGCGCTCCGTGCCCCATGTCATCCTGACCTCGAACCGCAGCCGCGAGCTCAGCGATGCGCTCAGGCGCCGCTGCCTCTACCATTTCGTCGACTACCCGACGGAGGCGAAGGAGCTTCGGATCGTCACCGCGCGGGTGCCGGAGATGGGCCAGAAACTCGCCGCCCAGGTCGTCCGCTTCGTCCAGGCGCTGCGCCAGGAGGATATCGACAAGAAGCCCGGCATCGCCGAAACCCTGGACTGGGCCCACGCCCTCACCGGCCAGGGGATCGACGATCTCGCCGGCAACCAGGATGTGGTCGAGGACACCCTTCTATGTCTGCTCAAGACCAAGGAGGACCGCGACGCGATACCCGGCGAGGTGGTGGGGCGGATCTTCTCCAAGGCGGTATGACCGGGCTCGCCACCAGTCCCGGCGCCGGGGAGGCGGCGGTCGTTGGGCGCATCGTCGCCTATGTGCGTCTGGCGCGCGATAACGGCTTTCCTGTCGGCATCGATGAAAGCCTCGATGCGTTGAGGCTCGCCGAGGGCGTCGATCTCGCCACGCCGGCGCCATTGCGCTCGGGCCTCAAGGCACTGTTGTGCGCCGGCGAGGCCGATTGGCGGCGCTTCGATGAGCTGTTCGATGCCTACTGGCTCGGCCGCGGCGTGAAGCGGGCGGGCCTCATAAGCGGCGCCGGCGGAAGCACGCCGGGCACAGCCGCCGGCGAACCGCCGCCCGATCTCCCGCCGGCGCTGATCGAGCGGGCCGAAGGCGCCGGCGGCGAGGCCCAGGCGGGCGGCGGCGAGGCCCAGGCGAGCGGCGGCGAGGCCAGGCGGGCGGGGGCCAGCGCCGCCGAAGCCCTCGGCAAAACCGATCTCAGGCACATCGACGACCCGGAAGAGTTGGCCAAAGTGTACGAACTCGCCCGACGGCTCGCGGCGCGGATCAAGCGACGCCTGACCCGGCGCCAGCGGGTGCGCGCCAAAGGCAGGCGGCTCGATCTGCGCAACACCATCCACCGCAGCCTGGCCTATGGTGGGACGCCGATGCGCCCGGTCTTCCGCGCCCGGCGGACCAAGCCGATGCGCCTCGTGATGTTCCTCGACGTCAGCGGCTCGATGAGCCTCTACAGCACCTTCTTCATGCGTTTCATGCGCGGCGTCATCGACAATTTCCGCCACGCCGATGCCTTCGTGTTCCACACCAGCCTGGTCCATATCGGCCCGGCGCTCCGCGAGCGCAACCTGGAACGCGCCATCGAGCGCCTCGGCCTGATGTCCGCCGGATGGTCGGGAGGCACCCGGATCGGCGAGAGCCTCGCCACCTTCAACCGCAACTACGCCAAGGGTACCTTGAACCGCCGCACCATCGTCATCATCGTCAGCGACGGCTATGACACCGGACCGCCGGAGCTTCTGGCCGAACAGGTCAGGCTGTTGCGACGCCGCGCCAAGCGGGTGATCTGGCTCAACCCGATGATCGGCTGGCGGGACTACGAACCGGTGGCCGCCGGCATGGCGGCGGCGCTGCCCCATATCGACCTGTTCGCCCCGGCGCATAATATCGAAAGCCTGGCGGCGCTGGAGCCCTACCTCGCCCGAATCTAGCCGTGGCCGGCAGGGCAGGGCAGGGGGTTAGCCCGGATGTTTCATGAAGGCGCTCCCTCAGGGTGTGTTAAGTGTTTTATTCCAAGGGCTTGATTCGTTTTGCGAAAAGGGACGCTTTGTACCCTCGTCCGCTGAACGGTTTTGCGCCGGCCCTGTTTGTCCAAATCGGCGCACCAAACCTCAAGCCATAGCGGTGCTATGACTTTCGGCTTCGCACACCGCCTTGCACAAACATTGCTCGCCGCAAATTCCGTTCCCTTCATGAAATATCCGGGTTAGACCGCCTGGGAGTGGCGTTGGCCTTGGGTCTCCAGATAACGGTCGAAGACGGCGCAAACCGCGCGCACCAGCGGCCGGCCTTCTTCCGTCACCCGGATGCGCCGGCCGGTGATCCTGACCAGCCCATCGTCCTCCATCGGCCGAAGGGCCGCGAATTCGCCGGCGAAATCGTCCGGCGATGCCCGCCACTTGCCACAAACGGCGCCGAGATCGACCGCGAGATCGCACATCAGCCGCTCGATGATGTCGCGGCGCAGCCGGTCGTCATCGTCCAACGCCAGGCCGCGCTCGATGGCGAACCGGCGCTCGCCGATGGCCTCGCGGTAGGCCTCGATCGCGACCGCGTTCTGGACATAACCCTCGGCCAGGGAGCCGATGGCGGAGGCACCCAAACCGATGAGGGCCGGGGCCGCATCGGTGGTGTAGCCCTGGAAATTGCGGCGCAGGCGCCCGGCGCCGAGCGCCCGGGCCATGGCGTCATCGGCGCGGGCGAAATGATCGAGGCCGACGGCGATATAGCCCGCCGCCTTCAGCCTCGCCGCCGCCGCCGCCGATTGCCGCCACCGTTCCGCCGTATCCGGCAGGGCGGCCTCGTCGATCAGGCGCTGGTGGCGCTTGATCCCGGGCACATGCGCGTAGCCGAATACGGCGACGCGCTGGGGCTCGAGCAGAAGCACCTTCTCGACCGTCTCGATGATCCCGGCCCGGGTCTGGAACGGCAGTCCGTAGATGAGATCGATATTGATCTCGCCGATGCCGGCGCGCCGTAGCATACGCACGACCTCGGCCGTTTCATCGAAGGTCTGGATGCGGTTGATGGCCCGCTGAACGGTGGGATCGAAATCCTGGACCCCGAGGCTGGCGCGCGTGACGCCGGCCCTGGCGAGCGCATCGACGCCCTCGCCCGTCATGCCCCTGGGATCGATCTCGACGGCGATCTCGGCCCCGGGCGCCAGGGCGAAGCGCCGGCGCAACCGGTCCATGAGGGATCGGAAATCGTCCGGGGCGACGATGTTGGGCGAGCCGCCACCGAAATGGATGTGGCTGACGGCGCGAAGGGCGCCGAGCGCTTCCGCCACCAGGTCGATCTCCTCGCCGAGCACCGCCAGGTAACCGGCGATGGGGCCATAACGGTTGACGATTCGTGTGTGACAGCCGCAAAACCAGCACAGGGCGTCGCAGAAGGGAATGTGGAGGTAGAGCGAAAGCGGCGCATCCGGATCGGTCGCCGTGAGCCACCGGCGATAGTGGGCGTCATCGACGGCGGGGCTGAAATGAGGCGCCGTCGGATAGCTGGTGTATCGCGGTACCGCCGTCGCGTATTTGGCTGCCAATTCAGGCGTCATCGCCCCCTTATCGTCGATCGGCCAGGGCGGCGCCTTGATCTCGGTCAAAAGGCCTCGTGTTAACGGTTTATTAACCTTTGAGGCCGATAAAGGTTAAAGAAGCATTAACGGTAAAAAAAAGCAACATTCAGGGAGAAAGTTATGCGGAGACCGTCGTGCAGCCCCTATCTTTCGCGCCGGCTGCGATCGTTGCGGGAAGTGTTCCTGGCCAAACATCGCGGAGAGGCCGCCCTGCACGCCCTGTGCCTACAGGAAAATTTGCCGGGCGATGGAAGCGAAACGCGAGGCGGATCCCGGTCCCCCTTCGATGCGGAACCCGAGGACGTATCTCAAGGACGAGCGCCACTCAATCACCCCGATCCTGGCGCCGAGGCGAGGCGGAGTCATAGCCGAGACGCCCCCCCAGCCAAGCGTGCCAGCCAAGCATGAAAACCCCTAACCCGGATATTTCATGAAGGGAACGGAATTTGCGGCGAGCAATGTTTGTCCAAGGCGGTGCGCGAAGCCGAAAGTCATAGCATCGCTATGGCTTGAGGTTTCGTGCGCCGATTTGGATAAACAGGGCCGGCGCAAAACCGTTCAGCGGACGAGGGTACAAAACGCCGCTTTTCGAATAACGAATCAAGTAATTGAAGTAAAACACTTAACACGCTCTGAGGGAGCGCCTTCATGAAATATCCGGGCTAAGGGTTTGTTTACGCCTCGGGCCTAGATTCGCCGCTTCAACCAGAGACGCCGGAACCGGACGGGCAGGAGCCGCAACGCGTCACCAGGAGACAGCGACATGACCCAATCCCTTTTCGAGCGCATCGGCGGCGAGCCCGCCGTCGAGGCCGCGGTGGACCTCTTTTACCGCAAGGTGCTGAGCGACGACGCGATCAGCCATTTTTTCGATAGCACCGACATGGACGCCCAGCGCGCCAAACAGAAGTCCTTCCTGACCATGGTGTTCGGCGGACCCAATGAATATACCGGCAAGGATATGCGCACGGCCCATGCGTCGCTGGTCGAGAACGGTCTCGACGATTCCCATTTCGATGCCGTGGCCGGCCACCTGCAGGCGACCCTGACCGAGCTCGACGTGCCCGGCGATCTGATCGACGAGGTCATGACCCTCGCCGGAGGGACGCGCGCGGAGGTCCTGAACCGCTAGCTTGAATTTAGGCGGCAACATTTGACCAAGGTCGCTTTCGGCGGCCGCGCCTACGAGTACGCCGATTCGGAAACGGTGCTCGAGACGCTACTGCGCCACAAGCTCGACGTTCCCTATTCATGCAAGAAGGGCGTCTGCCTTTCTTGCATGCTGCGCGTCATCGACGGCGCCATCCCGGAAGAATCCCAGGTCGGTATCAGGGACACCTTGCGGACCCAGGGTTACTTCCTGCCCTGCATCTGTCCCGGCGATCACGACCTGACGGTGGCGTCGGCCGAGGATACGGCCCTGTTCAGCCGCGCGGTGGTGAGTGACGTCTTCCCCCTGGCGCCCGACATCAAGGGGGTGCGCCTCACCCCGGCGACCGAGCTCTATTATCATGCCGGTCAGTTCATCAACCTGCGCCGCGCCGACGGCCTGACCCGATGCTATTCGCTCGCCAGCGTGCCTAGCATCGACAGGCAACTCGAACTTCACGTCAAACGCCTGCCAGGCGGCGACATGAGCAACTGGATATTCGATGAGCTCCAGGGGGGAGAGGTGGTGGAGTTGCAGGGCCCGAACGGAAGCTGCTTCTACCTGCCCGGCCGCGCCGATCAGAACCTGCTTCTGATCGGCACCGGCACCGGCTTGGCGCCCCTTATCGGCATCGCCCGGGACGCCCTTCACGATGGCCACCAGGGCGATATCCGGCTCTATCACGGAAGCCGGCACGCAAACGGGCTTTATCTCCGGCGACAGTTGCGCGATCTCGCCGCGCGGCACGCCAATTTCCTCTACATTCCCTGCCTTTCAGGCGCCGATGTCCCCCCGGGCGTCCGGGCCGGCAGGGTCGCGAGCGCCGTCTTTTCCGACCTCGGGGGACTTGCCGATTGGCGGGTTTTCATCTGCGGCGCGCCGCCGATGGTCGAGGAGGCCAAAAAAACCGCCTATCTCGCCGGTGCCGCCATCGCCGACATTCACGCCGATCCGTTCGAGCTTCGCGACCTGCGCCGCAAGCCCCGGCCAGATCCCTCCAGCCACAAGTAAAGCCCGCCGGCGTCCATCGGGGCGCCGGCGGCGATGGAGGGGGTTGGATCAGCTGGCCTTGCGGTATTCGCGCAATCGTCCGCTAGGGAACCTGACCTTGATCGTCGTGCCGACACCGAGGCTGCTCTCCAGCGTCAGGGTGCCGCCGTGGGCTTCGATCAACGATTTCGTCAGCGGCAACCCAAGCCCCGTGCCTTCGTATTTCCGGTCCAGACCACTGTCGATCTGACCGAAGGGGGCGAGGGCCGTCTCGATGTCCTCCGGCGCGATGCCGACACCGGAATCGACGACCGAGATGGTGTAGGCGCCGTCCGGCTCGATTTCGGAGCAAACCTCGATGCTGCCTCCCGGCGGCGTGAACTTGACCGCGTTGGAGAGCAGATTGATCAGCACCTGCTTCAACTTCCGCTCGTCGGCATAGAGAAGGTGCGTCGGCGAGATTCCCCTGACGGCGAGTGAGACCTTCGAATCCATGGCCCTGGGCCGGACCAGATTAAGACAGGATTCGACGACTTCCCGGACCTCGATTTCCTCTTCCTGGAGATCCGAATGACCCGCCTCGATCTTGGAGATGTCGAGGATGTCGTTGATCAGCTTCAATAGATGACTGCCCGAGAAGTGAATGTCGTTGACATATTCCGCCTGCTTCTCGTTGAGCTTTCCGAAAAAGGAGCGGGTCAGCATTTCCGAAAAGCCGATAATCGCGTTGAGCGGGGTGCGCAATTCATGGCTCATGTTGGCGACGAACTCGCTCTTGGCGCGGTTCGCCACCACCTGTGTCTCGAGCGCCAAGCGCTGCGCATCCTCCATCTTCTTTCGCGCGCTTACGTCCCACATGTTGCAGACATACATGAGGCGGTCCTCCTCGCGCCGCTCATATGGACTATCGGCGATCTCGAGGGAGGCGGTCGCCACCAGCAGATCCATCGAGAAGCTGGTGTCGTCGGCGCGCAGGCCGGAGGTTTCATAGGGCCTGGAGAATAACTTGCCGTCCCTGGCCTGGTTCAGGTAATGGGAAATCTCCCGGCCGACGCGGCCCTGATGAGCCGTCGGGCTGAGGATGTCGATTTCGGAGCCGATGATTTCATCGGCCTCATAACCGAACAGGCGAAGGGCGGTGTTGTTGGCGTATACGATCTTGCCTTGATAATCGGCGATGACGACGCCGTCATAAGTCGTCTCCAACACCTTGCCGATCAGGGTGTCCTTATGGCTAAGCGCCCTTTCCTTGAAGAACAATCGGCGTTCCCTGGCCGAGACCTGCTTGATCAGGGCGCAGATATAGACCGATAGGGGCAACAGCACCACGGGGGCGAAATCGATGGCGACCCCGAATCCCTGCTGGAGATAGAGCATGACCGCGAACACGCCGACGGACCAGAGCGCCAGCCCCGTGACCACCCGGCGCCATGAACAATTCTCGAAGTAGGGACCGGCGGCGGCCGAAAGCCAACCGATCGCGGCGAGGGCGATGAGTTGATAGCCCCAATTGAACGACGGCCCCACCTGTCCGATGTTCTCGGCGCCGGCGAACGTCGCCAACTGAGCGACCGTCAGGAATTGGACAACGATATAGAAAAACGAAATGGCGGCGGTGATGATAATGTAAGGAAAGTAGTCCCGGTAGGCTTCCTTCAGTTCAACCGCCTTGGCCGTGATCTGCGTCTGCATGATACCCATCCTTGCCGTCTACGAAACGCCCCGTCTACGAAACGCCTGGAGTACCGCGACGCCTAACCCCGATGGTCTTATGCGTCCATTGCCGGTATTCCGTGGACGCCCGTCTTAATTAACAAGGGAAAGATAACAAAAAGTTAGTCAAATTGCAACAAATAACTTCTATATACTTAACCATTATTGTTAACCGCTAGTATTTATACAATATTAACTATGGTAATTTATGAGAATTAAATACAAACTGTATCTTATTTATTAAGATCGGCGTTTTCCCGGTGCCATCCGCCTACCGGGCTAGCGCGCCGGTGAAATTGCCTCGAAGGCGCTAATCGCGTAAATTTTACCGGTTCCAAGGCGGTATCCAGGCGGCAAGGCGAGATCGGCATGACGGAAGCGCTCGCTCACGGCATCGAAGTCATCCCGACCGACGGGGCGTTGGGCGCGGAGATCCGCGGGCTGGATCTACGCGACATCGACCGGCAGACCTTCGAGGCGATCAGGACGGTGTGGCACCGCCACCTCGTCCTCGTCTTCCGCGACCAGGATTTGGCCGATGATTTGAGCCGGTTCAGCCGCCGCTTCGGGGAGCTCGACCCGGCGCCGGTCGACACCCAGGGCATGCCGTCGATCCCGGAGCATCCGGAAATCGCCGTCATCTCGAACATCATCGAGGACGGCGAGCCCATCGGCGCGCTCGGCGCCTACGAGGCGGCCTGGCACACCGACATGTCCTATCGCGCCGAACCGCCGAGCGCCAGCCTGCTTTTCGCCCTGGAAGTCCCCGAGGAGGGCGGCGATACCGGTTTCGCCAACATGTATCTCGCCTGCCAGGAGCTGCCGGCGGCGTTGCGCGACCGGGCCAAGGGGCGGGCGATCAAGCACGACGCCAGCCATGACAGCGCCGGGCAGTTGCGCCGGGGTTTCGAGGTGCCGGCAAATCCGCAAGAGGCGCCGGGCGCGAGCCATCCCATCATCCGCACCCATCCCGCCACCGGAGCCAAGGCCCTGTTCCTGGGAAGGCGGCGGAACGCCGCTATCGACGGGCTGGGGTTGGCGGCGAGCGAGGCGCTTCTCGACGCGCTTTGGGCGTTCGCGACCCGTCCCGAGTTCACCTGGCGCCACCAGTGGGCGCCGGGCGATCTCGTCGTCTGGGACAACCGCTGTACCCTGCACCGCCGCGACGCCTTCGACGCCGATGCGCGGCGGCTGATGCTGAGGACCCAGGTCAAGGGGTCGCGGCCGGTCTGACCGGCGGCCCCGGCCGTGAGCGAATTATCCTGTTCGCTTGGCAACTAAAATTCTGCTACAAATCAGCCAAACATGAGTCGTGCGGAGGTTCCGGAGAAAGAATCCACCTGGCCTGAGCGCCACTCCGGAGCCGGACGAAACAACCGGATAGAAACTCAACAGGGAGGATACAAACATGCATACTTGGAATCTTTTGCGGCGATCGGTCCTCGGACTGCTGGTCGGTCTTCTCGGCGCCGGGTTCGCCGGCGCGCCCGCGGCCGCCCAACTGCCCGACACCATGGCGAAGCCCGGCGGCTTTCCCGAACGGCCGCTCTCGATGATCGTGCCTTACGGTCCCGGCGGCGGTTCGGGTCAGGTTTCCCGCGCCATGATCCAGGGCGTCAAGGACGCCACCGGCATCGACATCACCCCCGATTACAAACCGGGCGGTTCCGGCATGGTCGGACTCAAGACCTACATGGCGGCGCCCGCCGACGGCTACACGGTGCTGGAGACCATCGACGACGCGACCAGCGCCTATGCCATCGGCAAGAGCAAGATCCATCCCGCCGAGGACCTGATTCCGCTGGTGATCTCCCAAATCACCTTCAGCCAGATCTACATCCGCGGCAAGGAGACCCGTTTCAACGACTGGGCCTCCTACATCAAGTTCGTCAAGGGCCGGGGCGGCAAGTCGACCATCGCCAATGTCTCGGGCGAAGGCTCGATGGAGCGGATCAACATGAACCGCATCGCCGGCCACTTCGGCTTCAAGGTGCAGCAGGTCAGCTTCGACAAGCCCGGCCAAAGGTACGGCGCCCTCAAGGGCGGCCAGGTTGACGCTCTTTTCGAGCAACCGGGCGACGTGCGCGGGTTCCTGGAAAGCGGCGACTTCAAGCCCATTCTGACCCTTCTGTTCGACCGCCCATCGGCATTCGCCAAGGTGCCCTCGATGAAGGACGTGGGCCTCACCTTCACGCCGCTGATGCGTTTCCGCGGGTTCTACATCAACAAGAACGCGCCGGCGGACCGGGTGAAGTACCTCCAGTGGGCCTTCCAGAAGGGGTACCACACGGACAGCTACCAGGCCTTCAACAAGAAGAAGTTCATGGACCTGATCCCCAGCTTCCGGGACACCGAAGGCGCCAGGAAGCTGATCAACGATACCATGGGCGTTTACAAGAAGGTTTATAAGGAAATGGGATTGGTCAAGTAACCCCTGCTCCTTGACAGACCTAAACCGGGCTCCGGCGGGGACAAGGCCCCGCCGGAGTTCGCCTTGAAGGGGCCCCCGCATGAGCCGACCGACCCCCGGCCAATGGTTCGAGGTGTTCGTGTGGATCGCCTTCGCCGCGTTCGCCTACGCGGCGAGCTTCACCTTCGACCGGGAAATAGAGATGTACAGGTTCGGCGCCGCCGGTTGGCCCCGGGTGGTGATCGGGCTGATCGTCGTCGCCGCCCTCGGCCAGTTCCTCCAGAACCTGAAGGCGGCCCCCCCGGCCGCCCGCCACGATCCCGGCGCTTCCGGCAAGTTTTCCGAACACGGGCCCCGGTTCTACCTTCGCATGGGGATTACCCTGGCCCTCCCCATCGTCTACGCCGGCCTGCTCAACGGCACCGGGTACTACTTCACCACGCCGCTGTTCCTCGCCGCCTACCTCTACATGACCGGCGTGCGGGCGGCGCGGCCGCTGATCCTGGTGCCGCTGGTGATCTACGCGGTGGTGACCTTCATCTTCACCCGGATTCTCTACGTCGGCCTGCCTGTCGGCTACTGGCCGGGGTTCTACGATTTCAGCAACTGGCTGATCGTCCTGATCCGCTGAGCGGCGGGCGGGGAATATCATGGAAGCTTTTATCGGCGGCACCCTGACCCTGTTCGGCAACCCCCTCAGCGTCCTTATATTCTTCTGCGGGCTGATCGGCGGACTGCTGTTCGGCGCCATCCCCGGCATCAACATGCTGACCCTGGCCGCCATCTTCCTGCCTTTCTCGGGACTGCTGTCGGCTTCCGACGCCATCATGTTCTATTCGGTGCTCTATTGTTCGGGCACCTACGGCGGCGCGGTGACGGCCATCCTGTTCAACATACCGGGCGCGCCGGAGAACGCGCCGACCGCCTTCGACGGCTATCCGATGACCCAGAAAGGCGAGGCCGGCAAGGCCATCGGCGCCGCGGTGATCTGTTCGGCCTTCGGCGGCACCTGTTCGGTGCTGCTGATGATGTTGGCGACGCCCTTGCTGGCGGAAGTGGCGGTGGTCTATGTCGGCCCGCCGGAAATCTTCGCCCTGGTCTTCTTCGGCATCGCCGTCGCCTCGTCGGTGGGCGCCAAGACCCTGTGGAAGGGCTGGCTGTCGGTGGGGCTGGGCCTGATGATCGCGACCGTCGGGCTGGACCCGGTGGCCGGCATCGAACGCTACAACTTCGACTATGTCTATCTTATGGCGGGCCTTCACTTCATTCCCATCATCCTCGGTTTTTTCGCCGTCTCGGAGGTCTTCGTGCAGGCCGAAAAACGGGTGCGCGGCATCTACGACATGCCCAAGTTCGCCACCGGTTTCCCTTCCGTGGCCGAATTCTGGAAGCTCAAAGTCGCCGTCGCCCGATCGGTGGGGCTCGGATTTTTCGCCGGCATCCTGCCCGGAATCGGCGCCACGCTGGCCGCCTTCCTCAGTTACAACGAGGCCGTCCGCTGGTCCAAGACGCCGGAGAAATTCGGCCGCGGCGAACTGGAAGGCGTGGTGGCGTCCGAGACCGCCAACAACGCGGCCACGGGCGCCGCCATGATACCGCTGCTGGCGCTGGGCCTGCCGGGCGGGGCGCTGACGGCGATGATGGTCGGCGTCTTCCAGATGCACGACATCGAGCCGGGGCCCCTGGTCTTCATCAATTCCAGCGAGCTGGTGTGGGTCGTCTTCGCCGCCATGTTCTACGCCAACATCGCCATCCTGGTGCTGGGATTCCTCGAAACCAAGACGGTGCTGCACCTGTTGAAGATCCCGTTCCAGTACCTGGCGCCGGCGATCCTGCTGCTTTCCACCATCGGCGCCTACGCGGTGCGCGGCCTGCCCATGGACGTGCTGGTCATGTTCGTCGCCGGTCTCCTCGCCTATCTGCTGAGGCGCACCGGATATTCGGTTGCCGGCATCATCCTCGGCCTCATCCTCGGCAAGCTGGGGGAGGAGAACTTCGCCCAGGCCATGCAGATGGTGAGTTACGACATGTGGGTGTTCATCAGCCGGCCGATCGTCGCCGTCCTGCTGTTCGCCGGGTTCGCCACCATCGTCGCCAACTTGATCCGGGCGCTCAGGGGACTCCTCAAGGGGATCGAACCCTGAGGGATGCTGGTGCGCGGTGAAGGTGCGGGTTGGATCTGAGCGGCCCATCACGCTCCGCCCCCATAGGGTCCGCTATGCGGCCCTAAGCGGTCGAAACGAGCCTGAAAATCCGGTCTTGACCCCTTTTCGGTGGTCCGAGGTGCTCGGCCCCAACGCCAGGGATGAACCGCGGCCGTCGATCGGCGGCGGCAAGGCGAAATTTTGCGCCGGCGACGGAACGGCTCGGGTCACCGGCGATTGAGGGACGGGCAAAGCCCAGGGCGGGGCGGAGCCGCTCGATACTCCTGTCAGAACCGGGTGCCGCGTTGAACTAGAACGGCACCCAGGAATGCTTTCTGGTGTAGTGGAGGTAGCCGATGTTGGCGCCGGCGCGCAGCCCGACGCCGGTGCGGATGGGGGCGAGGATGATCTTGCCGCTTTGTTGGTAGTTCACGCCGACGCCGGCGACGAAGTAAAAAGTTCCCTCGATTCCGGGAAAGCGCTGGAAAATGCTGTCCGGGCCCTGGAGATGATAGATCAGGACGAACACCTTGGAGGCGTTGCCGCCGACGTCGAAGCCGATCGACGGCCCCTGCCAGTAGACCTTCCTCGGCGCGTGTTTCTTCCGATTCAACATGCCGTTGCCGTAACGCAAGCCGACGATGAAGGCGCCGCTGCCTTCCTCTCCGGTGATAAAGCCGTTGGGGCGTCCCTGGTCCTGGAACACCTTCTGGATGACCTTGGCCAACCCCTTGGTGGTGTCGCCGAAGAAACCCGTCGCCGTCTCCAGGATCGTCTGTTCATCGAAGGTATCGTCTTCCGCCGCCTTGCCCGCTTCGGCGCCATGGGCCTGGGGACCGGCCAGCATCGCCAGGACGGCGGCGGCGGCGAGAGTGCGGTTGAGAAAATGTTTCATGGCCTTCTGTCCAATAGTCGTTCAAGCCTCGGGAGTTGATCCGGAGTGGACCGGCGGGAATGGCGGTGGACTGAATTCCGGCAATCACCCCGATATCGCACGACCGGCGGCGAATTGTCGTGGCGCCGGCCCGTGGTGGTATCTTAACCAGCGCCACGTTTACACGCAACGCCGTCAAGTGCAAAGGTGAGCGCCCGGGCGCCAACGGCCGGAAGTAGGGAAGACCGCGAGGATGGAAGACACCGACCTCCTGGAGATGCTGCGTGCGGCGGAGGCGGACGGCCGGGTCACCATCGGGCTCGATCCGAGGAAGCTCGATGACGTCGATTCACCGATCTCCATCCAGGCCGAGTCGACAAGGTGGATCTACGGTCTGATGGCGGCTGCCCTACTGGTCTGGTGGCTTGGGGGCGCCTATGCCGGCGTCGGCGCGATCGCGGCGGGCGCGTCGATCTACGCCACCATCGGCAGGAGGCAGGTGGAACGGAACATTCGCCGCCGGTTCTACGGCCTGGCTATCACGGATATCGGCGTTTGGCGCAAGCTCTGGCGCCTCCAGGGCATCACCTTGTCATGCGAGCCGAGCGGGGCGGCGTGTGCATCGCCCGATGGTAATTGGCAGCGCTTCGTCCTCGACAATATCGCGCCCGGCGGCGCGGTCGTTTCGGCCCACACTTTGTTATGATTTGCCTCGCGCCGGTTACTGTGGCACAAGTTCCGCCCTGAATATCGACGGATGAGCGCGACATGATGATATTCGAGGCCCAGCGCCGTTTGAAACTTCTCGCCGCCGTCACGGTCCTGCTGTTTGCCGGGCTCGGGGCGCCGGCGCCGGGCGCCACCGAGACCGATTTCGCCACCTGGCTCAAGGGAGTCTATGAAGAAGGCCTTGAGCGCGGCATCTCCAAGGCCACGCTCGACGCCGCCCTTACCGGGTTGACGCCGATTGCCCGGGTGATCGAGCATGACCGGCATCAGCCCGAATTCACCATGACCTTGAAGAAGTACCTCGCCAACATGGTACCGCCGTCGCGCGTCGAAAAGGGCAAGCGGAAATTCTCCGAACACCGTGATCTGTTGCGCCGAGTCGGCGCCAAGTTTGGGGTCCAGCCGCGCTTCATCGTCGCGCTCTGGGGGATCGAGTCCGGTTTCGGCCGCCACACGGGCGGTTATTCCGTGGTCGCGGCCCTGGCGACGCTCGCCCATGACGGCCGGCGCGGCGCTTACTTCCGGAAGGAACTATTCAACGCCCTCCTGATTCTCGATCAGGGGCACATCTCGGTCGCCGCGATGAAGGGATCGTGGGCCGGCGCCATGGGCCAAAGCCAGTTCATGCCATCCAGCTTTCTCAACTTCGCCGTCGATTTCGATGGTGACGGCAGGCGCGACATCTGGGACACCGAGGCCGACGTGTTCGCCTCGGCGGCGAACTATCTCAAGCGCTCCGGTTGGCGGGATGACCAGACGTGGGGCCGCGAAGTCAAACTGCCGCGAGGATTCGACGCCGCCGCCCTGATGCCGTCCAAGCGGCCCAAGGGCTGCCGGGCGTTGAAGCACCTGACGGTGCGAAAGCGCCTGTCCGAATGGCAGCGCTTGGGCGTTCGCCGCGCCGACGGCGGCGCGCTGCCGAGGCCGGACCTGGCGGCGTCGCTGGTGCTGCCGGACGGCCCCGGCGGCACCGCGTTCCTGGTCTACGACAACTTCCGCGCGGCGCTCAAATGGAACTGTTCGATTCTTTTCGCCACCGCGGTGGGACTGCTTGCCGACCGCATTAAAGGCGGCTAGACTACTATATCAATGGGCTGAATTCGCAGCGGCTACAATATATGGCCTCAACACACCGCTTCCTCGGGCTGATCGTCGTCGCCGCAAGCGTCCTTCTCAATGCTTGCGCGACCACGGAGTTGGTTTTTCACACCGCCAAGAAGATCGGCGGCATCGGCGGCGATGAACCCACCGGGCGAGAGGACGCCGTCTACAAGATCGGCAAGCCCTATGAGGTTTCGGGTGTCTGGTACTATCCCGCGGTCGATTACGATTATTCGGAAACCGGTATCGCTTCTTGGTACGGCGCCGATTTCCATGGCCGCCCCACCGCCAACGGTGAAATCTATGACATGAACCGGGTGACCGCGGCCCATCGGACGCTGCCGATGCCAAGCGTGGTACAGGTGACCAACCTGGAGAACGGCCGCTCGATTTCGCTTCGCGTCAACGACCGGGGACCGTTCAAGCGCGGCCGCATCATCGATCTCTCGCGCCGTGGCGCCCAGCTTCTCGGATTCGAACGCGACGGGACGGCCAAGGTCCGGGTCGAGATATTGGCGGCGGAAAGCCGGCGCATGGCGGCCGAGATGACCGGCGGGAACGCCACCAAGGTGGCGGAGAAGAACGGCGTCAAGGCGGCCTCGAGGGCCAGAATCGCCTCCGAACCGCTACCGCCGCCGCCCGGCATGAAGGCCGCGGCCAAACCAGCGCCCGTGACCGAGAACGGCACGAAGCGCGCCGCCAAGCCGGCGCCGGCCAGGAGACCCATCGCCAGGCGCAACGGGTCCCTGGCCGCCAGGGACGCGAAGGTGACGATCGTACCCGTCGAACCCACCAGGATTTACGTCCAGGCGGGCGCCTTCTCGCAATATCACAATGCCAACCGGCTGAAGGCGATCCTGGCCGAATTCGGCCCCACCAGGGTGACGACGGTCGCCATCGGCGAGTACTATCTGTTCCGGGTCAGGCTGGGGCCGATGAGTTCGCTGCCGGAAGCGGACAGGGTGCTGGCAAGAGTCATCGGCGCCGGTTACCCCGAGGCCCGCTTGATCGTCCAATGATGAACGGCGCGAACCGGGATGGCGGCATAATTTCCGCACATTTAACGATTAATACCAAAGGTCCTTGAACCCAGGCCCGGGGATTTTGCCCGGGCCGCCGGTCGAAAGACCCCTGCATCGAGCCGAAAAATTGATAAAGAGTCGAGATATGAGCCTATCCGGAACGAGAGCATATACTCCGGGCTGGCGCCTGGGATCGCTGGCTCCGGCCGCCCTGTTCCTGTACCTCGTGGCGGCGCCGGCGGCGGCACTCGAGACCATCGCCAAACAGGCCATCCTGATGGATGCCCAGACCGGCACCGTGCTGCTCGAAAAGAACGCCGACGACACCATGCCGCCGTCCTCCATGAGCAAACTGATGACCGTTTATATGGTGTTCGAGCGCCTCAAGAACGGCAGCCTCACGCTCGACGACAAGCTCCCCGTCAGTAAGAAGGCATGGCGCAAGGGCGGCTCCAAGATGTACGTGCTGGTCGGCAAATCGGTGCGCGTCGAGGATCTGTTGCGCGGCATCATCGTCCAGTCGGGCAACGACGCCACCATCGTCGTCGCCGAAGGCCTCAGTGGCACGGAAGAGGCGTTCGCCACCGAGATGACCAAGAAGGGGCGGGAAATCGGTCTCGAGAACAGTGTTTTCAGGAACGCCTCGGGCTGGCCCGAGGAGGGCCACTACATGACCGCGCGCGACATCGCGTTACTCTCCAAGCGCACGATCGACGATTTCCCCGACTACTATCATTACTACGCCGAGACCAGCTTCACTTTCAGCGGCATCCGCCAGGGCAACCGCAATCCGCTGATCTACCGCAATATGGGCGCCGACGGCCTCAAGACCGGGCATACCGAGGCCGGCGGCTTTGGCCTCGCCGCTTCGGTGATACGCGACGGACGACGCCTGATCCTGGTGGTGAACGGGATCGAGAACGCCCAGTCCCGCGCCAACGAATCCCAACGGCTGATCGAATGGGGATTCCGCGAGTTCGCCAACTTCGCCCTGTTCCGCGCCGGCGAAACCGTCGACGAGGCGAACGTCTGGCTTGGAACGGAAGCGAAGGTGCCCCTCATCCTCGAGCAGGATCTGGTGCTGACCCTGCCGAAACGCGCCCGGCGCACGGCCAAGGTCAAGGTGGTGTACACCGCCCCGATACCGGCGCCGATAACCGACGGCGCGGAAATCGCCAAGCTGGTGATCACCGCGCCGGGGCTCGACGATTTGGTGGTGCCGCTCATGGCCGGCGCGGAGGTCCGCCGCCTCGGCTTCCTCGGCCGGATCTCGGCTGCCATCCAATATTTGCTTTGGGGCCGCCAGCGTTAGGAACGAGATCCCAGGAGAGCGAAAGCTTGGCCTCAGGCACATCGAACGGCGGAAAATTCATCACCCTCGAAGGCGGGGAGGGGACCGGCAAGTCGACCCAGGCCCTGCTGCTGGCCGGCCATCTCGAGGGCGCCGGCATCGATGCGCTGGTGACGCGCGAGCCCGGCGGCGCGCCCGGCGCCGAGGAAATCCGCAAGCTGCTGGTCGCGGGCGCGCCGGGGCGCTGGGATGCGATAAGCGAGGCGTTGCTTCATTTCGCCGCCAGGCGCGAGCATCTCGAGCGAACGGTGCTGCCGGCGATCGCTGGTGGCCAGTGGGTGATCTCCGATCGCTTCGCCGATTCCACCATGGCCTATCAGGGCTACGGGCTGGGCGTCGAACGCCAGGCGGTGGAAGCGCTTTATCGCATCGTCGTCGGCACTTTCGCCCCTGATCTCACCATCATCCTCGACCTCGCGCCGGAGCTCGGTCTCGAGCGCAGCCGGGGCGGGCAGACCGGCGAGGACCGCTACGAGCGCATGGACCAGGCGTTCCACCGCCGCCTGCGCGAGGGGTATCTCGACATCGCCCGGCGCGAACCCGAAAGATGCGCCGTCATCGAAGCCGATGGCGCTATAGAGGAGGTCGAGGCGAAGATCCTCGCCACCGTCGGCGAGCGCCTGGGGGTCGAATTTTGATGAACGACGCCGAAACCACACCGGTACCGGAACCCAACGCCAATGCCGACCTCATCGGCCATGGCGAGGCCGAGGGCGCGCTGCTCGGGGCCTATGGCGCCAACCGGCTGCACCACGCCTGGCTGATAACCGGGATGCGCGGCATCGGCAAGGCGACGCTCGCTTATCGCTTCGCCCGTTTCGTGCTTGCCGGTGGCGGCGAGGGGGACTTGTTCGGCGGCGCGCCCGACGGCCTTTACGTCGCGCCCGAACATCCGGTGTTCAGGCGAATCGCCGCCGGCGCCCACGGCGACCTCAAGTCCCTGGCGCGGGGCTACGACCGGGAGCGCAAGAAGATGCGCGGCGAGATCGTCATCGGCGAGGTCCGCGGCATCGGCGCCTTCCTCAGCCTGACGGCGGCCGAGGGCGGCTGGCGGGTGGTCGTCATCGACGGCGCCGAGGACATGAACCGCAACGCCGCCAACGCCGTGCTCAAGGCGCTGGAGGAACCGCCCAGGCGCTCGGTGCTGCTGCTGGTGAGCCACGCGCCGGGCAGGCTGCTGGCGACCATCCGCTCGCGCTGCCGTCATCTGCCGCTAAGGCCGCTGGCGGAGGAGGACGTCACCGGGCTCCTTCACCGCTTCCGGCCCGGCCTCGACGCCGGCGAGGCGACGGCGTTGGCGCGGATCGCCGAGGGCAGTCCCGGCAAGGCGCTTGCCCTCGCCGAGGAAGGGGGAATCGAGCTTTACCGTGAACTCATCGGCCTGCTGACGCCGTTGCCCGAGCTCGACGTCAAGGCCCTGCACGGTCTCGGCGACAGGCTCGGACGGAGCGGCAACGAGGCGGGCTTTCACACTTTCACCGAATTGACGCAATGGTGGTTCGCCCGCCTGGTGCGCGCCGGCGCGCTCGGCGTCCTGCCGCCGGAGATCGTGCCGGGCGAAGGCGCCCTGATGGCGCGGCTGATCTCCCTTCGCGGCCTTGATCAATGGGTCGGGGTATGGGAGAAGACCAGCCACCTGTTCGACCGGGCGGACAGCATCAAGCTTGACCACAAGCAAGTGTTGCTGAACGCCTTCCTGACCGTTCAGAGCGACATGCGCGCCTGAAACTTACGGGTCCGCCGCCCGAACCCCGCCTCGAGGTAATCCCGATGTCCGGATCGACGCCCTATTACGTGACGACGCCGATCTATTACGTCAACGACAAGCCCCATATCGGTCACGCCTACACCAGCCTCGCCTGTGACGCGCTGGCCCGCTTCATGCGCCTCGACGGCAGGAACGTCAAGTTCCTCACCGGCACCGACGAACACGGCCAGAAGATGGAGAAGGCGGCCCAGGCCGCCGGCATGGAGACCCAGGCCTTCGTCGACATGAACTCGGAGAACTTCCGCATCCTCACCAAAACGATGGGCTTCACCAACGACGACTTCATCCGCACCACCGAGCCCCGCCACCGCGCCGCCGTCCAGGCCCTGTGGCGGGAACTCAAGGCGCGGGACCAGATCTATCTCGGCACCTATGCCGGGTGGTATTCGATCCGCGACGAGGCCTTCTATACCGAGAGCGAGCTCACCCAGGGGCCCGACGGGTCGAGGATCGCGCCGAGCGGCGCCGAGGTCGAGTGGGTGGAGGAGCCGAGTTATTTCTTCAAGCTATCGGAATGGCAGGACCGGCTGCTTCGCTTCTACGACGAGAACCCGGATTTCGTCGCGCCCCCGACCCGGCGCAACGAGGTCATCAGCTTCGTCAAGGGTGGGCTCCTGGACCTCTCGGTGTCGCGCACCAGTTTCCGCTGGGGCATCCCGGTGCCGGACGATGCCGATCACGTCATGTATGTGTGGTTGGACGCGCTGACCAACTATATGACGGCCGTCGGTTATCCCGACAGCGGATCGGACGGCTTCACGACGTTTTGGCCCGCCGATCTGCACATGGTCGGCAAGGACATCTTGCGCTTCCACGCCGTCTACTGGCCGGCCTTCCTGTTGGCCGCCGGCGTCGCCCCGCCCAAGCGCGTCTTCGCCCATGGCTGGTGGACCAACGAGGGCAAGAAGATCTCGAAATCCCTGGGCAACATCATCGATCCCCTGGAACTGACGGCGCGCTACGGCCTCGATCAGGTGCGCTATTTCCTGCTGCGCGAGGTGCCGTTCGGCAATGACGGCGATTTTTCCCACCGCGCCATGATCGGGCGCATCGACGGCGACCTGGCCAACGATTTCGGCAACCTCGCCCAGCGCTCCCTCTCGATGATCAACAAGAACTGCGAGGCGCGGATGCCCGAGCCCGGCGAGTTCACCGCCGCCGACAAGAAGCTCCTCGCCGCCGCCGGCGGTTTGCTCGGCGAGATGCGCGCCCTGTTCGCGGCGCAGAGCTTCCACAAGGCGCTGATCGCCATGTGGGTCGTGATCGGCGACGCCAACCGCTATATCGACGAGATGGCCCCCTGGGCGCTGAGGAAATCCGATCCGGCGCGCATGGCGACGGTGCTCTACGTCGTCGCCGAGACCATCCGCCACCTCGCCATCCTCGCCCAGCCGGTGATGCCGGGCGCCGGCGCCCGCATGCTCGACCAACTGGCGGTGGCGGAAGACGCCCGCACCTTCGCCCATCTCTCGCCCGATCACGCGCTGACGCCGGGCACGCCATTGCCGAAGCCCGAGGGTGTATTCCCGCGGTTCGTGGTGGATGGTTAGGGAAAGGCGGATGCTGGTTGACAGTCACTGCCATCTCGATTTCCCGGACTTCGAGGACGAGATCGAAGACGTGATCGCCAGGGCCGGGAGGGCCGGCGTCGGCGCCATGGTGACCATCGGCACCGAGATCGCGCGGTTCGATCGGGTCCTCGCCATCGCCTCGGCCCATGACAATATCTATTGCACCGTCGGCACCCACCCCCACGAGGCCGGCGCGGAGGGGGAAAAGGACACCGGCCCCGAACGCCTGGCGGCGTTGGCGGCCGACGACAAGGTCATCGGCATCGGCGAGACCGGGCTCGATTACCATTACGACAACGCCCCGAGGGCGGCGCAGCAAGTGAGCTTTCGCGCCCACATCGGAGCCGCGCGCGAGACCGGACTGCCGCTGATCGTCCACAGCCGCGACGCCGACGGCGACACCATCGAGATCCTCGCCGAAGAGCATGAGAAGGGCGCGTTCGGCGCCGTCATGCATTGTTTCAGCGCCGGGCGCGGGCTGGCGGACGCGGCGGTCGGGCTCGGCTTCTATATCTCCTTTTCCGGCATCTTGACCTTCAAGAACGCCGACGCCGTCCGCGAAATCGCCGGCGCGGTGCCGGCAGACCGGCTGCTGGTCGAGACCGACGCCCCTTATCTGGCGCCGGTGCCCAAACGCGGCAAGCGCAACGAGCCGGCTTATCTCGCCCACACCGCCGCCTTCTTGGCCCAGCTTCGCGGCATGACGCCAGACGCCCTGGCCGAACAGACGACGGCGAATTTCTTTCGCCTGTTCACCAAGGCCAAGGCGCCCGCGGCCTAAGCGCCGGCGCGTTCGCGGGGAAGGGGGCTTAGCTCATGCGCATCACCATCCTCGGCTGCGGCGCGGCGGGGGGCGTGCCGATGATCGGCGGCCAGTGGGGGGCGTGCGATCCCCAGAACCCCCGCAATCGGCGCCGGCGGGCCTCGATCCTGGTCGAGGACGGCGAGACGGCGATCCTCGTCGATACCTCGCCCGATCTCCGCCAACAGTTGCTCGACGCCGATGTCAGCCGGCTGGACGGGGTGATCTACACCCACGGTCACGCCGATCACGTCCACGGTATCGATGAGCTCCGCGCGCTCAACCGGCTCCAGCGCCAATGGATCGACCTTTACGCCGATGCCGGGACGCTGAACGGTTTTCGCAAGAGATTTGGATATGTCTTTGAACCGGAAAGGAAAGTTCAAGACGAGTTCGCCTTTTACAAGCCCTGCCTGACGCCCCATGAGATCGCCCCGGGCGGCGTTTTCACGGTCGGCGCGCTCAAGATCGAACCGTTCGACCAGGATCACGGCTTCACGCGTACCCTCGGCTTTCGCTTCGCCGACGCCGCCTATACCACCGATGCCGTCGATCTGCCGGATGCGGCTTTCGCGGCGCTAACCGGGGTAAAGCTCTGGATCGTCGGCTGTTTGCGCTACGAACCCCATCCGACCCACGCCCATCTCGATCGGGTTCTCGAATGGATCGCCCGCGTCAAACCCGAGCGCGCGGTGTTGACACATCTCGGTTTCCATATGGATTATGAGGAACTGGCGGCACGGCTGCCGGAAGGGGTGGAACCGGCCCATGACGGGCTCATCCTTGAAGTTTGAGCATTAAGATAACGTGGGAACCAACTGATATCAAAAATAGACCATTAATTTTCCATAATATACATTATGCGATAATTGTTAGTTTGTGGACAGGCGCCCTTCCCCGGCCGCCCGGACTTCCCCCACCCGGCGTCAGTGTCTGGCGATACCCCCCGCGACGCCAAGGAGGCTTCATGAGCGAACCGATCGAGCGATTGCTGGACATCATGGCCAGGCTCCGCGATCCCGAAACCGGGTGCCCGTGGGACCGGGAGCAGAGCTTCGAGACCATCGCGCCCTACACCATCGAGGAGGCCTATGAGGTCGCCGACGCCATCGCCAAGGGCGACACCGCGGCGCTCAAGGACGAGCTCGGCGATCTCCTGTTCCAGGTCGTCTTCTACGCCCAGATGGCCAGCGAACGGGGCCAGTTCGACTTCAACGATATCGCCACCGGCATCGCCGATAAGATGGAGCGGCGCCATCCCCACGTCTTCGCCGACACCGAGATCGGCTCGGTCGAGGCCCAAAACCTGGCCTGGGAGGCGCACAAGGCCAGCGAACGGGCGGCAAAGGGCGCCGGGAACGGCGATGGCGGCGGCGAACGCCCGGTGAGCCTGCTGGACGGCGTCGCCCTGGCGTTGCCGGCGCTCATGCGGGCCAAGAAACTGCAGGCGCGAGCGGCGCGCGGCGGCTTCGACTGGCCCGAGGCCGCCATGGTCATCGACAAGATCGCCGAGGAGATCGGCGAAATCGAGGACGAGATCGCCGCCGGCGGGTCGGAACAGGCCATGCGCGAGGAAGTCGGCGATCTCCTGTTCGCCTGCGCCAACCTCGCCCGCAAGCTCGGCATCGAGCCGGAGACGGCGCTCCTCGCCGCCAACGCCAAGTTCACCCGCCGCTTCCACCGCGTGGAAGCGTTGCTCGCCGCGCTCGGCAAGACACCGGGGGATTCATCATTGGCGGAAATGGACGCGCTTTGGGACCGGGTCAAGGACGAGGAAAAGGAGAAGGGCTGAAGGAAGGCCCCCCCTTCCCTTCACTTCTCCATCAACAGGTGGAAGAGGCTCGAGGTGTCCCAGCGCTCGCCGCCGCGTTGCTGGACCTGGGCGTAGAACTGGTCGATCAGCGCCGTCACCGGCAGGCGCGCCTTGTTGTCGTGCGCTTCGGCCAGGCAGATGCCGAGATCCTTGCGCATCCAGTTGACGGCGAAGCCGAAATCGAACTTGCCCTCGATCATGGTGTAGCCGCGGTTCTCCATCTGCCACGACTGGGCCGCGCCCTTGGAGATGACGTCGATGACCTGGCGCGCGTCCAACCCGGCGCGCATGGCGAAATTCAGTCCCTCCGACAGCCCCTGCACCAGTCCGGCGATGCAGATCTGGTTGACCATCTTGGTCAGCTGGCCCGATCCGGCGCCGCCCATCAGCGTCACCGCGCGGCCATAGGAGGCCATGGTATCCCGGGCGCGATCGAAAATGTCGGGCTCGCCGCCGACCATGATGGTGAGGATGCCGTTCTCCGCCCCCGCCTGGCCGCCCGAGACCGGCGCGTCGAGGAAGCCCAGGCCCTTGGCCGCGGCCCCGGCCGCGAGTTCGCGCGCGAGGCCCGCCGAGGCGGTGGTGTGATCGACCAGGATGGCGCCGCCCGCCATGCCGGCGAGCGCGCCGTCGTCGCCCAGGGTGACGGCGCGCACATCCTCATCGTTGCCGACACAAGTGAAGACGATCTCCGCGCCCTCGGCCGCCGCCGCCGGGGTTCCGGCGGATGTGCCCTCATGGGCCTTGGTCCAATCGCCTGCCCGCGACGCGGTGCGGTTATAGACGGTCACGTCGTGCCCCTTGGCGGCGAGATGCCCGGCCATGGGGAAGCCCATGACGCCAAGGCCGATGAAGGCCACTTTCTTGTTCGCCATGCCTCGTTCCTCAAGTTTGTTATCCGTCAAAGCTCTCCCCATGGTGCTGATCACGGGCGCGCCATCTTATACCAGCGGCAAAAGAAAAAGGGGGCCGCGCGCGGCGCGGCCCCCAGGGCTGAAAAACTGCGGTTGACTAGAAGTCCATGCCGCCCATGCCGCCGGGAGGCATCCCCGCCCCGGCGTCCTTCTTCTCGGGCTTCTCGGCGACCATGACCTCGGTGGTGATCATCAAACCGGCCACCGAGGCGGCATCCTGGAGCGCCGTCCTCACCACCTTGGTCGGGTCGATGACGCCGGCCTTGACCAGGTCCTCGAAGACGCCGGTCTGGGCGTTATAGCCAAGGTTCTGGTCCTTGCCTTCCAGGAGCTTGCCGCTGACGACGGAACCATCTTCGCCGGCATTCTCGACGATCTGGCGGGTCGGCGCCGCGATCGCGCGGCGCACGATGTCGATACCGACTCTCTGGTCGTCATTTTCCGTCTCCAGTTTGTCGAGCGCCTTGGTGGCATAGAGCAGCGCCACGCCGCCGCCGGGGACGATCCCCTCCTCCACCGCGGCGGAAGTCGCGTTGAGCGCATCGTCGACCCGGTCCTTGCGTTCCTTGACCTCGATCTCGGTGGCGCCGCCGACCTTGATCACCGCCACGCCGCCGGCGAGCTTGGCCAGCCTTTCCTGCAGCTTCTCGCGGTCGTAATCCGACGTCGTTTCCTCGATCTGCGCGCGGATCTGGGTGCAACGGCCCTTGATGTCGGCCTTCTTGCCGGCGCCGTCGACGATCGTGGTGTCGTCCTTATCGATGGTGACCTTCTTGGCCCGGCCGAGCATGTCCAGCTTGACGTTCTCAAGCTTGATGCCGAGATCCTCGGAGACCACCTCGGCGCCGGTGAGGATGGCGATGTCCTCGAGCATCGCCTTGCGCCTGTCGCCGAAGCCCGGCGCCTTGACCGCCGCCACCTTGAGCCCGCCGCGCAGCTTGTTGACGACCAGCGTCGCCAGGACCTCGCCCTCGATGTCCTCGGCGATGATCAGCAACGGCTGGCCCGATTGCACCACGGTTTCGAGAAGCGGCAGCATCGCCTGCAGAGAGGAAAGCTTCTTCTCGTGCAGGAGGATGTAGGGTTCCTCCAGGTCGCAATTCATCTTTTCGGGATTGGTGACGAAATAGGGGCTGAGGTAGCCGCGGTCGAACTGCATGCCCTCGACCACCTCGAGCTCGGTGACCATGCCCTTGGCTTCCTCGACCGTGATCACCCCTTCCTTGCCGACCCGGTCCATGGCCTGGGAGATCATGTCGCCGATCTCGGTTTCGCCATTTGCCGAGATCGTCCCGACCTGGGCGATCTCCTCGCTGGTCTTGACGTTCTTCGAGCGCTTGTGAAGGTACTCGACCACCGCCGCGGCGGCGAGGTCGATGCCCCGCTTGATGTCCATCGGGTTCATCCCGGCGGCGACCGCCTTGGCGCCCTCGCGGACGATGGCCTGGGCAAGCACCGTCGCCGTCGTCGTGCCGTCGCCGGCCTCGTCGCTGGTCCGTGTCGCCACTTCGCGCAGCATCTGGGCGCCCATGTTCTCGAACTTGTCCTTGAGCTCGATCTCCTTGGCGACGGTGACGCCGTCCTTGGTGATCCTCGGCGCGCCGAAGGATTTCTCGAGCAGAACGTTACGGCCCTTGGGGCCCAGTGTCACCTTGACCGCGTCGGCCAGGATGTCGACGCCCCGCAGCATCTTGGTGCGGGCTTCGGTGGAAAACTTCACATCTTTCGCAGCCATCGACTCACTCCCTTACTCGATGATTCCCATGATATCGGATTCTTTCATGATCAAGAGGTCATCGCCGTTCAGCTTGACCTCGGTGCCTGACCATTTGCCGTACAAAATCTGGTCTCCCTTCTTCACGTCCAGGGGATGCAGCTTGCCGTCTTCGCCGCGAACGCCCGGACCGGCCGCAATGACGCGTCCCTCCATGGGCTTCTCCTTGGCCGTGTCGGGAATGATGATGCCGCCCGAGGTTTTTTCGTCCGCCTCCATTGGCTCGACCAATACCCGGTCCTGCAAAGGCTTAAGATTCATCAACGCTCTCCATTCAGTTTTATCCAGGCGAACCCCGTACCGGAGCCCGGATTCACCAAGTTGTTAGCACTCTAGTGTGTTGAGTGCCAAGTTTATAATATGGCCTGCCCGCCACTGTCAAGCAAGACCTCGGGACCGGGAAAATTCTGATATATCAGTGGCTTTTCTCGGAAATCCGGCGTTCGAACCGGGCGATATCGCTTTCCTTCATACCCACCCGCAAGCGGGCGTAACCGCCGTCGTCGCTCCGGCTCAACACCTCGGCGTGATCATACAGCCAGGCGATGGCCGACCCGTCCGCATGCGATAGGGAATACTCGACGATACGGCGCGAAAGCGCGAGACGCCGCTCGAGCAATGCCAGCAGTTCATCCGTCCCCTCCCCCGTCAGGGCCGAGACCGGTACGGTATCGGGGTTGCGGGCGGCCTGGTTGCGGACCTTTTCCCGCGCCTCCCCGTCCAGCAGATCGATCTTGTTCAGGGCCTCGATCAGACCGGCGTCGACCACCACCTCGTCGAGGCCCATTTCCGACAATACCTTATGGACGTCGAGCTTCTGGGCCTCGCTGTCGTCATGGGAGATATCGCGGACATGAAGGATGATGTCGGCGGCCAGGACCTCCTCCAGCGTCGCCCGGAAGGCGGCGATGAGATCGGTCGGCAGAGCGGAGATGAAGCCCACCGTGTCCGACAGGATCACCTTGGCGCCGGTGGGCAGATCGACGGCCCGCATGGTCGGATCGAGGGTGGCGAACAACTGGTCCGCGACCACGACCTCGGCCTGGGTCAAGCGGTTGAACAGGGTGGACTTGCCGGCATTGGTGTAGCCGACGAGGGCGACGACCGGATATTGGCGCGCCCGGCGGTGCAGTCCACGGGTACGCTTGACCTCCTCGAGCTCGCCGCGCAGCTGGTGAATCCGCTGGTCGATCTGGCGCCGGTCGGTTTCGATCTGAGTTTCGCCGGGGCCACCGAAGAATCCGAAACCGCCGCGCTGGCGTTCGAGGTGGGTCCAGCTCCGCACCAGGCGGCTTCGCTGATAGGAAAGGGCGGCGAGTTCGACCTGGGAGCGGCCTTCGCGGGTGCGCGCGCGGGCGCCGAAGATCTCGAGGATCAGGCCGGTGCGGTCGATGACCTTGCAGTTCCAGGCCAGTTCCAGATTGCGCTGCTGCACCGGCGTGAGCGCGCCGTTGACGATGACGACGGCGATGGCCCGCGCCTTGACCGAATCGGCGATCATCGCGACCTGGCCGGAACCGAATAGGGCCGCCGAACGCGGCGACCTGATAGGGAAGATCTCGGCGTGGACGACGAGGAGATCGATCGCCTCGGCCAGCCCACGGGCCTCGGCGAGACAGGCCTCGGGCGTGCGCGCCTGACTCGGTGCGCCCTTGATGTGGGGATGGAGCACGCCCGCGCGCGCGTTGGCGCCGTCGCCCGGGCGCTGACCGCTCAACGCCCGGCCCCTCGTACCCTTCTCATCCGCCTGGCGTTTGACAGCCTTCTTCGACAAATCAGCCTTGTTCTTTCGACTTATCGTTTCCTTCCGCTTCCTTGTCCGGATCGAACAACTGGATCGGGCCGGCCGGCATGACGGTCGAAATGGCGTGCTTGTAGACAAGCTGGGAGTGGCTGTCGCGGCGCAACAGCACCGAAAAATTGTCGAACCACGAGATGATCCCTTGCAGCTTCACGCCGTTGACCAGGAATACCGTTACCGGGATTTTGTTCTTACGGATGTGATTTAAGAACACGTCCTGTAGGTTTTGAGTCTTTTCCGCGGCCATGGTTGTTACCCCGCTGTTTTTTTGCTTCGCTGGGGCGCGGCCGGGACTGGAACGGTCGGACGATCGTTCCGGCGTCCCGAAGCAAGCCCCGTCACGTCAGGAACTATGTCATACCACTGAAAGGTCAGGGTATAGGTTGCGCACAAGCTCCGCAAGCTCCATGCAACTCCCGACCCGCAACCGGGGCTCCTCGTCGGGGCCGAATTCACCCCGCTTCCCCTCATCCCCGCCAAGCAGAACCGGAGTGCAGCCGGCGTTATGGGCGCACTCCATGTCGATGGCGGCGTCGCCGACGAACCACACTTCGGGGCCACACGCGATGGTGCTTCCCTCGAGCGCCATCTCGACCGGCGCCGCCGCCGGCTTGTCCTCCTCGGCGTCCGTCGCCCCCACCAGCTTGGCGAAATACCGGTCCCAACCGAGGTGGTCCGCCTCGCGGCGCAGATAGTCGCCGGTCTTGTTGCTGACGACGCCGAGATAAAGCCCCGCTTGGTGAAACGCCGCGAGCATGTCGGCGGCGCCGGGCAACGGCCGGAGGGTCTCCAGGTGCCTCTCCGCGAAGGTGGCATAGAAGATGTCCCTGGCGTGGCGCCAACGGCTCCCGAACATTTCCGGAAAACTGTCGCGCAAGGACTTGCGCACGCGGACCCGGGCCTCTGCCGTGGTCCAGGTCCGCTGGCCCATGGCCCCGAGCGTCGTGTTCAAGGCCTCGAGGATCGCCGCCCAGTTATCGACCAGCGTGTGGTCCCAATCGAACAGGATCGCCCGTGGGCTGGGCGGCGGGGTGTTCACCCCTGCCCCGCCGGCGCCGCCATGAAGGCCAGGTAGTTCTCGCGCAGTTTGCAGGTGAACGTGCCCGGCTTGCCATTACCGATCACGGCGTCGTCGATCGTGGTTACCGGCAACACCAAGGTCGTGGCGCTGGTGATGAACGCCTCGCGGGCGGATTGGGCCTCTTTCAGGGTGAAATGCCGCTCGGTAAATTCGATGCCTTCCCTTTCCGCGAGCTTGAGTATCCGCCGCCGGGTGATGCCGCCGAGGATCTGTTGGTCGATCGGCGGGGTACACAAACGCCCGCTCGCGTCGACGATCCAGGCGTTGGTCGAAGTCCCTTCGGTGACGTAACCCTGTTCATTGATCTGCCACGCCTCGAAGGCCCCGGCCCGGTGCGCCAACTGCTTCCCCAAAATATTAGGCAAAAGGGATACCGACTTGATATCGCACCTTTTCCAACGAATATCCGGGATCGAGATCACCTCCACCCCGTGGTCCGCGAGCCGCGGGTCCTGGGGCGGCTCGAGGCGCGCGGTCATCACCACCGAGGTGTCGCTGTCGGCGGGAAAGGGGTGGTCGCGCCGGGCAACGCCACGGGTCATCTGGATATAGAGGATGCCGTCGCGTATCCGGTTGCGGCGCAGCATCTCCGCCATCACCACCCCGAGCGCCGCGCGCGACATCGGCGGCGCGATTTCGAGTTCGCGCAAGGAGCGGTCGAGGCGATCGAGGTGGGGACCATCGTCGACGAAGATGCCGTTCTTGACCGCGATGACCTCGTAGACGCCGTCGGCGAACTGATAACCACGATCCTCGATATGAACCGCCGCCCGCCGGTGGGGCAGATAGAGGCCGTTGACGTAGGCGACGCGGGACACTTCCGAAAAGCCTGGCTCTAAAAGAATTCGAGGCTGGCGGCGAGCATCTTCTCGACCTTCTTGACCGACTGGGATGTCGCGAACAGGATGACCACGTCGTTGATGCGCACGGTGGTGGAGCCGCGCGGGATGATGACCTCGTCCCCGCGCACGACGGCGCCGAGGATGACCCCCGGGGGAAAGTTGATTTCCCTCAGAGGCTTTCCGACCAGGCTCGAGGTCTCCAGCGCCTCGGCCTCGATAATCTCGCCGAAACCCTCGCGCAAGGTGTGAACGGCGCGGATGCGCCCCCGGCGGATATGCTGGAGAATGGTCGATGCGGTGATCGCCCGCGGATTGACCACCACGTCGATGCCAAGTGTCGTGACCAGCGACGAGTACGTCGTCGAATTGATCAGGGTCAGCGCCCGCGGACAGCCATATCGCTTGGCCAGCAACGAGGCGAGGATGTTCACCTCGTCGTCATTGGTCACGGCGATGACCGCTTCCGCCATCGAGACGTTGCCTTCCTCCAGGATCTCGGGATCCAGCGCGTCGCCGTGGAGCACGACGGTGTTGGAAAGTCCCGCCGCCGCCAACTCGGCCCGGCGCTTGTCCACTTCGATGATCTTGGCGGAGACGCCGGGATGGTTGTCTTCTATGTCCTTGGCGAGGAACCGTCCGATGTTGCCGCCGCCGAGAATGATGACGCGGCGCGCTTCCGGTTCCTCGTGACCGAACGCCATCATCGCGCGGCCGACATGGTCGCTGTCGGCGACGAAAAAGACCTCGTCGCCCGGCCGGATCTGGTCGTCCGGCGTCGGCACATATCCCTGGTCGTCGTGGACGATACCGACGACGGTGACGTTGAGGTCGGGGAAGAGCTCGGTCAGTTGGCGCAACGGCGTGTGCAGGACCGGGCAGTCGGCGGTGCATCTGATGCCGATGACCTTCACCAATCCGTTGGCCAGCGGTACCATGTCGAAGGCGCCCGGCACCTGAAGCCGGCGGCTGATGGCGCGGCCGACCTCCATCTCCGGCGAAATGATGACGTCGATCGGCATGTGATCGCGGCTGAACAGGTCGGCCCACATCGGGTTGAGGTAGCTCGGCTGGCGCACCCTGGCGATCTTGGTCGGCACCTTGAAAAGCGAATGGGCCACCTGGCAGGCCACCATGTTGACCTCATCGGCGTAGGTGACCGCTATGATCATATCGGCGTCGGCGGCGCCGGCGGCCTCCAGCACGTCGGGATGGGAAGCGAACCCTTCCATCGCCTTGACATCGAGGGAGTCGCTCAGCTTCTGTATCAGTTCCGGCGACTGGTCGACGACCGTCACGTCATTGTTCTCCGCCGCCAAGGGATAGACGATGGAGGTGCCCACCTGGCCGGCGCCGCAGACGATCACTTTCATGGTGTTTGCACCCTGGTTCTAACTGACCCTAACTGACCCTAACTGACCCTAACTGACCCTAACTGACCCTAACTGACCCTAACTGACCCTAACTGACCCTAACTGACCCTAACTGACCCTAACTGACCCTAACTGACCCTCAGCCGGTCAGGCCTGGGCCCTTTCGGCGTTGGCGATACCCAGGGACTTGAGTTTGCGATGCAGGGCGGAGCGCTCCATGCCGATGAACGCGGCGGTGCGGGAGATGTTGCCGTCGAAACGGCTGACCTGCGCCGAAAGATACTCGCGTTCGAAGACCTCGCGCGCCTCGCGAAGGGAAAGACCCATGATCTCGCCACCTCTTTCCCACCTCGGTACCCCGGGGTTGACGTCGATGATCTCCGGCGGCAGTCCGTCGGCCCGGATCGCCAACTTCCCCTCGCCCGGCGCCATGATCAACAACCATTCGATGACGTTGCGCAGCTGGCGTACGTTACCCGGCCATTGATGGGCCTGCAGCGCCGCCAGGGCATCGTCGCCGATCTCGCGCTCGACGATACCGGCGGCGCGGGCCGCCTGGGCCATGAAATGCCGGGCCAGCAGCGGAATGTCCTCGCGGCGCTCGCGCAAAGGCGGCACCCTGATGGGAACCACATTCAAGCGATAGAACAAATCCTCGCGGAAGGTGCCGGCTTCTATCTGAGCGGACAGTTCGCGGTTGGTCGCGGCGACGACGCGCACGTCGACCTCGACCTTGGTATTGCCGCCGACCCGCTGGAAGGTTTGCTCCTGCAGAACGCGGACGATCTTGCCCTGGGTTTCGAGCGGCATGTCCGCGACCTCGTCGAGGAACAGGGTGCCGCCGTGGGCGGCCTCGAAGGTGCCGGTCTTGCGCGTGTTGTCACGGGCGTTGCCCTTGCCCTCGACACCGAACAGTTCGGTCTCCAGATGTTCCGGGCGCATGGTCGCGCAGTTGAGGACGACGAAGGGGCCGGCGCTTCGCCGCGAACGCGCATGCAGCATCCGCGCCACCACTTCCTTGCCCACCCCGGCCGGTCCCGTGATCAGGACGCGGCTGCCGGTCGGGGCGACGCGATCGAGCGCCGCGCGCACCTGGTTGATGGCCTGGGACTGACCGATCAACTCGGCCTCGGCCCCCGCCTTGAGGCGAAGTTCCGCGTTCTCCCGGCGCAGCCTGGCCGCTTCGATCGCGCGCTCGACGATCAGCAGCAGGCGGTCCGACTTGAAGGGCTTCTCGATGTAATCGTAAGCGCCGCGCTTGATCGCCGTCACCGCGGTCTCGATGTTGCCATGGCCGCTGATCATCACCACCGGCAGATAGGGAGTCTCGCGGCGTAGGACATTGAGCACCTCGAGGCCGTCAAGGTCTTTGCCCTGGAACCAGATATCGAGGATTACCAGGCTCGGCCGGCGGGCCCGGACCTCGCGAAGCGCCGCCACCCCGTCCTCGGCGTCACGGGTATCGTAGCCCTCGTCTTTCAGGATGCCGGAGATTTGCGCCCTGATATCGGCTTCGTCATCAACGATCAAGATGTCATGAATCATGAATAGCGGTCTTCAAAATCCTGGTTTCGTCGCCAGAGGTTTTCTCCCTTGCCCGACCGGCGCGGACATCGGAGGTGGTGAAATTCAGTTGCACCATGGCGCCGCCCCCCTCGCGGTCCTTGATAACCACGTCCCCCCTATGATCTTCCATGATTCTCTTGACGATGGCTAGTCCCAACCCGGTCCCGTTGGCGCGGGTGGTGACGTAGGGATCGGTGATTTCCTTGCGCAGATTCTTGGGCAACCCGGTGCCGTTATCGGCGATGGTGATCGTGATCCGGCCGTTGCTTTCCCCGATACTCACGCCGACCTCGCCCGCCGGCGCCTTGTCCTTCTCCTGCTCCTTGCGCGCGACGATCGAATCGGCGGCATTCTGCAAGAGATTGGTCAAGGCCTGACCGATCTGGGCGCTGTCGCAGACCAGCGCTACCTCGTGTTCGGGTATATCGCAAATATATTCGATCTCGGCATTGGCGCCTTGCTGCAGGAAGACGGCGCGGTTCAAGATTTCACAAAGATTCGTGCGCCTGAGCACCGCCGCCGGCATCCGCGCGAAGGCCGAGAACTCGTCGATCATGCCGCCGATCTCGTCGACCTGGCGGATGATCGTGTCGATGCACATGTCGAAGGTTTCGCTATCGCGGGTGATCTGACCCAGGTACTTGCGTCTCAGGCGTTCGGCGGAAAGCTGGATCGGGGTCAACGGGTTCTTCACTTCATGGGCGAGGCGCCGGGCGACATCGGCCCAGGTGGCGGTGCGCTGGGCCGCGAGCAGTTCGGTGATGTCGTCGAAGGTGACGACGAAGCCCTTGATCTCTTTGCCGTCACGCTCCACCGCGATGCGGACCAGCAGGGTGCGCGGCACGCCGCGCCGCACCAGTTCGATCTGGGACTCTACCAGACGGCTTGGCCTCTTGCGCGCCTTTTCGAGCAGTTCCGACATCTCCGGCACGATCTCGGCGATGGGGGTGCCGACGCGCTTGTCGAGGTCGGTGGAGAGCAGCGCCGAGGCGGAACGGTTGGGGAAATTGAGACGGCCATCGACATCGAGACCGATCACCCCCGCCGATACCCCGGAAAGTACCGCCTCCATGAACCGCCGCCGGGCATCGAGTTGCTGGTTGGCCTCCACCACCTCGCGGCGTTGGCTCTCGAGTTGGCTGGTCATACGGTTGAAGGCGCGCGACAGCGTGCCCAGCTCGTCGTCGGCGGGGCCTTCCGCCACCCGGGCGCCAAGGTCCCCTTCGCGCACCCGCTCGGCCGCCGCCACCAGTCCGCCGATGGGTTTGACCAACTGGTTGGCCAGCATGAAACCGATCCAGACCGCCGCCAGAAGCAGCAGCAGCGCCACCACCGCGAAAATCATGGCGAAGGTGATCTGAAAGCCCGAGCGGCGTTTTTCGAGAAGGTTGTACTGACGCACGGCGCGCTGGGTCCGCTCCATATGGTTGAGCACCCTGCTTTCGACGAACCGGCCGACGTAAAGGTAGGTGTCGAAGAAGCGGTCGAGTCGCAACAAGGCGCGCACCCGGTCGTCGTCGTCGTTGATCAACAGGACGACCTCCCCCTTCCGCGCCCGTTCCAGGGCGGCACTGGGCACGGGGTCGAATTCGAGCAGGAAACTCACCCGCGAACGGGCCAGAACCCGGCCGGTGCCGTCGAAGACGACGGCTTCCGCCAGTGCCCGCAAATCCGCTTGCGTCGACACCAGATTGCTGAACCGCTTTCGGTTATCCACTACCGACGCCGGCGCCCGGTTGATGTCATTGGCCATGGCCAGCGCGTCGGCCTTGATCACCTGCTGATGTTCCTTGAGGTAGGCTTCGGCGACCGCCTGGGATTCCTTCAGCGCCGTACTGACCCGCTCGCTGAACCACGACTCGATGCCGGAATTGAAGAACAGGACCGAGAACACGGCGACGATGATGGCCGGCGTCACGGCCACCAGGCTGAACAGCACCACCAGGCGAATCTGCAACCGCGACCCCGCCGAACCGCGCCGGCGCTCGGCCCATACCTGGACGATGCGCCGCGCCACCACGGCGCCCAGCAGCAAAAGCAGAACCAGGTTAATGTTGAGAAGGATGAGGATGGTCGTCGGGTCCGGACCGAACGGCGTCGACCCGGTAAGGGCGACATAGGTGGCGATGCCCGAGGCGATCGCCGCCACCGTCAGGGCGATGGCCAGCTTGCGGGCGAGGCCCATGCGGCCCGCCCACAGCACGAATTGCCGCCGCCAACTGTAAATGGTTCCTGCCGTCTCACCCGACATCGGGAAACCTGCTACTCCCCTGCTTCGCCGAAACCCGAAGGCCCGGCCCACTCCGGCGCTTATTTTATGCCCTTATTTTATGCCGCGGACCACCTGAATGTCCAATTCACGGAGTTTCTTGCGCAAGGTATTGCGGTTGAGCCCCAAGACCTGCGCCGCCTTGATCTGATTGCCTCGCGTCGCCGCCAGGCTCAGGGAGATCAATGGCCGCTCGATCTCGCGCAGCACCCGGTCGTAGAGACCCGGCGGCGGCAGCCCGTCCTTGTGGGCGGCGTAATAGTCGCGCAAGTGACGTTCGACCGCGCCGCCGAGGCTCTCCTTGGTGCCATCCCCGGCCTCGGGCGTCGGGTACACTTCGGCGAGCTCGGTCTCGATGACCTCGATGCCGATGATTTCCTGGGAGTAAAGAGCGGCGAGGCGGCGCACGAGATTTTCCAACTCCCTGACGTTGCCGGGCCAGCGATAGCTCTTGAGCCTCTCCATGGCGGCCGCGTCGATGGTCTTCATCGGCAGGCCCTCTTTCGCCGCCTGCATCAGGAAATGCCGCACCAGCGCCGGGATGTCCTCGGTATGCACGCGCAACGGCGGCAGCCTGATCGGCACCACGTTGAGGCGGTAGAACAGATCCTCGCGGAACAGTCCCTGTTGGATCAACTGCTTGAGATCATGGTGGGTCGCGGCGACGATGCGCACATTGGTGGGGATCGAGGCGCGGCCGCCGACGGTGGTGTATTCGCCTTCCTGCAAAACGCGCAGCAGCCGGGTTTGCGCTTCCAGCGGCATGTCGCCGATCTCGTCGAGAAACAGGGTGCCGCCCTCGGCCTGCTCGAACCGCCCGACATGACGGGCATTGGCGCCGGTGAAGGCGCCGCGCTCATGCCCGAACAGCTCGCTTTCGATCAACTCGCGCGGTATCGCCGCCATGTTGATGGCGACGAAGGAGCCGTTTCGGCGCTTGCCGTAATCGTGAAGCGCCCGGGCGACCAACTCCTTGCCGGTGCCCGATTCGCCGCTGATCATCACCGTAAGGTCGGTGCTGACGAGCCGGGCAAGAATCCGGTAGATCTCCTGCATCGCCGGCGAACGCCCGATCAGGGGCAACTGTTCTTCGCCCTCCTCGTCCGCCGCCTGGGTGTCCCCGGCCGCCGGCCGGGCCAGCGCCCGCTCGACGACGCTCACCAGTTCATTGAGGTCGAAGGGCTTGGGCAGGTACTCGAAGGCCCCGCGCTCGGCCGCTTTGAGCGCCGTGAGCAAGGTGTTCTGGGCGCTCATCGCGACGATCCTGAGTTCGGGCCGGATCTTGCGGATGCGCGGGATGAGATCGAGGCCGTTCTCATCGGGCAGGATGACATCGGTGATCACCAGGTCGCCCTCGCCGTCGGAGATCAACCGCCACAAATTCGCCGCGGTACCGGTGGTGCGGACGCGAAAGCCGCGCCTCGTCAGCGCCTGGCTCAGGACCGTGCGAATGGCCGGATCGTCATCGGCGATGAGTATGGTCGATTCTGCCATCAGGAACTCTCCGAACTCTGGTGAATGGGAAGCAGGACGCTGAACACCGTGCGCCGCGGCTGGCTATCGAATTCGATGATGCCGCCGTGGTCGCCGATGATCTTGGCCACCAGCGCCAAGCCGAGACCGGTGCCATTGACCTTGTTGGTGACGAAGGGATCGAACAGGTGGGGGCGCAAATCCTCGGCGATCCCCTCGCCGTTGTCCCCGACGCTGACCAGAAGGGGCAACCGGGTCGAGTTGTCGGATCCGGAAACGGCAAGGCGCACGCCATGACGGAAGGCGGTCGAGAGCGTAATCTCGCCGCCCTGGCCCGGCGCCGCCTCGGCCGCGTTCTTGACCAGGTTGAGGAATACCTGGATCAGTTGGTCGCGGCTGCCACTGACCGGCGGCAGAGAGGGGTCGTAATTTTCGGTAAAACGGATATGACGGGCGAAACCGTTCTCGGCGATCTTGCGCACACGCTTGAGGACCTCGTGGATGTTGACGACCTCGCGGTCCATCTGGGGCCTTTCGGAGAACATCTCCATGCGGTCGACGAGCGCGCAGATGCGGTCGGTCTCGTCGCAGATCAGCCGGGTCAAACTACGGTCGGCGGCATCGGCGTTCTGCTCCAGGAGTTGCGCCGCGCCACGGATGCCCGACAGCGGGTTCTTGACCTCATGGGCAAGCATCGCCGCCATGGCGGTCACCGAACGGGCGGCGTTGCGGTGGGTGAGCTGGCGGTCGATCTGGCGCGCGATCGAGCGTTCGTGGAAGGAAACGACGACGGCGCCGTCGTTCTCGGCGAGGGCGGCGACCTGGATCGTCACGAAGTGGGGACCGATCTTCGGCGTCTCCAGGGTGACGCCGTTTTCCGACACCGAAGCGCCGCTTTGGCGCACTTGATCGATCAACGCGAACAGCGGGCTATCGCCCGGCACAAGCTCGGTCAGATGCCGGCCGCCGAGATGCGACGCGCTGGACTCGAAGAACTGCTCGGCGGCGGTGTTCACATAACGTATGGCGCCTTCCGGCTCGATCACCAGGATCGGATCGGCGATGGAGTTGAGGATGGCCCGGGGACCATACTGAAACCCATCGCCCTCATTGCCCGATGAGACCGATGGCGGCATCGGACCGGCGGTCATGCGGCGGCGCCGGCGCACCCGGCCTCATCGATCAGCGGATCGAAAAAGGCGCGGATCATGTCTCGTACGGTCCTGGCGTCCGCCACCCGGAACACCCTGGCGCGGAACTCGGCCGATCCGGGAAGCCCCTTGGAGTACCAGCCGATGTGCTTGCGCGCCATGCGCATCCCGACATCGCGGCCATAATACCGCAACATCTCGTCGAAATGGGCGAGCACGGTGTCACCGATGACGCCGAGCGGCGGGTCGGGCGGCGCCACTCCCGTTTTCAGGAACTCGATGACCTGGCCGAGCAGCCACGGTCTGCCGCAGGCGCCGCGGCCGATCATCACCCCGTCGGCGCCCGAGAGCTCCAGCATCCGCTTGGCCTCCGCCGGCGTCGTCACGTCGCCATTGCCGATGACGGGAATTTTCACCGCCTCCTTGACGTTGCGGATGAAGTCCCAGTCGGCCTTGCCGTTGTAGAACTGACAACGGGTGCGGCCGTGCACCGTGATCGCCTGGATGCCGCTGGCCTCGGCGATGCGGGCGATCTCGGGGGCGTTGCGGCTGCCCTCGTCCCAACCGGTGCGGATCTTCAGCGTCACCGGCAAGGGAACCGCCTTCACCACCGCCTCGAGGATGCGTCCCGCCAGCGCCTGCTGGCGCATCAGCGCCGAACCGGCCTGCTTGTTGACCACCTTCTTCACCGGACAGCCCATGTTGATGTCGATGATCGCCGCCCCCCGGTCGACATTGAGCTTCGCCGCTTCCGACATCACCGACGGATCGCAGCCGGCAAGCTGGACCGCCATGGGGAATTCCTCGGCGCAGTTGGTGGACATCTTCAAGGATTGCCGCGTTTCGCGGATCGCCGCCTGGCTGGCGATCATCTCCGAGACCACCAGGGCGGCGCCGCTCCGCTTGACCAGGCGGCGGAACGGCAGGTCCGTCACCCCCGACATGGGGGCGAGGATCACCGGGTTCTCGAGTCGGATCGGGCCGATGTGAATGGCCATTTTTTAGGCACTCAAAAAAGATGATTAATTGTTAGGCACAAGCTAGCCGCAACGGCCGCCGAATTCAATCGGAATGCGGCGCCGTGGATATCGGGGGCGAAATCTCAGGCCAGCAGCACGTCGGTGACGAACTTGACGCCGGGATATCCAAGGGTCAGCAGGAGATAGGCGAGGAGCACCAGACGCGCCGCGCGCCGGCCGCCGATGCCGGTGCGGTAATGGATGACCAAGAGCGCACAGATCACGGCGAAGGCCAGCAGCGAGAACACGGTCTTGTGGCTCAGCACCAGTAAACTGCCGGTCTCGAAATATTGGGTCGCCATGCCGGTCAAAAGACCGGCGCCGAGCACGATCACCGAGGCGATGAGCAGGCTCACCTGCAGATCCTCGGCGTCGGCGACCGAGGGCAACTGGCGGTTAAGCGCGCTTGGACGCTTATGCCTGAGCGCCCTTTCTTGGAGGAACACCGCGAACCCCGCCACCGCCGCCAGGGTAAGCAGGGCATAAGTCAGGACCGAAACCGTGATGTGCAGGCCGATCCAGGCCTCCGGCGCGGTGCCGAGCAACGGCCGTTCGGGGGCCTGGCTCCAGATGACGGCAATGACGCCGAGCCCGAACAGATAGGGCAGCACCAGGACCGTGAGCCGGACCCCGTGCCGCGTCAGTGCCGCCAGGGAAGAGAAAATCACGATGGTGGCGGAGATGGTGAACCACAGCGCCATCGACAGGCCGGTACGCCAACCGCCACCGAACTGCGCCAACGTCCAGCTCACCGGCCCGGCCACGGCGACCGCCATCAGCGCCCAGTAGATCGGCCGCGGGCGCCCACCGGCGCCGAAGGCGCCGCGATGGACGAGGAGCAAGGCGGGGAGAAGGGCGGCGAGGGCGGAAAAGCCGAAGATCCACTCATAGGCCATGGCCGGAGACTATAACACCGATTGGCCGCGCCCGAAGGCGCCTTGTGGGCCGGGACTCGTGGACCGGGATGTGGACCAGCCCCCCTCCTCCGCGGTCAGGCAGCGCGCCCTTGGCAAGTATAGAGGGGACGATTAGGGTGTCGGGCAGTGTCCCCGCGATGGAGAACCGATGTCCCTTTGCGCCGCCCTGATCGTTGCCGCCGGACGCGGCGAGCGCTTCGCCCGCGAGGTGCCGAAACAATACCTGCCGCTCGGGGGCGCGCCGGTGCTGCGCCATTCGGCCGCCACATTCACCGCCAATCCCCGCATCGGTCCGGTCCGCGTGGTGATCCATGAGGACGACCGGGAACGATACGCCGAGGCGGTGGCGGGGCTCGATCTGTTGGCGCCGGTGACGGGTGGCGCGACGCGCCGCGAATCGGTGCGCCTCGGTCTCGAAAGCCTCGCCGGGCTGGCGCCCGATCGGGTGCTGATCCATGACGCCGCCAGGCCCTTCGTCGATGCCGCCACCATCGACCGGGTGATCGCCGCCCTGGAGCACGCGCCCGGCGCCATCGCCGCGGTGCCCCTGAGCGATACTCTTAAACGCAGCGATACTCTTAAACGCGGCGATACTCTTAAACGCGGCGATGGGGGACGCATCATGGAAACCGTCCCCCGCCAGGGCCTGTGGCGGGCGCAAACACCCCAGGCCTTCCGCTTCGCCGATATTCTCGCCGCCCACCGGGACTTCGCCGCCGGCGATCCCGGCGCCGAACCGACCGACGATGCCGCCATCGCCGAGCGCGCCGGGCTCACCGTCTCCCTGGTCGCCGGCAGCGAGGAAAACTTCAAGCTGACGACGCCCGAGGATCTGAAACGCGCCGAGAGGCTGCTGAGCGCGGCGAAAGCCGATGTCAGGACCGGGCTTGGCTTCGATGCCCACGGCTTCGGCGCCGGCGCGGACGGCCGGCAACATCTCATGCTGTGCGGCGTCAAGGTGCCCCACGACGCCACGCTCATCGGACACTCGGACGCCGATGTCGGCCTGCACGCGCTGACCGATGCGCTTCTTGGCGCCATTGGCGCCGGCGATATCGGCGAGCACTTTCCGCCCGACGACCCGAAGTGGCGGGGCGCCGATTCCGCGGCCTTCCTCCGCCACGCCGTCGGCCTGATCGCCGATCGCGGCGGCGAGATCAATCATGTCGACATCACGCTGGTCTGCGAGAGACCGAAGATCGGACCCCACCGGGCGGACATGCGCGCCCGCATAGCCGGGTTGCTCGGCATCGCGGTTGACAGGGTCAGCGTCAAGGCGACGACCACCGACGGTCTCGGCTTCCTCGGCCGCGGCGAGGGTATCGCCGCCCAGGCGGTGGCGACGGTGCGCCTGCCATCGGAGTGAACCCGCCATGACCAGCGGTGCCCCCGCCAACGGGCTTTCCACCTGGCACCCGGCCAATCTGGTGGCGACGGGATTTGGCCTCGGCCGCCTGCCATGGGCGCCGGGGACCTGGGGCTCGCTCGCCGCCCTGCCGCTCGCCTGGGTGATCTGGGGCCGGTTCGGGTCCGCCGGAGTGGGCGTCGCGGCGATCGCCGTCTTCGCCGCCGGCTGGTGGGCGGCCGATGTCTATATCCGCGCCACCGGCGCCGAGGACCCCGCCGAAATCGTTATCGACGAGATCGCCGGCCAATTGCTCACCCTTAGCGTGGTGCCGGCCGATGTCCGGCTTTACGCCGCCGGCCTGGTGCTGTTCCGCCTCGCCGACATCTTCAAGCCATGGCCGGTGAGTTGGGCCGAGAAGCGGTTCAAGGGCGGTCTCGGGGTCATCGCCGACGATTTCCTCGCCAGCCTCTATTCCGCCATGGCACTGCTCCTTGTTTTCCTTTTGCTACAGAAAGTTGCCAATGCTTCCTGAGGAATCGATCGAGCTGGCTGAAAGGGTCGTCAGGGCCTGCGAGGCGGCGAGCTTGCGCATCGTGACGGCGGAATCCTGCACCGGCGGCCTGATCGCCGCCGCGCTGACCGAAATCCCCGGCGCGTCGAACGTCGTCGAACGCGGCTTCGTCGCCTATTCGAACGCCGCCAAGACCGAGCTTCTCGGCGTTCCGGCGGATCTCATCGAGGCCCACGGCGCCGTCAGCCGAGAGGTCGCCCAAGCCATGGCCGAAGGGGCGCTCGCCCGCGCGCCGGTGGAGCTTTCCGTCGCCATCACCGGCATCGCCGGTCCCGGCGGCGCGACCCCCGCCAAGCCCGTCGGCCTGGTGCAATTGGCGGCGGCGAGAAAAGGCGCCGAGACCCTGTCGGAACGCCACGTCTTCGGCGGCGATCGCGGCGAGGTCCGCCTCCAGGGCGTCCAGGCCGCCCTCGAGATGCTCCTCCGCCTGGCCCGGTAAGGACGCCCACCCTTCCATAATGGCCCCGCCCACCCTTCCATAATTGCCCCGACAGTGTAAAATGGACGGATTAGGCGGGGCGCATCCCTTGGCGTTCCACCCCATTGGGGAAAAAATTAGCGTTCGCCGCGGACCACAACCCCGCGCCGGCGAAAGAACAAAATTACGGGGAGAACCATGGCTACTGGGTTGACCCTGCCGAGCTGGCTGGAAACGAACGCGCGGGCCGGACAGTGCACCCGGTCCGCCGCCGCCAGGGAGGATTCGCCGCGTGACGGGGCGCCGGGCCGATGAGCCTGAAGCTCGAGAACGTCACCAGGACCGTCGGCGGCGAAACCCACATCGACAATATTACGCTTCAGTTGTCCCCGGGCACGCTTCACGTCCTGATCGGCCCGACCTTGGCGGGCAAGACCTCGCTGATGCGCCTGATGGCGGGTCTCGACAGGCCGAGCGCCGGCCGGGTGCTGGTCAACGGCGAAGACGTCACCGGCGTCTCCGTGCGCTTACGCTCCGTCGCCATGGTCTATCAGCGGTTCATCAACTACCCCTCCTTCACCGTCTACGACAACATCGCCTCGCCCCTCAGGCTGAACCGGCTATCGAAGCATGAGATCGACCTCAAGGTGCGCGAGGCGGCGATCATCATGCGCATCGAGGAGCTTCTCGACCGCCGGCCGGCCGAGTTGAGCGGCGGCCAGCAGCAACGCACGGCCATCGCCCGGGCGCTGGTCAAGGACGCCGATCTTTTGCTGCTCGACGAGCCGCTGGTCAATCTCGACTACAAGCTGCGCGAGGAGTTACGCGCCGAGATGGGGGACCTGTTCCAGCGCCGTGAAACCATCGTCGTCTATGCCACCACCGAACCGAGCGAGGCGTTGATGCTGGGTGGCGCCGCGGTGGTCCTCGATGAGGGCCGCAAACTCCAATCGGGACCGATCCTCGAGGTCTTTCACAACCCGGCATCGGTCGCCGTCGCCAACATCTTCTCCGATCCGCCGATGAACATGATCGACGGCGAAATCATCGACGGCGAGGCGCGCCTCGGCGAGGACATCCGCCTGCCCCTTACCGGACACCTCGGTCAACTGTCCCCGGGCCCTTACCGCTTCGGGGTGCGCCCCGGCCACCTTTCGGTGGTTTCCTCGCCGGCCCACGAGTTCAAGTTCGGCGCCACCGTGGATCTCGCCGAGGTCAGCGGGTCGGAGACCCTCATCCATATCCGTCACGGAAGCGCGGCGTGGGTGGTGCAGGAGCAAGGGGTACACAGCTTCGACCTCGGCCAGCAGATCGACGTCTTCCTCGATGCCGCCCGCCTCTTCGTGTTCGCGGATTCCGGCCGCCTTGTGGCCGCGCCGGCGCCGGTTGGCGGCGGCGGGACGCCACGGTAATACCAAGGAGCGATGATGGCGCTGATCCAACTGAAGGGAGTCGCCCACGCTTATATGGCGAAACCCGGCGCGCCCGAGGATTACGCGCTCAAGCGCCTCGACATGGTGTGGCAGGATGGCCGCGCTTACGCCTTGCTCGGACCCTCGGGCTGCGGCAAGACGACGACGCTGAACATCATTTCCGGGCTCATTCGGCCGAGCGAGGGCCGGGTCCTGATCGACGATCGCGACGTCACCGCGCTGGCGCCCCGGGATCGCAACATCGCACAGGTTTTCCAGGTCCCGGTGATCTACGACACCATGACGGTGTTCGACAACCTCGCCTTTCCCTTGCGCAACCGCAACGTGGACCGCAAGGAGATTCGCATCCGCGTCCACGAGGTCGCCGAATTGCTGGAAATGACGGCGGATCTCAAGCGCCGCGCCAGCGGCTTGACGGCGGACGCCAAGCAGAAAATCTCTCTTGGCCGGGGTCTGGTGCGCAAGGACGTCGCCGCCATCCTGTTCGACGAGCCCCTGACCGTCATCGACCCGCACCTCAAGTGGCTGTTGCGCCGCAAGCTCAAACAGATCCACGAACAGTTCCGCACCACCCTGATCTACGTCACCCATGACCAGAACGAGGCGCTGACCTTCGCCGAGCAGGTGGTGATCATGAACGAAGGCGAGGTGCTCCAGACCGGTTCGCCGCAAGAGCTCTTCGAAAATCCCAAGCATACCTTCGTCGGTTATTTCATCGGCAGCCCGGGCATGAACCTCATACCCTGCCAAATTAACGGCGACGCCGCCATCGTCGAAGGCGCGCCGATCGCGCTCGGTGAAGGTGTCGCCGAGCGCGGACGGGCGGCGGGCGGCGAACTGGTGCTCGGCATCCGGCCCGAGTTCCTGCGCCTCAGGCCTACCGCCGAGCAAGGGAACGTGCCGGTAAGCGTCCGTTTGGCCGAGAACCTCGGCAATTTCAAGATCGTGACGGTGAGCCTCGGCCGGCTCGCGCTCAAGGTCAAGGTGCCGGAGGACCAGGAGGTGCCGGGCGAGTGGGCTTATCTGAATTTCCCGCCGGAGTGGACCAAGGTCTACGCCGACGGCCGGCTGGTCGAATAGGACGGCGGAGCGGCTCGGGTGAACAAGTGGCAAGACAACAGGGCCTGGTTCTTGGTCATGCCGGTGTTCCTGATCGTCGCGTTCTCGGCGATCATCCCGCTGATGATGGTCGTCGACGCCTCGGTCCACGACATCTCCGGGCCAGGCAACCGGGTCTTCGTCGGCGCCGAGTGGTTCAAGGAGGTCCTCGGCGACCGGCGCCTGCACGACGCGCTGCGCCGTCAGCTGACCTTCTCCGGGCTGGTGCTGCTCATCGAGATCCCGCTCGGCGTCGCCATCGCGCTGGCGATGCCGAGGCGCGGCTGGGGCGTGTCGGTGACGCTCCTCGTGCTCGCCCTGCCGCTGCTCATCCCCTGGAACGTGATCGGCACCATCTGGAACCTCTTCACACGCCCCGACATCGGCTTGCTGGGAGTCCTGCTCAACGGCCTCGGCATCCAGTTCGATCCTACCGCGGCCCCTCTCGATGCCTGGATCACGGTGATGCTGATGGATGTCTGGCATTGGACGCCGCTGGTGGCGCTGCTCGCCTATGCCGGGCTCAGGGCAATTCCGGACGCCTATTACCTGGCGGCGCGGATCGACGGGGCGTCGGCTTGGGCCGTGTTCCGCTACATCCAGCTGCCAAAGATGCGCGGGGTGTTGATGATCGCCGTCCTGTTGCGCTTCATGGACAGCTTCGTGATCTACGCCGAGCCCTTCGTGCTCACCGGTGGCGGTCCCGGCGACTCGACCACCTTCCTGTCGACCTACCTGGTGAAGCTGGCGGGCGGACAGTCCGACCTCGGCCCGGCGGCGGCGTTGGCGCTCATTTACTTCCTGATCGCGCTGGCGGTCTGCTTCGCGTTCTACCGGGCGCTCCAGAACGTCGGCAGCGGAGACCAGCGATGAGGCCGCGCAAGGGCACCATCGGGCTGATCCTGTATTTGCTGCTGCTGCTGCTGCCGATCTACTGGATGTTCAACATGTCGCTGAGGACCAACGCCGACATCCTGAACGAGTTCGCGCTGTACCCGGCGGACCCGACCTTCGCCAACTACATTAAGATTTTCACCGATCCGGCCTGGTATTCGGGCTACATCAACTCGATCACCTACGTGGCGATGAACGTGCTGATCTCGCTGTCCGTCGCGCTACCCGCCGCCTACGCCTTCTCGCGCTACCGGTTCCTCGGCGACAAACACATGTTCTTCTGGCTGCTGACCAACCGCATGGCGCCGCCGGCGGTCTTTCTGCTGCCCTTCCTCCAACTCTATTCCACATTCGGCCTGATCGACACGCACATCGCGGTGGCGCTGGCGCACACCTTGTTCAACGTGCCGCTGGCGGTGTGGATCCTGGAAGGCTTCATGTCCGGCGTGCCGCGCGAGATAGACGAGACCGCCTATCTCGACGGCTATGGGTTCCCCCGTTTCTTCCTGACCATCTTCCTGCCGCTGATCCGTTCCGGCATCGGCGTGACGGCCTTCTTCTGTTTCATGTTTTCGTGGGTCGAGCTTTTGCTGGCGCGCACGCTGACGGACACGGTCGCGAATCCCATCGCCGCCACCATGACGCGCGCGGTCGGCGCCACCGGCCTCGACTGGGGCCTGCTCGCCGCCGCCGGCATGCTTACCATCGTGCCCGGCGCCTTGGTGATCTGGTTCGTGCGCAACTATATGGCCAAGGGCTTGGCGCTCGGCCGCGTGTGAAGAGGACGACAACGCCCTCATGCATCTTCCGGGCTCGAGGGTATATTTGGCGGTGACGGCGCCGAGGCCCAGCAAGGCGACGATAAGAAGAACGCCGGTGAACCGCGCCGGCGCCCCTTGCGCGAACCCGGCCGCCCTGGCGCGGGCGAAGAAATAGATCGGCGACAGGATGAAGACGAGAATGTAGTGCTTCCTGAATTGTGTCGCCCCGGCGCCCAGGATGATGGCCAGGTAGACCGCCGTCATGATGATGAAGGACAGGCCGAGGATACGCATCCAGCGGTCGGGCGGCGTGGCCGCGGACAACCGACGGAACGCCCTGGCGAAGCCGAGCGGCAACAGCAGCGCCAGCGGGAAGAGGAAGTTCAGATAGCCGCTGGCGAACTTATCGAGACCGCGCAAGGCGGCCCCGAGGCGGTCTTGCCCGGCGGCAATGGCGAAGACGTCGCGGCTGAGCGCCGTCATGCTATCGGCGCTGTCGAGCATCGTGAGCAAATAGGGCGCAACGATCGCCAGCGCGATCGCCGCGCTTATCGATGCCTTGGGGTTCAGCAGGCGCCCCCGCAGATCCCTATCGGTCAGCGCCGCCGCCAGCAGCGCCAGGGCGAACAGCGCGAAGGTGTATTTGCTCAACAGCCCGAGGCCAAGGAATACCCCGAAGAGGGCATAGGAGACCGGGCGGCCATCGGCGTCGATGCGAAGCAGGGCGTAAAAAGTGGCGGCATACATGGCGGTGGCCAGCACCGTGTGGCTGTAATTCGTCACCGAGTCCCAGGCGACGAGCTTCATCGCCAGCGGCGAGAGCGCCGCCAGCAGCGCCAGCGGCCCGTCGCCCAGCACCCGGCGGGCGGCCAAATAAAGGAACAGATACATCAGGAACATCGCCGCGAACTTCACCAGTGTCACCGCTTGCAAGGTGGCGCCAAACACCTGCCGGGCGGCGATCACCAGCCAGGTATAGAGCGGCGGGTTGCGCGTCCCGTATGCCCACTCCAGCGATGTCGAGAGATCGAGTTGCACCATATCGTCGCCGCTGGCGCAGGGCAGCAGGTAGCCGCGAAGGGCGAACTGAAGGAGGATGTAGGCGCCAAGGAAGGCGATGAAGCCACGCGGTGTCGCCAGCGCCCGGCCGATCCGGTCGAGAGCCATCATTGTCGGTCCTAACGGCACTTCCCGGCTCCCTCCGGTATCAAGATGAACCCCAGCCGGACGATACGCTTGGGCCCATTGACCATGGGTCTCGCGATGGTTTGTATCGGCGTCAACGCCGCCGACGGGACATCGAAACGGCGCCTGGCGAGCTCGATCACGCCTTCGCCGACGCCGGCGTCATCGACATTGTCCCAGAGGAGCAGACACTGACCGGCATCGATATTGGGCGGCGGATCGGCGAGATCGAGGAGCTTGAGATCGACGATCCGGGAGTCGGGGAAAAACGGCCTCAAAATGCCGCCGTTCTTGTATCTGGAGAAGTGGGAGACGATGGTGCCGCGCTCGAACCCGGCGCGGCGAATGTCCTCGGCGAACGCCGGGTAGGGAATGTGGAGGGGACATTTGCGGCACCACAGGGGCTCGAACCAGAATTTCGCCAGCCACAAGAGCGGCACGACGGCGCAAAGCAGCATCAGCACCGCCGCGAACCGGTTGAGCGTCCGTTCCCCGGCGCCCGTCCCCTGGACCCGGGCGAAGAAGTAGATGGGAAAGAGGATGAACACATAGAGGTAACGGAACTGGAAGCGCGACGCTCCGAAGGCGAGCACGGCGATAAGGATCGCCGCCGTCATGAGGACAAGCGAAATGCCGAGCACCGGGCGCCACCGATCGGCGGGCACGGCGCCGGCGCGAAGCGGCGTGAACGCCCGCCAGAAGAAGAGCGCCAACAGAAAGATCAGCGGGTTGAGGAAATCGAGAGTGGCCTTGGCGACGCTGATCAGGCCGAGACCGGCCGCCCCCAGGCGGTCTCTTTCCGCCGAGATCTGGAACTTGTAGTCGATGAGGCCCTGCAATTCGCCTGAATGATCGATGAACCACAGCACAGGAGGCAGCGCGATGGCGCCGGCGATGGCCAGGGTCAGGAGGATCCGCCGGTCGGTGAGCCGGGCGCGCAAGCCGGGCTCGGTCATCGCCGCGACGATCAAGGCGATGACGAACAGGAGATAGTTGTATTTCGAGATCAGGCCGAGCCCAATGATCGCCCCGAATATGACGTAGGAGGCGAGATCGCCGCGCTTCTCGAGGCGCAGGAGCGCATAAAATGTCACCACGCACATGGTGAGGAGCAGCACCGAATGGCTGTATTTCCAGGCCAGGATCCAGGCGACGGAATAGAGCGCCACCGGGGAGAGCGCCGCCAGCGCGGCCAGGCGGTCGTCCTTGAGGATTTCCCGCGCCGCGCGGTAGAGAAACAGATAGGCGAGGAGAAGCAGGGCGAACTTGACGGCCTCGACGGAAAGCAGCGAAACACCGAACAGCTGTTGCGCCGCGATCACCAGCCAGGACATCAGCGGCGGGTTCTTGAGCGCATACCCCCAGGCGAAAACCTGCGAATGGAGCAGCAACTCGGCGGTATCGTCGCTCGAGCCGGGGAACGGGAGGGCGCGGGCGAGAAAAACGGCGCCGATATAGAGACCGACGAAAATATAAAATCCGCGTGGAGTGGCGATGATCCGCCCCATGCGGTCAACTAACGCGTCGATCATTCCGTCCCTTCTCGTCCCTTGGCGGGTCCGGGCGCAACTGAGAGAACCCGCAAGACCCTCAGATGTATCATCCTTCCATGATCGTGGGTATTATTCCCGGTAACGGAATTCACGTGAAACAATCGCGACGGCGGCGAAACCGGATGCCACGGGACGGGTACATTCTGGCCATCGACCAGGGCACCACCAGCACCCGGGCGATCTTGTTCGACAGCGAAGGCCGGCCGGCGGGATCGGCCCAGCGTGAACTCCCCCAGATATTCCCCCGGGACGGTTGGGTCGAACACGACCCCGAGGAGATCTGGCGGGCAACGCTCGAGGTTTGCCGCGAGACCCTCGCCGAGACCGGGCACGGGGCCGGCGATATCGCCGCCATCGGCATCACCAACCAGCGCGAGACCACCATCCTCTGGGACCGCGCCACCGGCCGGCCGATCTATAACGCCATCGTCTGGCAGGACCGGCGCACCGCCGATCTCTGCCGGCGATTGTCCGACGATGGCCACGCGGATCTGGTGGCGGCGCGCACCGGGCTGGTGATCGACCCCTACTTCTCGGCCACCAAGATCGCCTGGCTCCTCGATAACGTCGAAGGCGCGCGCCAAGCGGCGGCGGCCGGGGATATCCTGTTCGGCACGGTGGACTGTTTCCTGCTGTGGCGCCTTACCGGCGGCAAGGTGCATGCCACCGACGCCACCAACGCCTCGCGCACCATGATGTTCAACATCCACACCCAGGAATGGGACGACGAGTTGCTCGGGCTTTTGTCGATCCCCCGCGCCATTCTGCCCGAGGTGCTGGACAACAGCGCCCGGTTCGGCGAGACCGGGAAGGATTTGTTCGACGCCACCATCGCCATAACCGGCATGGCCGGCGACCAACAGGCGGCCACCATCGGCCAGGCCTGCTTCGCGCCCGGCATGATCAAGGGCACCTATGGCACCGGCGCCTTCATCCTCCTCAACACCGGGGCCAAGCCGGTGGCGTCGAAACACAAGCTGTTGACGACGATCGCTTATCGCCTTCGCGGCGAGACCACCTACGCCGTCGAAGGCAGCCTGTTCATCGCCGGCGCCGCGGTCCAGTGGCTGCGCGACGAGCTCAAGATCATCGACACGGCGGGCGCCACCGAGGCCATCGCCCGGGGCATCGCCGACACCGGCGGGGTCTATCTGGTCCCCGCCTTCACCGGCCTTGGCGCGCCCTATTGGGATCCGGCGGCGCGCGGCGCCATCGTCGGACTTACCCGCGCCACCGGCATCGCCGAGATCGTCCGCGCGGCGTTGGAAGCCGTTTGCTATCAGACCCGGGACCTGATGCGGGCGATGGAGGACGACGGCGCCTCGCCGCCGACGGCGCTCCGCGTCGACGGCGGCATGGTGGCCAACGACTGGCTGATGCAGTTTCTCGCCGACATTCTCGAGCTGCCGGTGGAGCGGCCGGTGATCACCGAGACCACCGCCTTGGGCGCCGCCTATCTCGCCGGGCTCGAGGCTGGATTGTACCCCTCGATCGAGGAGATCGCCGGCCACTGGAAGCGAGAGCGCCGATTCGAACCCGCCCTCGGGCCCGATCGGCGGGAACGGCTCTATGCCGGGTGGCTCGAAGCGGTCGGCCGGGTGCGGGCCTAACGTTGACCCCCGGGGCGGCGCAAGGGTCGAGGGGCGGGATCAGGTGATGCGCTGGCGCACCGCCGCGGAGACGAACTCGCTGAAAACCACGACGACGAAAATCGAGATGATTATGATCCCCACTTCGCTCCAGGCAAACAGGTTGATCGAAGAGTAGAGTATGATGCCGATGCCGCCGGCGCCGACGAAACCCAGCACCGTCGATTCGCGGATGTTGATGTCCCAGCGGTAGATCGACGTGCCCCAGATGATCGGTAGCACCTGGGGCAGCACGCCGATCCACAGCACCTGCAGGCGCGAGGCGCCGGTGGCCTCGATCGCCTCGATCGTGCCCTCGTCGACTTCCTCGATCGCCTCGGCGATCAGCTTGCCCATGAAACCGATAGAGCGCGCGGTGATGGCCCAGATGCCGGCCACCGGGCCGGGGCCGAAGATGGCGACGAACACCAGCCCCCAGACCACCGTGTTGACCGAGCGCGAGGTCACCAGGATGAACCGCCCGATGAGCCATGTGAGATCGTTGTAGGTGGTGTTGCGCGCCGAGAGGAAGGCGATCGGGAAGGCGATGATGAAAGTGAAGGCGGTGCCGAGCGTGGCGATGTGGATGGTCTCGATCAAGGGATCGAGCACTTGCTCGATGAACGCCCAGTCCGGCGGGAACATGCGCACCAACAGGTCCGCCGCCTGCACGTGCGCGTCGAGAAAGTATAACCAGGGAATCTCGAGCTGACGCACCGACCACAGGGCGACGAACACGATGCCGGCATACCAGGCGTAACGAACCAGCGTCTGGCGCGGGCTGAACCGGCGCCAGACCTCTGGATAGCGCCGCGCGTGCTCTTCGACCGTCATCGCAGCCGGCCCCTGATCCAGGCGCTGAAGAATTCGCCGATGAACACCAGGGCGACGATGGCGATCAGGATCGCCAGGCTGAAGTCGTAGTCGTAACGGTTGAACGATGCCTGCAGCACCTGGCCGATGCCGCCGGCGCCAACGATGCCGACGACGGTGGAATGACGGAGGTTGGCGTCGAGCCGGTAGATCGAGACGCCGAGATAGCGCGGCAACATTTGCGGCGTGATCGCATAGACCAGGAGCTTGGGGAAACTCGCGCCCGTCGCGCGGATCGCCTCCAGGGACCCGGGCGGCATGTTCTCGATGTCCTCGGCCAGCATCTTGGCGATAAAGCTGAGACTGGCGACGAACAGGGTCAGCACGCCGGCGAGCGGGCCGAAACCGAACACCTTGACGAAGATGATGGCGACGATGACCTCGTGCAAGGTGCGGGTGATGACGATGATGCCGCGCGCCGCCAGGTAGATCGGCCGCGGCGCCAGGTTGCGCGCGGCGCAAAGGCCGATCGGCACCGCCACCGCCATGCCGAAGAAGCTCGCCACGAAAGCCATCTGAACGCTCTCGCCGACGCCCTTCACCAGCAGCTCCCAGCGGGAAAAGTCGGGCGGGAACATGCGGGAGAACAGGTCGGCCGCGCGGGGCAAGCCCCGGCTGACCCGCGACCAGTCGACCTCGATGGTGCCGAACGACCACAACAGGTAAAGCACCGCCAGCGCCACGAATCCGCGCCGCGCCGCCGGGCTGCTGATCAGGCTAGGTGGCTTCCAGCGGGTCGGATAAACGGGCGGGGAGCTCATCCCACCGCCGCCTCGCTTTCCATATCGCCGCGCCGGCGCGGGGGCTTCCCGCCTTCGTCCTCGTCCTCGCCCCGCGCGGCGGTGGTGCTCCAGTCCTCCTCGCCGTAGATCTCGGTCAGCACCTTCTCGTCGAGCCCGTTGGGGGCGCCGTCGAACACCACCTTGCCGGCGCGCAGGCCGATGACGCGATCGGCGAAGGATTGCGCCAGCACCACGTCGTGGATGTTGAGGAGCGCCGGCGTGCCACGCTCTTGCGCCAACTCGACGATGATCCGCATGATCTGCCGCGAGGTCTTGGGATCGAGGCTCGCCGTCGGCTCGTCGACGAGGAGCAGCTCGGGCTGCTGCATCAGCGCCCGGGCGATGCCGACGCGCTGGCGTTCACCGCCCGATAACGCATCGGCGCGCGTGTCCTCGTACCCCGTGAGGCCGACGCGGTCGAGCAGCTCGTAAGCCATCCGGATGTCCTCCGGCGGGTAGCGGCGGCGGTAGGTGCGCCAGAAGCCGACATAGCCGAGCCGCCCGGATAGCAGGTTCTCCATCACCGTCAGCCGTTCCACCAGATTGTACTCCTGGAAGATCATGCCCATGCGGCGGCGCGCGCGGCGCAACTCCCGGCGGCTCAATTTCGTGATGTCGATTCCGTCCAGCACCACCGACCCCGAGGTCGGCTCGACGAGACGATTGACGCAGCGGAGCAGCGTCGACTTGCCGGCGCCCGACGGACCGATGATGGCGACGACTTGAGGCAGGTCAACCGTCAGGCTGACGCCGTTCAGCGCCCGCTGACCGGTGGGGTAACGCTTGAAAAGGTCGGTGATGGTCAGCATCGCTCGGATCATACGACGGGCCGCGGTCGTTTCCTAGGAACGCCCGCGGCCGCGCGTATGTTCTATCGCTTCAACCCTTTTACTTTTTCTTTTTCTTTTTCTTCTTCTTTTTCCCGACCTTCAAGCCCTTCAACGCGGCTCTGCTGTAAACCGTGCCGTTGGTTTCCTGGATGGTCCGGATATCGGCCCAGTGCTCCTTGAAGGTGATCGGGATAAATTTGTCCGACTTCTTACCGAACTCCTTCTGCAAGGCGGTGCCGGTCCAATCGAAAGACAGGAACGCATCGGTGATCTGCTTTTGCAGCTCCGGGGTCAGATTATAGACGAAACCGTATGACGTGGTCGGGAACAGCCCCGACTGCCAGACAATGCGCAGATCGTTCTTGTTGACGATACCCTTGTCGTGCATCCGGTCGAGCACCGAGGACGCGATGGGGGCGGCGTCGTAATCCTTGTTGGCGACGCCCATGATCGAGTTGTCGTGCTTGCCGGAGTAGATGACCTTGTAATCCTTACCCGGCACCACGCCCATGGACTTGAACAACGCCCGAGGCGCTTGGTTGCCCGAATTGGAAGACGGCGTCACATGCGCGACTTTACGGCCCTTCAAGTCCGACACCTTCATTATATCGGTGTCCTTGTGGGTGATCAATTGCAGGCGATAGCCGAAGCGGCCGTCGGCCTTGCCCATGATGGCGATCGGCACGTAGCCCGCGAGGTTGACGCCGAACACGGTCGGACCGGTCGAGATACCGGCGATGTGCAGGCGGCCCGAGCGCATCGCCTCGACCTGTGCGGCGTAGGACTCGGCACCGTACCACTTGACCTTCTTACCGGTCTTTTTGGCAATATAGTCGATGAACTCCGTGAACACGTTCTCGTACACGGACGGATCCTCGACCGGCGTGTATGAGAAGATCAACGTGTCCGGACTGATCCATTTGGAGGGGTCGGTGGGGGTGTCGGCGACCAGGTCGCCGTTGTCGTCGCAAAAGCGGACGTCGAGGTTACCGCGGTTCTTGCAGGCCTGAGCGGCGGCTGGGCCGATGGAGCCGAGCACGAGCATCAGGGCGGCAAAGGCCGCTGTTCCGGCGAGGAACGAGCGGCGTAGCCAAGCTGTTGAAAGCATAATTTCCTCCCATTTTTATCGGGCGCCGGGATCGATTTAGGGTGCCGGCACAAGCCGGCTCGCGACACCGGGGCCCGGACCTCGCGACCGAGCGTATCGTTCGCAAACCCATGATTCTACCGCGCGGTAAGGCGAGTCAAGGGCGGATTCCGCAATTCTCCTGGCCCGGACCCTTGCCACGCCTGGGTATCCGCCAACATGGTGCTCCGGTTCCCAACCGGCGGCAACGCGGCGAACGACGCAGCCGGGCAGATCGGATCGAAGGACCGCCCATCGGTCCCCCCCGGTTCTCTCGGCCCTGCCCCCACCGGCGGGTCCTTATCAGCAGGCTGAACACTCCCAATCGGGACAAAACCCAAACAATCAGCCACTTTCAGTCGATTCCGCGCCGCCCGAGCCGGCCGCCGACGCGTTCAAAGTCAACGAACCCTTAACGGACCATGAGTTACCATGCGCCATCGGGGACCGGTCCGCCGGCAGGGGAAAGCCGCCGGCAGGAGAAAGAACATATGAACGGCATCAAGTGCTATCTGTCCCGCGAGGAAGTCAGGAAGATCCTCAGCGAGGCGATCGTCAAACGGCTCGAGCCCGAGCGCCTGCTCGGCCCGTTCACCCAGGAGACCACCCTGTTCGACGACGGCCGGGTGGAGGTCACCTTCTGCGGCGTCGAACCAGAAACGGCAAGCGGCGGCGAAAAGGACGGTGAAAAGCAACCAGTCCCCGCACAGGCGCCAATCGCCGCGGGATGAAGCGCGAGCCATGCCCCTCCGCCGCGCCGCCGTTTGGCGACGTGGCCCGAGACTGGCTCCAAACCTGCCCGAAACCCGCGGATAGAAAATCGAGATCGTGATCCGCCGAAGTTTGCCCCGCGCCGGCGGACAGCCCGCTCACTTCAGATAGCGGCGGATGAACTCGATCGCCGGCGTGTCGTCCCATTCGGCGGGCCCGGCGAACCTGCCGATCTCCCGCCCCTGCCGGTCTATCAGCAGGGTCGTCGGAATGCCGGCGATGCCAAGCGCGACCCTCGCGCGCGTGGTCTTGTCGACATAGATGCCGAGGGACTTGAGCTTCAAGGCCCGGTAGAATTTCTCGACCACCGCTACCCCGCCGATATCGATCGATAGCACGACGACCTCGAAGCGCGGCCCGCCGAGCTTGGCCTGGAGCCGGTCGAGCGTCGGCATCTCCCTGAGACAAGGGATGCACCAGGTGGCCCAGATATTGAGGAGTATCACCTTGCCGCGAAAATCGGCGAGGGTCAGCGGACGCCCCTCGCCGTCGACGAAGCGGAGCTCGGGTAACGGGCGCGGTGGGTCCAGGAGTTCGAAGGGAAATTCCGACGGTCCCGGCGTCGGCGTCGGCACCGCCGGGATCGGCGCGGCATCGGCGCCGGCCGCCGGCGCCATCTCCGCCGCTTGGGGAAGCGCGATTTCCGGGTTCGGCGCGACGGCGGTCCCGGCCGGCGTCTCGATCCCGGTCCGGTAAGCCACGACGGCGATCGCCAGGGCGGCCGCGATACCCGTCGCCGTAAGCAGGGCTCTCTTCATCGGTCCGTCTCTTTGGTCCTTCGTTTATACCAAACGTCCGGGGCCGGCCGCGACCGAATTATCGCCTCGGCAAGCCTAGCATGAACCGGCATCGCCGCCACCGCGGACCGGACATCCCCGTGACCACCGCCGCCTCCGCCTGGCTCGGCTGGCCGGCGTTCGAGCGCTCTGGCACACTCTCGAACTTCATCCGTGGAAGTTCCTTGCGGCATCTCTGTCCGTTTCATCCACGCCTCCTCTCCAGGAAGGCAGTGAACATGGCGGAGAGATCGTGTGCTACTACTTAAATCCAGCCATATTGTGCTACTTAATCCAGTCATATAGCGTACTAATGACCCGGTCACTTCTCGGACTTGAACTATGTTTTACCGCGAAATTAGTATATGCATTCTATCTGATCGCAGATGTTGGAATCTAAGTGTTGAGAGCGACTCTCGCCTTCGCCTACTATAAGTTGAAGACACGCCCGGAATACTTCCTTTCCGGGTTTTTCCTGGTGGTGCTGTCGTTTCTGGTGTTGACGCCCCTGGTCGAAATCATCCGCGATGCACTGACCTACCAGAGTTACGACCTGGCCTACCGCCCGGAGGCGGTAGAGGGCGCCTTCACCACCTTTCACCTCGAGCGGGTCTTCACCGGGCGTTTGTCCAAGGCGCTATTCGTCAAGCCCATGGTCAATAGCCTGTTGGTCGGCGTCGGGGTCACGGTGCTCGGCGTCGTCATCGGCTCGATCCTGGCCTTTCTTTTGGTGCGCACCGACATCGCTTTCCGGCCCTTCTTCGGAGCCCTCGCGGTGGTGCCTTATATGATGCCGTCCTGGGTTATGGCCCTGGCCTGGCTGGTGCTGTTCAAGAACGACAGGATCGGCGGCGCCGAAGGCATGCTCACCTATTTCTTCGACATCCAGCCGCCCGATTGGATTTCCTACGGCCTTGTTCCCATCGTCATCTGCCTGGCGCTGCATTACTACGCTTTCGCCTTTCTGCTCATGTCCGGGGCATTGATGACCGTCGATTCCGAACTCGAGGAAGCGGGCGCCGTCGCCGGGATGGCGCGCTGGCAGCGGATGGTCCGCATCACCATGCCGTTGCTTCTGCCGGCATTGGGTTCCGCCGTGGTCCTCACCTTTATCCGCTCTCTCGGCACCTTCGGCACGCCGGCGCTGCTCGGGCTTCCGGTTCGTTTTTTCACCCTTTCCACCCAGATTTTCAACTCGCTCAACGCCCGCAACAGTGGCGACGGCTTCGTCCTCGCCCTGGTCCTGGTGGTGATGGCGGCGGCGTTCATTTACGCCAACACCCGCATCCTGGGTGTCCGCAAGAGCTTCGTGACGCTGACCGGCAAGGGATTCCGCCAGCGTCCGATCGCGTTGGGCGTATGGCGTTGGCCGCTCACCGCGCTCGTCGGCCTGTTCATCGCCTCGAGCATATTCCTGCCGATGATCCTGCTGTTATGGGAATCCCTGGTGTTTACCCCCGGCGACTACAGTTTTAGCAATATGACCACCTATTTCTGGATCGGTAGCGGCGGTGACATCGACCTCGCCTCCGGCGAGGAGGGGGTGTTAACCAACGATCGTTTTCTCTCGGCGCTTTGGAACTCCATTCGACTGGGTGTTTTGGCCGCGGGTGTCAATGGGTTGCTGGGGTTGCTGGTGGGGTACGCCATCGTGCGTACACGCGGCACGACGATATCCAAGAGCCTCGAATCGATCTCCTTCGCACCCTACATCTTCCCCTCCATCGCGCTCGGCGCCATCTACATTGGCATGTTTTCCACTTCGTACGGGCCGATCCCGGCGCTGTACGGCACCTTCTTCCTCTTGGTCATGATCACCGTGGTCAAGAACCTGCCCTTCACCTCGCGAACCGGCATCGCCGCCATGCACCAGATCGACAAATCCCTCGAGGAGGCCGCCCGGGCGCAGGGTATCGGCTGGATGAAGCGCATGTCCAAGATCATCGTGCCGCTGTCGACCAGCGGCATCATGGCCGGCATGATGTTGACCTTCATCACCGCCATGCGCGAGCTGTCGCTGATCATTCTGTTGGTGACCCCCTCGACCCAGGTGCTTGCCGGCCTAATATTCGGGTACAACGATCAAGACCAGACCCAGCATGCCGCCGCGGCTACCTTGATCTTGGTATTGATCGTTATTGCGGTTAACATACTGGTACGTCGTAGTTTTGGCGCCGCCAGCCTCATGGGATTGCGCCAAACCTGAAAATTGTGCCATCACTGGGAGACAATTGTCCTCGTAACCAAAGGGAGAACATAATGAAACGCTTACAATATGGACTTAGCGCCGTTCTCGTTGCCGGACTATTAACGGCGACCTCGGCGCCGGCGACGGCCGCACCGGTTCCGCCGGAAATGGACGCTTGGCTCAAGGCGGCCAAGCTCGGCCCCTATGACACCGGCAAGGAAAATTGGGCCGAGATCGTGAAAAAAGCGAAGGCGGAGGGGGAAGTCGTGGTTTATTCCTCGTCCTCGCGTATCGCCAAGATCGCCAAGTCGTTCAATGCCTTGTACCCGGAAATCAAGGTCAAGGGCTTCGACCTCGGCTCGGCCAAGACCGTGGAGAAGGCGATCCGCGAGATGGAAGCCGAGGTCTACAACGTCGACGTCATATTCACCGGCGGGGCCGGAGCGATGATCAACGAGATGTTGAACAAGAACCGGCTCGTCAACTACGTTCCCGATGCCTACGAAGCTCTAATCCCGAAGGCGCTCAAGGAACCGTTGCTGGTCACCAGGATCGAAGGGATGGTGTTCCTTTACAACGGCGAAGCCTACCCGGACGCGCCGCCGGTCAAGAACATCTGGGAACTCACCGAGCCCAAATTCAGGGGCAAGATCGCCATCAAGAATCCCCTGGCGTCTTTGTCCACGCTGATGAGCGTCGGCGTCTACGTCCAACACGCCGACGAGATGGCGGCCGCCTACAAGCGCCACACCGGCAAGGATATTAAATTGAGCCCGGGCATCCCCAACGCCGGCTACGAGTTCTGGCGCCGCTTCTTGAAAAACGGCGCCGTGATCTTCAAATCCGGATCGAAGCTGGCCCGGGCGTCGGGCAAGAAGGGGCAGAAGAAACCCCTGATCGGCTTTACCCAGATGGGCAAGATCGTGCGCAACGAAAGCAAGGGCTACGTCAATCGGATTTTGAAGGACCTCGATCCGGTGCCCATGGCGATCTACCCGACCTATGGGGCCATCGCCCGCCAGGCGCCTCACCCCAATGCCGCCAAGGTCTTCATCGCCTATCTTCTGGGCAGCACCAAGATCACCAAGGACACCAAACTCGAGAAGCCGTACTCCAAGGGCAAGAGCCTCGAACTGCTGCAGGGATTCGCGCCCTATCATGAGCCCGGCACGGTAAGCGCGCGAACAGACGTGCCCCTTGCCGAGGGTGGCGAACTCTGGAATACGATGAAGGGCTGGATTTCGGATCCCGACTTCATTTGGAGGGAAGCGCCCAAGATCCGGGACTTCTGGACCGTGGAATCCGCGAGTTAGCCGGGGAATCGAGCGGTCGGCTGATGGAAGACATTCGACTCACCGGGGTCCGCAAGACATACGGCAAGGAAGTTGCCGTGGAAAACATGGACCTCCTGGTGGAGCCAGGGGATTTTCTCACGATTCTCGGCCCCTCGGGCTGCGGCAAGACCACCACGCTTCGTCTTATCGCCGGCCTCGAAGAGCCCGATCGTGGGGAAATCCACCTGGCCGATAGGCTGGTCTTCTCGCGTGAACAGGGCGTGCTGGTACCGCCGGAAAATCGCAATCTCGGCTTGATCTTCCAGAGCTACGCCCTGTGGCCGCACATGACCGTCAAGCGCAACATCACCTTGGGGCTGGAGCATGCCCGGCTGTCCCGCGAACATATTGAACGAAAGCTCCAACAGGCATTGAAAAAGGTGCAGCTCGAGGAATTACGGGACCGCTACCCGTCGGAACTGTCCGGTGGACAGCAGCAGCGGGTGGCGGTGGCCCGGCTCATCGCCATGGAGCCGACGATCCTGTTGATGGATGAGCCCTTGTCCAATCTCGACGCCATGCTGCGGGTCGACATGCGGGGCGAACTCAGGCGGCTGCACAAGGACCTCGAGGCCACCACCGTATACGTCACCCACGACCAGGTCGAGGCGCTGACGCTGTCGGACACGGTGGTGGTCATGGACAAGGCGGTGGTTCAGCAACAGGCGTCGCCCTATGACATCTACCATCGGCCGGCGTCGCTCTTTGTCGCCGAGTTCGTCGGCAACCCGAGGATCAACCGGTTGGATGGCACGGTCCGCGGCGGCAATGGCGAAACCAGGGTCGATTTCGGCGACTACTCGGTGCCCGTCGAAGCTGACCTGGATGTCAGGAATGGATCCGTCGTCGCCACCTTGCGGCCGGAGGCCATCCAGCTTTCGAAGACCGAGAAGGAAGGCTGGCTGAAGGTCCGCATCGACGCGGTCCAGCCCACCGGATCGGAGACGGTCATCAAGACATCGTCGGACCGGCTAAAGCTTACCGTGCTGCAGCCGGGTTTCTTCCAGATGGCAACGAACGATCCCCTGTGGCTCCACTTCGAGCGCGAATCCCTGAATTTCTTCGATTGCGAAACCGGCAAGAATCTCGCCGCGTAGACACGCGTTCGGCGACGGACTCCAATAAGACGATCAGCTTATCGGGAACAGTGGCCGGCCGCTGATCCGCACCTCTTCCAAAATGGCGTAGGCAAGCTCCATCATCGCCGGTGTCGGCACCTTTTCGTAATCTTCGAGAGGCATACCGCGCTGCTCCCGCACATGGTCGAGGGTTCGCTCGAAGCTGGGCCACTTTTCCGGGTACTTCGCATGCAGATACAGGGCCGCGACAATCACCGACCGGCTGCGGCCGGCACGGCAGTGAATCAAGAGGTTGCCCGGCTTGTGCCGCGGGTGGCTCGCTTTCGTCGGGCTGTCCTGGTGCAACAGTCCTTCCACCGTATGGCACGCCGCCAGCAACAGGCTGGGGAGATTTCCGGGGCCGTCTATCATGCCGACTTTCGCCATGCGGATCGGTGAGTGGCCGAACATCAGAACATTTCCACCGGGATGGGCGTCGACCTGTCGGTTGACATAGTTGAAGTCGACATTCACCGCGGTGTTGAGCACCGATGTGATGCCGTGAGCCCGCAACAGGTCGATGTCGCCGGCGGCGATCTTGTCGCCGATGTAGAGATCCACGGATCGTTTGCCCACCCCCCCGGCGACAAAACTCATCGGCTCGAGCCCGTAATCCTCAGCCAGTCCGGCAAGTCCATCGTTCATGTTTTTCGGTTCCAATTAAGGCGCTATCGGCAATATCAGCGTTTGATAAGTCAGCACTAGGGAAACACGTTTCTGCGCTTGGCGCCATCATCGGCACCGCACCCCTTGGCGCCGGCGCGCGCGCTCTCATCGGGGACGGTAAGCCGGACCTGCCCGTCAGGCGCTTTTCTCTCCTGGGCTTCCGCCTGGTGGGGCGCGTAGACGATTTGCGCCCGGACCTCGAAGGCGGTCACCATGCGGCGCACCACCTCGTTGAACAGCGGCGAGATGAGGCGTTCGAAGAGGCGCGACTGGAACTGGAAATCGACGAAGAAATCGATCTCGCAGCCGCCGCCATCGGCGGGCCTGAAGACCCAGTGGTTCTGCAGGTACTTGAGCGGTCCGTCGATATAGAAGACATCGATGCGCCACACCCCGGCCTCCCCGCCGCCCTGTCGCCTATCCCCCGCCACTGGCGGCGTCATCGTCACCCTGGAGGTGAAGCGGTCGCGGATCATGCGATAGCCGATCACCATGTCGGCATAGAGCACGTCGCCCTCGCGGTCGCGCACCCTGGCCGCCGCGCACCACGGCAGGAACCGAGGGTACGCCTCGATATCGGCGACGAGATCGAAGAGCTGCCGAGGGCTGAAGGGAAGGACCCGTTTTTCCGCGTGGACCGGCATTTCGTTCTTTATCCGCCGGCGAGCAACACCCGCCTGGCCTCGCGGAGGCGTTCGAAATCGTCCCCCGCGTGGTAGGACGAGCGGGTCAGCGGCGAGGCCGAAACCATCAAGAAGCCCTTGGCGAACGCCTTCTCCCGGTAGTCGTCGAACTCCTCGGGCGTGACGTAGCGATCGACGGCGATGTGGCGCGCGGTCGGGCGCAGATACTGACCGATGGTGAGGAAATCGACGTCCATGGCGCGGAGATCGTCCATCACCTCATGCACTTCCCCGCGCCTCTCGCCGAGCCCGGCCATCAGGCCCGACTTGGTGAACATGGCCCCATCGAGCTGCTTGACCCGGCCAAGGAGGCCGAGCGAGTGGTCATAACGCGCGCCCGGACGCACCGGGCGATAGAGCCTCGGCACGGTCTCGAGGTTATGGTTGTAGACATCGGGGCCGGCCTCGACCACGGTCTCGACGGCGCCGTCTTTCTTGAGGAAATCGGGGGTCAGCACCTCGATCGTGGTGGTGGGCGAGGTGTCGCGGATGCGCCTGATGCATCGGGCGAACTGGCCGGCGCCGCCATCATCGAGATCGTCGCGGTCGACCGAGGTGATGACGACGTGGCCGAGGCCCAACTCCGCCACCGCCTCGGCCAGATGGTCCGGCTCATGCGGATCGAGGAGATCGGGCCGGCCGGTGGCGACGTTGCAGAAAGCGCAGGCCCGGGTGCAGACGCTGCCCAATATCATCACCGTCGCGTGTCCCCGCGCCCAGCACTCGCCGATATTGGGGCAGGCCGCTTCCTCGCAGACGGTGTTGAGGCCGAGCCGGCGCATCAGCAATCTGGTGTGGTGATAGGCCGGGGACGTCGGCGCCTTGACCCTGAGCCACCGGGGCTTCGGCGACCCCCCCGGCGGACGGCGCCCCGACGAACGGCCGATATCAAGCACCTCACTCATGCGAAATCCGTTCCTTTCGGCATCCTACCCCCCGGCACCTTAGAAATGGATCGCCCGGCCATAGGCGTCAAGGACCGATTCATGGAGGGTCTCGGAAAGGGTCGGGTGGGGAAAGATGGTCGCCATCAACTCGGCCTCGGTGGTCTCCAGCGTTCTGGCGAGGACGAAGCCGTGGATCAACTCGGTCACCTCGGCGCCGATCATATGGGCGCCGAGCAGGGCGCCGGTCTTGGCGTCGAACAGGGTCTTGACCAGACCCTCGGGCTCGCCAAGGGTAATTGCCTTGCCGTTGCCGGCATAGGGGAAGCGGCCGATCTTGACCTCGATGCCCTGCTCCCTGGCCGCCTTCTCGGTCAGGCCGACGCTCGCCACCTGCGGCCGGCAGTAGGTGCAGGCGGGCACGTCGCCGGCGTTAAGGGGATGGACGCCGTCGAGCCCGGCGATGCGCTCGACGCACACCACCCCTTCGTGGCTCGCCTTGTGGGCCAGCCACGGCGGTCCCGCCAGATCGCCGATGGCGTAGACCCCCGGCTCGCCGGTCTCGCACCACCGGTCGATGACGACATGGCTGTCCTCGACCTCGACCCCGGTGTCCTCGATCCCGAGGTCCTCGACATTGCCGACGATGCCGATCGCGAGGATCACCCGCTCCACCGTGATGTTTCGGGACTTGCCGCCGAGATCCACCGTCGCCTTGACATTGTTCCTGGCGGCTTTCAGCTCCGTCACCTTGGCCGCGAGGTGGATGGTCATGCCCTGCTTCTCGAAGGCCTTGTGGGCGAAGGCGGAGATTTCCTCGTCCTCCACCGGCAAAACGCGGTCCAGCGCCTCGACCACCGTCACCTCGGCGCCGAGGTCGCGATAGAAGCTCGCGAACTCCATGCCGATGGCGCCCGAGCCGACGACCAGGAGCGACTCCGGCAGGGCGTCCGGCACCATCGCCTCCATATAGGTCCAGATCCGCTTGCCGTCGGGCTCGAGCCCCGGTAGCGCGCGGGCGCGGGCGCCGGTGGCGAGGATGATGTGCCTGGCCGAAAGCCCGGCCACGGCCTTGCCGTCCTTCTCGACCTTGACCTTGCGCCCGCCACCGGAAGGCGGTCCGTCGAGGCGGCCATGGCCGTCGAACACCGTCACCTTGTTCTTCTTCAAGAGATAGCCGACGCCTTTCGACAGCCGGTCGGCGGCGGCGCGCGAACGCGCCACCATCTTCTTGATATCGACGGATACGCCCTCGACGCTCAGCCCGAACTCATCGGCGCGGCCGATGAGATGGTGAAGCTCGGACGCGCGCAGCAACGCCTTGGTCGGGATGCAGCCCCAATTGAGGCACACCCCGCCGAGATGCTGGCGCTCCACCACCGCCGTCGTCATGCCCAGCTGGGCGGCGCGGATCGCCGCGACATAGCCTCCCGGGCCGCCGCCGACGACGATCACATCGAAGGAAGTATCGGCCACCCCGCCCGCCTACAACACCAGCCGCACGGGATGTTCGATCAGGGTCTTGAACGCGGCCATGAAGCGGGCGCCGATGACGCCGTCGACCACCCGGTGATCGCACGATAGGGTGGCGCTCATCATCGTCGCGATGGCGAGATCGCCGTCGATCGCCACCGGGCGCGGCTCGCCGGCGCCGACGGCGAGGATACAGGCCTGGGGCTGATTGATGATGGCGGTGAATTCCCGCACCCCGAACATGCCGAGATTGGAGAGGGTGAAGGTGCCGCCCTGATACTCCTCGGGGGCCAGCTTGTTACCCCGCGCCCTCGCCGCCAGGTCTTTCATCTCGCGCGATATGACCGCCAGCCCCTTCTTGTCGGCGGACCGGACGATCGGCGTGATCAGGCCGCCGTCGAAGGCCACGGCGACGGCGACATCGGCGGCGTCATATTGGATCACCCCTTCGTCGCTCCACGCGGTGTTGGCCTCCGGCACCTTGAGGAGCGCTAACGCGGCGGCGCGGATGAGAAAATCGTTGACCGAGACCGTGGTGTCTTCGCCCATCTGTTTGAGTTCCTTGCGGGTCTCGAGCAGCGCGTCGATGTCGCAATCGACGGTGACATAGAAGTGCGGCGCGGTATTCATCGACTCCGCCATGCGCCGGGCGATCACCTTGCGCATGGTGGTGTGGGGAACGACGGTCGGGGCGGCGGCGGCGAATGTCGCCCCGGCGCCGGCCAGGATGCCGCCACCGCCAGGCACGGCGCGCGCGCCGGGGCCGGCGAGCGCCGCCTCCACATCGGCCTTGACGATCCGTCCATGGGGGCCGGTGCCGGTCATCAGGGTGAGATCGACGCCGGCGTCCCTGGCCATACGCCGGGCCAGGGGCGACGCCGGGGCACGCCCACTTGGCGCCGCCGGCGGCACCACGCTCAGCGCCGGGCGGGGCCTTCCCGCCGCCCGCGCCG